>JBBQWX010000221.1:0-5992 GCA_038210185.1 Actinomycetales bacterium
CGCAACCAGGACCGCTACGAGGCGAAGCCGGTGGGGGCAGCGGCGACCGAGAAGGCCGAACAGGTCGCGCGGACGCTGTTCGACGCCGCCCTCACCAGAGGCCTCTCGACCTGACCGGCGGTCCGCAAACAGTCCG
Source organism: Actinomycetales bacterium (assembly GCA_038210185.1). Taxonomy (GTDB): domain Bacteria; phylum Actinomycetota; class Actinomycetes; order Actinomycetales; family Dermatophilaceae; genus Fodinibacter. The sequence goes on from JBBQWX010000221.1 coordinate 137, forward strand.
CAAGATGTCCCGCCGACATCGTCGAGGTGCGGCCACCTTGGGACGGTCTTGGTGAGCACACCCGGTTCCCGATCGCCCGGCTGCGCTATACGCAGTCGACGGGACAATGGGCGATCTACTGGCGCGACCGCAACCTGAAGTTCTACGAGTACAAGAACAAACCCCCGACCAAGAACGTCCGGCTGCTTCTCGATCACATCGAGACGAGTGGCGACCCCATCTTCTGGGGACAGTCACCTGGCGACTGGCACAACCGTACCGTTATTGGTACGGTTGTGCCATGACTGCCGGATTGAAGTACCGGGATCGAGTGCGTGAGATCGCGCTCGGGGAGTACGGCTTCATCACCACCCGGCAGGCAGCCTCGGCCGGTGTTCCGGCGGTCGAGCTCCGCAAACTGGCTGCCCGAGGCGCTCTGATCAACGTCGCCTATGGGATCTACCGAGTTCCTGACGCGCCCGGCACTCCCTTCGACCAGTTCGCCGAGGCACTCCTGCGGGTGGGGGAAGGCGCATATCTGCGTGGCGACTCCGTATTGGCGCTGTTCGGTCTCGCTGACGTGAACCCCCGGAAGGTCCGTGTCATCGCGCCGAAGCGAACGCGAGCCAGGTTTCCGGCGTTCATGGAGGTGGCCGCGCCGCCTCCTGGTGAGGCTCCCGGCCTCACTCGCTACGAGGGCCTGCTGGCGATGCGGGTAGCTGACGCGATCTTGGACTGTCTCGGCAGGATCGAGCCGACGCGACTGCGCGAGGCGGCCCGGGATGCTCGCAAGCAAGGCCTCGTGACCCGTGTCGAATACGCGAAGGTCCAGCGCGAGCTCGGCAAGGCCCTTGGTGGGACGGCTGCCTCTTGAAGTACTCGACTCCACCACCCAACCTGAGGTCGCTCGAGCAACGGATCCGCAACCTCGAGCCCCACGACACCGGGTCGCTGCGCCGGCAGACAACCATGGCCATGGTCGTCGTCGGGCAGATGCTCCCCGAGGGTGCCGTGAAGGGTGGTACCGCGATGGCGCTCCGCTACGGGCGGGCCGATGCGCGGTTCACCCAGGACCTGGACGCAGCGCGGATCCATCCACTGACGCACTTCATCGATGACTTCGAAGCAGCCCTCGGTCACGGCTGGGGTGGCTTCACGGGTCGCGTGGTCGATCGGAAGCCGCCGCGACCCAAGGGCATTCCTGTCGCCTACGTCATGCAGCCCTTCGACGTGAAGCTCGAGTACCTCGGCCGCTCGTGGCGGACGGTCAAGTTCGAACTCGGTCACAACGAGATCGACGACGCTGTCGAGCCCGAGCTCCGGCTCGCCGCCGATCTGGTGGAGCTCTTCACCGATCTGGGCTTCCCCGCTCCGGACCCGATCCCGGTGCTGCGGGCCGATCACCAGGTCGCGCAGAAGCTCCACGCCGTCTCGGAGCCCGGAAGCGATCGCGTCCGCGACCTCGTCGACCTCCAACTCCTCGACAAGCGCGAAGAGCTGGATCTCGGCCAACTCAGAGCGACGTGTCTGCGACTCTTCGACTACCGCCGACTCCACTCGTGGCCGCCGAGCGTCGAGGTCGGTGTCGGCTGGGATGACCTCTACGAAGCCGCGATCGAGGGCGTCGACGTACTTCCCGAAGTCGGTGACGCGGTCGCGTGGGCCAACGGCCTCATCACGAGGATCGCCGAAGCGTGAGTGCGATGCGTGGCAGGCGAGTCGTCGGCTGCCGTCACCGCCGTTGCCGGCAATCGCGTTCCAAGGCTCGACCGTAAAGTGCCGACATCGACCACCAGCAACCGCTGAGCGCGTCGCGGTTCCCCTGCCACCTGCTGGTCGCCCTCCCGCCTCGAGGTCGACGGCTGAAGGTTCGGCGAGATGGCGAGGCGCTGGCACCCGGCGGTCCGCAAACAGTCCGCAAGAAGTCCCGCGGAGACCGTTCGCCGCCAACGACGCCCGACGGCTGGATCAGCGCATAACCGCAGGTCAGACTGCATTCTCCGGCTGTCACCGACGACGACCGACGACGGTCGAGAACACCGGTTTCGTTCTGCTCCAACGTCTGAGTTGGGCGCATCTGCGCGGGTCAGTGCACTGCGGTGCCCTTCGATGGCACCTGTGCGGCTCGAAGCGCGGCCTCCGCATCGGGCACCCGTCCCGGCTGTGCCAGGTGTTGGGTGGCGGGCGGGGACTGGCGGGCACCGGGTGGGCTGCGACGGGCCGCCGCGGCGGCACCCCCGGGGGATCGTTGACGTCGACCGGGGGTGCCTACCCGGGCCCATGGGTGGCAGGGTCCACCAGGGTCCACCAGGGTCCGGGCTCACCGGGGGCATTCCTGCGGCGCCCGGCGTTTGGGGTGGCTGGTCGTGGGCGGCCCCTGCCCATCGCCCCCGTACTCGCCAGCGTGACCACCGGAGACCAGGTTGGCAATGGCTCGAATGGGCCGTTGTGCCCCACGGCACGTGCATGTATGGGAGCCGCGACACGTCGAGCGGTGTCGCCGGCGTCGTCCAGGGTTCCGGGGGCAGCACCGGGGGCAGCGCCGGGGGCAGCACTGGTGGCGCCGATCAGGGGTCGAGGGGGCTTGGCCTCCGAACGACCGCGAGGGTTGTGGCGGGCGCCGCGACGAGGAGTGGCCATCCGACCGACGGGTTCCCCCACGACGGCATCGGGCAGCCCAGAGAGGACGATCGAGGCTCCGATGAGGGGCAAGGCCCGCGCGTTGAAGCGAACGTCGCTCGGTGTTGAGCCTCCTGTTGCGCCTGTAGGTGCGATAGCGCAGTGCGGTGCTCAACGCGCAGGGCGTCACGTTCGACGTCCGCGTCGAGCCGGGCAGGCTCGTGGTCGGCGCGCAAGATGCCTATCGCCGATGCGAGATTGTCGGTGCGCTCGGGGAGGATCTGGATCTGCTGCTCAAGGTCGTTGGACCAGTCTGTGCCGCTCGCCGTCAGCGTTCCCGTCGCCAGCAGGTCGGCTTGGGCCGTGGCGGTTGGTGGTCGGACCGTCACCCCTCGTCGGCGGGTGAGCGCGGCGCGCAGGCGCTCGAACTGGCGGCGCGGGCGTGCCCCCAGGGGCTCCATGCCCGCCACGACGCGCGAACGCTCGACGCCGCGCTCGGGCCAGGTCGCTCAGGGCGTGACGCCAGCCTTGATGCCACCTGCGTCTGCTGTCGTCGCCGCAGGTCACGCGCCGCCCCCGTCGGCTCAGGCCAGGTAGGCGCGCACCAGGGTCGCGACCGCCTCGTCCAGGTCCCACTCCATCGTGGCCGGGCCGACCACGAGCTCGGTCCACGACCACCCGGGCGTCTCGGAGGCCACCCACGGCGGCGAGAGCCTGACCTGCTGCTGCTCCATGGCTCGCACCCGGCGCTCGTCGAGGTCGCCCACCTCGCCCTCGACGTGGACGCGGAAGGCGTTGGTCTGCGGCGGCGACGGGCTGACCGGGATGCCGGCCGCCTCCAGCCGCTGTGCCAACAGCAGGGCGCGCTCGTGGTACTCGGCCATCCGGGGCAGCTCCCGGTCGAGACCACGCAGGCCCGCGACGGCGTACGGCAGGAGGCTGAACAGCGTGCCGCCCATCCGGGTCCGCCACAGGCGTGCCTGCTCGACCTGGTCCACCGGGCCCGCGACGGCCGCTCCGGCCAGCCCGCCCAGGCCCTTGTAGAGCGAGACGTAGACGCTGTCCGCCACGGCGGCGATCTCCGCCGGGGTGTGACCCAGGCACGGGGCCGACTCCCAGATCCGCGCCCCGTCGAGGTGCAGAGGCACCCCTCGGGCCCGGCAGGCCTGCCCGAAGGCGACCAGCTCGTCCCACGACGGCAGGAGGTGGCCGCCGTCGCGTAGCGGCAGCTCGAGCAGGGCCGCACCGAGCGGGCCGTGGATGGCGGTGAGGTGCTCGACGAGGGGCACCGACGGCCCGTCGGTGAGCAGGGCGAAGTCGAAACCGTGCAGCAGGCGCGGCCCGTCGCCCTCGTGGCGCAACAGGTGGGACAGCGCCGGGATGGCGACCCGTCGAGACCCGCTCGCGTCGCACCAGACACGCAGCATCGACTGCTGTGCCATCACCCCGCTCGGGAAGAGCGCCGCGGCCGGCTTCCCCAGCAGGCCGGCCAGCCGGCGCTCCAGGGCCGCCACCGGGCCGCGCTCCCCGTAGCGGTCCCACTGGAGCGGGTCGGTCAGCGATGCCGCCACGTCGGCGAGGTCTCGCAGCTCTGCATCCGGGGTGACCGGGGGCCGCCCGACCAACGAGCGGGCAAGCCCCGCCTCGGCGGTGCGGGCGCGCTCGGCGTGCGTGGGCGGCTGCGGGTGGGCGTCGTCCGCCAGGGGGTCCTCTGCCATGGGGTCATCCTCCACGGCGGCGCCCCCGGACGCACCGCAGCAGTCCTGTGGTTGCGGCGTGGGCCTACGGTGGGGTCGGTGGCGCCGCCGGTTCCCGCGACGCGAGGAAGAGGTCGGCCGATGAGCAGGCGGTTCGAAGAGCTCGACTGGCAACAGACCGACCTGGGCGCGATCAGCCTGCGTCGGCGGCTGCACCCCACCCTCGAGATCGACGTCCACGAGGTCAAGCTCGGCGACGAGTTCCTCATGTCCAGCCTGTTCCCCGTGGCCGAGATCGAGCTGGCCCGCCTCGGCCTCGCGGCGTGCGCCGCTGACGAGCTCGACGTCGTCGTCGGCGGCCTGGGGCTCGGCTACACCGCGGTGGCCGCGCTCGAGGAACCGCGGCTGCGCTCCCTGGTGGTGGTCGAGGCGCTGGACCCGGTGATCGCCTGGCACGAGCGCCACCTGCTGCCGGATGCCGCCTCGCTGGTCACCGACCCGCGTGCCCGGCTCGTGCAGGGGGACTTCTTCGCGCTCGCCCGGGGGACCACGCCCTTCGGTGCGCGCAGCCCGCGCCGCGTCCACGCGGTGCTCCTCGACATCGACCACACACCCCGGCACGTGCTGCACCCCAGCCATGCGGCGTTCTACACGCCCGAGGGACTGCGGGCGATGCGCGACCACCTGCACCCCGACGGCGTCTTCGCGCTGTGGTCCGACGACCCACCGGACGGCGACTTCGTGGCACTGCTCGAGGCCGAGTTCGGTTCTGCCGAGGCGCAGGTCGTCAGCTTCGCGAACCCGCTCACGGGGGGTACCTCCGCCAACACCGTCTACGTCGCGGTCGGGGGACCGACGCAGCTCGGTGACCCCGGGCACCCGCGGTGACGAGTGTCGACAGCTCGTAGTTCGCTGAGGTACGGACCCCACTCGTACCAGGGGTTCGCGGTGAACAGGTCGGTCTCGGCCCGCCCGGTGGCCTCGGCGAGCCGGCGGTGTTCGGCCGTGAGCGGCCGGGTCCTGAGTCGTCCGTCGTCGCTCGGGTCCTTCCGCGCCGCTGCACGACGCCTGATCGGGCCGACGGGCTCCGCCCTGCGTAGCAACCCGACGCCATGGCACCCCGGTCGACGTGGGGGCGCCTCATCCGAGGCGGGTGATGCCCGATCCGCGGCGCCCACACCAGACTTCGGGAAGCTCCAGGTCTCGGTACGCGGCAGGAAGGTCCTCGTGATGGGCATCGGCACCACCTCGGGCGCGACGCTGCCGCGGACCCGGCTCGTCCCCCTCGCCGCTGTGGTGGCGGTGTTGCTGACCGGGTGCGGGGGAGAGGGCATCACCCTGCCGACGCCGACGCGCTCCGGGCTGCCCACGATCCCCTCCGTCTCGGTGTCGGTCCCCTCCATCCCCGCCGTGCCGGTGCCGTCGGTGTCGGTGCCGTCGGTGCCCTCGGTGCCCTCGGTGCCCTCGGTGCCCTCGGTGCCCTCGGTGCCCTCGGTGCCCTCGGTGCCCTCGGTGCCCTCGGTGCCCTCGGTGCCCTCGGTGCCCTCGGTGCCCTCGGTGC
>JBBQWX010000222.1:0-5988 GCA_038210185.1 Actinomycetales bacterium
CGGACGGCTTGGGGGTCTGCAGCAGGCCATCCTCCCGCAGCCGGCACCCGCTCGACAGGGGGCAGCGGCCACCACAACAGGAGGGCTGATGAACACTCACCGGGACGCACCGGCATCCGCGGAGGCCGCGGTCAGTTCCACGCCGGCCGTGATCGTGTTCGACGTCAACGAGACGCTCTCGGACATGTCCCCGATGCAGGGGCGGTTCGAGGCCGTCGGCCTCCCGGGGCAACTCGCGGCAACCTGGTTCGCGGGCCTGCTGCGCGACGGGTTCGCGCTGACGATCACCGGGGCCAACCCCGCCTTTGCCCAGCTCGCCGAGGAGTCGCTGCACGGGCTCCTGGACGGGCTGAGCGACGACGTGGACGCCGCCGTTGCCCAGGTCGTGTCCGGCTTCACCCAGCTGCCGGTCCACGCCGACGTCGTCGACGGCATCCGAGCCCTGCAGGCTCTCGGGCTGCGGCTGGTGACCCTGAGCAACGGCTCGACCGCCGTGGCCGAGGGACTGCTGGAGCGCAACGAGCTGCGCGATGCGTTCGACACGCTGCTGTCCGTCCAGGACGCCCCCGCGTGGAAGCCGGCCGCCTCGGCCTACCAGTACGCCCTGGACACCTGCCGGGTTCCCGCCGCTGACGCGATGCTGGTCGCCGTCCACCCCTGGGACATCCACGGGGCCCACGAAGCCGGTCTACGCTCCGCTTGGATCAACCGAACCGGGGGCCGCTACCCCCGGACCATGCACCTCCCCGAGCTCCAGGCGGACTCGCTAATCGGACTCGCGCAACAACTGAGCGCCACACGTCCCAACAGGTAGACGGCGGCCTCCGGACAACGGCCCAAGACCGTGACCCCCCGGGCCGAGCCGATGACCCGGAGCTGCGACGCTCCTATGCTTTGTCAAGCCGCCGTGGCCGTGCTTTCAAGGAGCCGATAGAGGTCGCGGGCGACGTAGCGGGCAAGGCAGCGTTTGATCTCTCGCCCTGTCTTGCCTTGGGCAGCACGGCGAGCGACGTAGTCGCGGGTGGCCGGCTGGTACTGGATCCGGCTCGCGACCACGGTGTGCAGTGCGTTGTTGAGCTGGCGGTCGCCGTAACGGTTGAGCCGGTGCCGGGTGGTGACCTGGCCGCTGTTGGCCGGGATGGGTGCCACCCCGGCGAGCATCGCGAACGCGGCTTCGGAGTGGATCCGGCCTGGGTGGGACCAGGCGCACAACACCGTGGCGGCCACGATCGGCCCGACCCCGAACTGGTCGAGCAGGTCGGGGCGCCAGCCGCGGATGATGGTCACCATCGCCTTCTGGTGCTCGCGTGCTTCTTTCAGCAGTGCGTGCACGCGACGGGCCAGGGCCCGCAGAGCCACCACGGTGCTGGTCGTCTCGGTGTCCCAGGACGAGTGCACTCGCAGGTGCGCGGCGGTGGTGAGCATCGCGGCAAGCTTCTGACCGCGGAACCGGGCTCGGATCGGTTCGGGTGCGGCGATCACCAGGCTGAAGACCTGCAGCTGGGCATCGGTGGACGCGTGAATCGCGGAGCGGCGAGCAGCCAAAAGCACTGACAACGCTTGCCGTTCGCCTCCGCTGCGGGGGGTCCCCAACCGCGGTCGAGCCATCGCTTCACGCGCAGCGCGGATCGCATCGAGCGGATCGGACTTCGCGCCGTTGCGGCGCGCGACCCGCTTCGGGCGCTCCAGCTCGATAACGATCTCCGACAGCTTCAGCAGGTGACGGCTTAGACCGGCGCCGTGACCACCGGTCCCCTCGATCGCCCACGCCCGCAGCGTCGCGTGGTTGTTGGCGAACTCGACCAGCTCGGCGTAGCCCTGTGCTGTCGCCTCGACGGTGACCTCACCCAGGACACCACCGGTCGCGGTGTCCACCACCGCGGCGGAGTGGGTGTCCACCACCGCGGCGGAGTGGGTGTTCACGTGGGTGTCGACGCCGATGACGACATCGACCACCTCGCGCAGATCGGTCAGACTGTCCATACGTTCTCTCCTTCTCCGGACGGGACGTGGTTCCGGTCCGAGACGGAGGTTCGGCAGGACTGTGATGAGACACGCCCGGCGCCGCTAACGCCGAGCGGTCAAGCTCCTGATCAGGCCAGCACCCTCGTCCGGGCCGGGGCCGGCAACCACGAGCGGACAAGTCGCAGCAAAGGCACGAAGCCAGTCTCAACGCGGGTCACGCCCGCGGTCACCAACCCACAGCCCACCACCATCAGGCTGCGAAGGCGATCTTCACAGTCTCATCGCCGCCAAAGGGTCACGTCGTGGGTAGGTCACTGGCCGTGGCTGGCCTGGAGACAGACCTCAGAACAGCCGATCGAGCTGATCACGCTGAAGCTCTTGCGGACTGTGTGCGGACTGAAAGAGATCGCACCTACTCTGACCTGCGGAAACGCAGCGATTCAGACGTTGAAGCGGAACTCCACGACGTCGCCGTCCTGCATCACGTACTCCTTGCCCTCCATGCGCACCCGCCCGACCGCACGCGCAGCGGCCATCGAGCCCGCGGCATCAAGGTCGGTGAACGACACGATCTCGGCCTTGATGAAGCCGCGCTGGAAGTCGGTGTGGATGACGCCTGCGGCCTGCGGAGCGGTCCAGCCCTGGTGGATGGTCCAGGCGCGTGCCTCCTTGGGCCCGGCCGTGAGGTAGGTCTGCAGCCCGAGCGTGTGGAAGCCCACCCGCGCCAGCTGGTCCAGGCCCGACTCCTCCGCACCGAAGGACTGGAGCATCTCGAGGGCATCCTGCTCGGACATCTCCATGAGGTCCATCTCGAGCTTCGCGTTGAGGAAGACGGCGTCCGCAGGGGCGACCAGCGCGCCCAGCCGCGCGTGGAGGTCGGCGTCGGCGAGCTGCTCCTCGTCGAGGTTGAACACGTAGATGAACGGTTTGGTCGTCAGAAGCCCGAGCCCCGAGGCCATGGCGAGGTCGACACCGGCGGCCGCTCCCCCGGCATACAGGGTCGTGCCCTCCTCGAGCACCTTCTGGGCCGCGAGGGCGTTCTCGTACGCGGGCCTGGACTCCTTCTTGATCCGCGACTCCTTCTCGAGCCGCACGACGGCCTTCTCGAGGGTCTGCAGGTCGGCGAGGATCAATTCGGTGTGGATCGTCTCGATGTCCGAGCTCGGCGAGACCTTGCCGTCGACGTGCACGACGTCGCCGTCCTCGAAGGCGCGCACGACCTGGCAGATGGCGTCGGCCTCACGGATGGTGGCGAGGAACTTGTTGCCCAGCCCTTCCCCCACCGACGCACCCCTCACGATGCCCGCGATGTCGACGAACGAGACCGTGGCCGGCAGGATCTTCTCCGAGGCGAAGATCTCGGCGAGGCGGGCGAGCCGCTCGTCGGGCAGCGGCACGACGCCCACGTTCGGGTCGATCGTCGCGAAGGGGTAGTTCGCCGCGAGCACGTTGTTCTTGGTCAGAGCGTTGAACATCGTGGACTTGCCGACGTTGGGCAGTCCGACGATTCCGATTTGAAGGGCCACGAGGCCGAGAGTCTACCGGCGCGAACGCCGCCTCCTCACCGCGCCGGTAGCGCGCTCAGGCGCCCAGCGGCTCGCTGTTCTCCAGGTAGGCCGTGTGCTCGGCGTCGTGCGCGACCGCCAGCATCCGAGCGGTGTACGGCGCGACGTGCGCCGCGGCGTCCGCGACGGTGCGCCAGTGGGCCCCGGCGATCTCGCGGCGTAGGAACAGCGCCGGGTCGAGCTGACCGGTGTCGTGCACCCCGAGGTCGAAGAGGTACAGCAGTGCGTCGTCCCAGCCCCGCCACGGCGGCAGCCAGTTGACGGCGAGCAGGCGACCGGCGGTGACGGAGATGCCCAGTTCCTCCTCGACCTCGCGCTCGACGCACGTGGCGGGCGACTCCCCCGGGTCGACGACGCCACCGGGCAGATCCCACTCCTGCTTGTAGCTCAGCTCGCAGAGCAGCACCTCGTCGGCGGAGTTGCGCAGCACGCCCTGGGCGATGGCGCGCTTCTTCGGCAGCCGGTCGTTCAGGATCGAGATGCGCCGCAGGCGCTCCCGCTCGGTCTCGCTGCGTGCCGCCATCACCCGACCCTAACGGCCTGCCCCGACGCGCTCCTCCAGCAGTGCGAACCCAGCCCGGTCCACCGAGCGCGCCGTGGCGCTCACGACGGCGACCCCGGTGCTTGCCGCACGGTCGAGCACGACGACACTCCGGAAGCCGCCGGTACCGCCGTTGTGCCACGCCAGGAGCGTGCCCTGACGGTCCAGGGTGAGCCAGGCAGCGCCGATCCGCAGGGGGCCGCTGAACCGCCTGACGGGGTCGAGCGCGGCGACCCCCGGCGCACTGCCGTCGAGGAGCGCGTGCAGCAGCCGCCCCAGGTCGGCGGCAGTCGACCGGATGCCGCCCGCCGGCCCGAGCCCCTCGCCGGTCCACGCCTGGGCCGGGCGACCCCGTCCCGACCGGCCCGCCACGGCACTCGGCCCGAGCTCGGCCGGGGCCGCCGGAACCGACGTCGCGGCCATGCCGAGGGGACCGGTGAGGCGGTCCCGCAGCAGGCCGGCGTACGTCGTGCCGGCGGCGGCCGCCAGCCCGTGGCCGAGCAGCATGGCGCCGAGGTTCGAGTAGCTCGGATGACGGCGGCCGACGCGGGTGCGCCGGGTCGCCTCCAGCAGCTGGTCGAGCGTCTCGCCATAGGGGTTGGTGCCGCGCCTCCAGAGCTCCCACGTGGCGTTCAGCGTTCCGGTGCCGGCCGCGAGACGGGGCAGGCCCGAGGTGTGGGTGGCGAGGTCACCGAGGGTGACGCCGGCCGCGGGCGTCCCGTCGAGCGGGAGGAGGGTGCCGAGCCGGGTGTCGTCGCGCGTCTCCCCGCGCTCACGGGAGTCGGCGAAGAGCAGGCCCGTCAGGCCCTTGGAGACCGACCCGATCTCGAGGTCGGACCCGGCGGGCAGGCCCACCTCTGCAGTGTGCGTCACGCCGTTCGCGGCCTCGGCGACCACGAAGCGGTCGTGGTGCCGACCAAGGTGGTGTCCGGCGCGGGCCGCCAGCTCGGCGTCGCCGTGTGCCGTTCGGTCCATGCCGGTCCCAACGCGTGACGGGTGGTGTGGGTTTCGCCGCGCGCCTCCGAGGTCCGCCGGGCTGTCGGTGGCGCGTGCGAGAGTCCGCGACATGAGCGGATGGGTGTGGGGCCTGGTGGGTCTGGTCGTCGGCGTGGGCGTGGCGGTGTTCGTGGGCCGGCTGGTGCACGCCGCACGCTCGGCCGCTGTCGTCGCCGAACGCGACCTGCTCCGCGAACGAGTGCTCGACCTCGAAACCTCGCTGGCCGAGGACATGGAGACTGCCGCGCTCCTCGCGCCGCTCAAGGACGCCCTGGTGCGGGTCGAGTCGCACGTCGGGTCGCTCGAGCGCGATCGCATGGAGCAGTTCGGCTCGCTGCGCGCCGTGCTCGCGCGGGTCGAGGGCGAGACCCAGCACCTGGGTCGCCAGACCGCCTCGCTCGCGGGCTCGCTGCGTTCCTCCACGGTGCGTGGCGCCTGGGGCGAGGTACAGCTGCGCCGCGTTCTCGAGGCCTCGGGGATGCTGTCGCGCTGCGACTTCGACGAGCAGGTCACCGCGGTCAGTGCGCACGACCGGGGTGTGCGGCCGGACGTCGTGGTCCGGCTGCCCGGTGCGAAGGTGCTCGTCATCGACGCCAAGGCGCCGATGAACGCGTTCCTCGACGCACAGGCCGAGGACCTCGGTGACGACGAGCGCACCGCCCTGCTGCTCGACCACGCCAGCGGGCTGGGCAGCCACGTCGCCGCGCTGGCCGCCAAGGAGTACTGGACGGCGTTCCGCGAAGGCCCCGAGATGGTGGTGTGCTTCGTGCCCAGTGACGCGATGCTCGGGGCGGCGCTGGCGGCGCAGCCCTCGCTCCACGAGCGGGCCCTGGCCCAGCGGGTCGTGCTCGTCGGCCCTGGTGCGCTGATGGCCCTGCTGCGCACGGTGGCCTTCACCTGGCAGCAGGACGCCCTGTCGAC
>JBBQWX010000223.1:0-5920 GCA_038210185.1 Actinomycetales bacterium
CCGCCGTCTTGATCGTGCTGTTCGGGCTGTGGGTCGCGAGCGGCTTCGGCGCGAAGATCCGCTCCCCGCGGTTCCAGCTGGCGCACTACGCGATCGTGCGCTGGTACCTGCAGATCCTCTACTGGGAGTGCCGCCGGGTCCTGCACGTGCGGGTCGACGTGGAGGGGCCACCTCCCACGTCGTACGACGGGAAGCCGTTGCTGATCCTGTCCCGGCACGCGGGGCCGGGCGACTCGTTCCTCGTCGTCCACGCGCTGATCAACTGGTACGCCCGCGAGCCCCGCATCGTGCTCAAGGACACGCTGCAGTGGGACCCGGCTATCGACGTGTTGCTCAACCGGCTGCCGAACCGCTTCATCCGGCCCGAACCCGGGCGGGCGGGTGACCTCGTGGAACGACAGGTGGGCGAGCTCAGCCGCAACCTGGACAAGGAAGACGCCTTCGTGATCTTCCCCGAGGGGGGCAACTTCACCGTGCACCGGCGCAAGCGGGCGATCGAGCGGCTGCGCCGCAAGGGCCTCATCGACGAGGCAGAGAAGGCTGAGGAACTGCGGCACGTGATGCCCCCGAAACCGGGCGGGGTGCTGGCGGCGCTCACCAACGCCCAGGACGCCGATGTCGTGTTCGTCGCCCACACCGGTGTCGAGCACATGACCACGGTGCTGGACGTGTGGCGCGAGCTGCCGATGGACCGGGAGATCCAGATGCGCTGGTGGCTCGTGCCGGCCGACGAGGTGCCGACAGAGCGGGAGGCTCGCATCGACTGGCTGTTCGAGTGGTGGGCCACGATCGACGACTGGATCAACACTCGCCAGTCCGAGGTGAGCGGCTCGTAGGCTCGCGGGTGTGAGCGGTCGAAGCAACGTGCACCACGATGGCGACGGCTGGGTCGAGTGCGCGCAGGGTCATCGGCACTGGGGCCGGTTCGGCGCGGCCGGCCTCCTGCTGCACCGCCAAGGGCAGACCGAGACCGAGGTGCTGCTTCAACATCGAGCAGAGTGGAGTCACCACGGCGGCACCTGGGGACTGCTGGGTGGGGCCCGACACCACGACGAGCCCCCCGTCACGACAGCGCTGCGGGAGGCCACGGAAGAAGCCGGCCTGCCGCCCGAGGCCGCGGCTGTGAGCGGTCAGTACGACGACGACCACGGCGGCTGGTCCTACAGCACGGTGGTGGCGGCCGAGATCGGGCGCACCGAGCCGCGGCCCACCAGTGCTGAGACGGTCGAGGTGAGGTGGTGGCCCGTCAGCAGCCTGCCCGAGGTGCCCCTGCACCCGGGTTTCGCCCAGACCTGGCCGTCGGTGCGCGCCGCCCTCAAGCCGCTGACCATCGTCGTCGACGCGGCCAACGTCGTGGGCTCTCGCCCGGACGGCTGGTGGAAGGACCGGGCCGGCGCCGCCCGCCGGCTGATCGACGACGTCTCAGCAATGTGCTCCCTAGGTTTCGCGGATGCGACCCTGCCGGAGTCGTTGGCCCGCCCGCCCCTGCAGCACTGGTGGCCAACTGCGGTCGTCGTCGTGGAGGGCGCCGCAAGGTCTGCCGCCCAGGTGTCGGGCGCGGGTGGGCCGGCCGAGCAGGTGCGCGTGGTCGCGGCACCCGGCTCCGGCGATGACGCCATCGTGGCGGTGGTGACCGCAGCCGGCGACGGTCCCGTGGTCGTCGTCACGGCGGACCGCGAGCTGCGGGCGCGCTGCGAGGCCCTCGGAGCGACACCGGTCGGCCCGAGATGGCTGCTGGGGCTGACCTGACCTAGGCGCGACGGCCGAAGAGACCGAGCATGCGCGTCTGCAGATCGGCGCCGGCAGGGACGCCGACCAGCGGAGCGAACAGCCCGCTGGCGGCGAGCATGTCCGCGTCCTTCTCGGACTCGTGATGGATGCGCCGCACGAGCTCATGGTCGAGTTGGTCGTCGGCCCCGATGCCGCGCGCCAGGTCCCACGCGTGGACGGCGGCGTCCACCGTCATCTGCCAGAGGTAGTCACGCGCACTGGTCTCGCCGAAGGACAGCGACACGGGCTGGTCGAGGGCACCGTCGGCCTCGAACGCGGAGCCCGCTGCCGCGCTCGCCTGGCGCCAGGCCGCCTTCGGGTCCGCGCCCAGCGCGTCATCGGCGAACCGGTCGCCCGCGTCCGCGACCGTCCCCCCACCGAGCAGAAAGGGAGCCCAGCGCTGCTCGTCGACAACGTGCGCCACCAGGGCTCGCACGTCCCACTCCGTGCACGGGGTGCCGTTGCGCCACTGGTCGTCGCCGACCTGCGCGACCCGACTGTCGAACTCGGTGAGCGCGTGCTCGTACTGCTCCAGCAAGGTGCTCATCGCTTCACCCTGTCACACCAGGCAGGCGCGATCCGACCGTGCGGAAGGCCGAAGATGGTCTAATCGCGACCCATGTCCTCGACTCTGCCCGCCGCCGCGGAGCTGCTCATCCTGGGAATCATGCTGGTCGGCCTCGTCGGTGTCCTGCTGCCCGTCCTGCCCGGGCTCCTGCTCATCGGGATAGCCGGGCTTGCCTGGGCCTCGCTCGACGGTGGCGGAGCCGCGCGGTGGACGGTGGCCGCAGCGATGGTCGTGGTGCTGCTCGCCGGGACCGTCGCGAAATACGTCCTGCCGGCCCGCTCCGCGCGGACCACGGGAGCCCCTCGGTCGACGGTGCTGTTCGGCGCGGTCGGGGCCGTGGTCGGCTTCTTCGTCATCCCGGTCGTCGGCCTGGTCATCGGCGGGGTGGGTGCGGTCTTCCTGGCCGAGCTGAACCGGCTCGGCGATGCCGCGAGCGCCTGGCGCTCGACCCGTGCGGTTCTGGTCGGTGTCGGGTTCGGCGTGCTGATCGAGCTCACCGCGGGGCTCCTCGCCATCCTCATCTGGGTTGCCGGGGTGATCGCCACCTGACTCCCCGCTGCCTGGCCGGCTTCGGACGGGCCGCTCACCTGCCGATGCTCCTGAGGTCCTGACGAAGGAGCACACGGTGGGCAGGTTCACTCGTACGGCGGGGACGGTCGGCGTTGTCCTGGTCGTCTGGACGACCTCAGCGTGCGGAGCGCTGGGCGTCGGCGCCCTCGCCGGATCCGGTCTGCGGCCCGGCGTGGATGTCCCATCGAGTCCGGGCGAGATCTCGCGCGCGCCTCTCGGTGCGCCACCCCTGGCGCCGGCCGGTACAAGCGGCTTCGCGTTCTTGGCGACCCACGACGACGGTTCCCCCGTGGCGTTCGACCCCTGCCGGGTCGTGCACTACGTGATGCGCCCGGGCGGCGAGCCGACAGGCGGGCACCAGCTCGTGCAATGGGCCTTCGACCAGCTGTCCAGGGCCACGGGGCTGCAGTTCGTCGACGACGGGACCACCGACGAGGCGCCTTCGGAAGCGCGAGCGCCCTACCAACCAGACCGCTACGGCGACCGCTGGGCGCCCGTTCTCGTGGCCTGGTCCAGCGCCGCTGAGACCTCGATGCTGACCACGGGCATCCTCGGTCGGGCCGGGCCGGACACCTTCGAGACCCGCGCCGCGAACAGCGCGCGGTACGTCAGTGGTCTCGCCGTCTTCGACGGCGCAGCGCTGGACAGCCAGGTTCGAACCGGCGACGAGCCAAAGGCGCGCGCCGTTTTGCTGCACGAACTGGGTCACCTGGCGGGGCTGGCCCATGTGACCGACCCCTACCAGGTGATGTTCGACACGAACGCCTACCCGTTGGCCAACTATCGTGGCGGTGACCTCCGCGGCCTGGAACAGCTCGGCCGGGGGCCCTGCTACCGCGACTTCTAGCTTCGCGCGCCCTGACATTACGAACGCGCACCCAGCACCCGCCGTACCTGGTAGTAGGCACGCACCGGTGCCGTCGGCACACCCGCGTGGTGGGTGTGTGCGCGGCGGCCCGCCGAGGCCACGCGCCGGTGGGCGGCTTCTCGCTGCAGGTCCTCGATTTGGGCCTGCACGTTCTCGATCGCCATGATCGACATGATGGTTCCTCTCGTTGTTCGGACACCATCGAGACTCGTGCTGAGGTGGGGGGTCGCACATCGGGAGGACGACGCATCTTCGTCGGTGTTGGGGCCTTAGGTGCGCCCTCAGGGGCCTTAGGTAGCGTCTGAGCGGTCGAAGGGAGCGAGGCCGTGCAGATGGGTTTCGCTGTGCCGCTGGCTGGTTCCTGGGCCACGCCAGCGAACCAGGTCGAGGTGGCGAAGCGGGCCGAGGAACTCGGTTATGCGTCGTTGTGGACGTTCCAGCGGCTGCTCTTCCCTGTGGACCGGGAGGGAGCCGACGCCGCCCGGTGGCAGCCGGTCTACCGCAGCGTGCACGACCCGTTGATCACCCTGGCTTACCTCGCCGCGCACACCACCCGCATCCGGCTGGGCGTCGCCGTCCTGAACATTCCGTGGTTCTCACCGATCCTGCTGGCCAAGCAGACGGCGACCTTGGACGCCGTGTCCGGCGGACGCCTCGACCTCGGGCTCGGCCTCGGCTGGGCCAAGCAGGAATACGCCGCGACCGGGGCACCGTTCGAGCGGCGGGGGGCCCGGGCCGAGGAGTTCCTCGCCGCCCTGAAAGCCATCTGGACCCAGGACCCGGTCGACTTCCACGGCGAATTCCACCAGGTGACCAGGGCGCACATCGACCCCAAGCCGGTTCAGATTCCCCATCCGCCGGTGCTGCTGGGCGGCAGCGCCGAGCCGGCCCTGCGTCGCGCCGGCCGGGTGGCCGACGGATGGATCAGCAGCAGCGGCCAGGAGCTGGCGTCCATCGGGGACGCGATCCGCGTCGTCGCCGATGCCGCGGCCGACGCCGGACGCGACCCGGGAGCGCTGAGCTTCATCTGCCGTGGGGTGGTTCGGCTGCGCGCCGCGACCACCGGGGAGCGTCGCCCGCTGACCGGCACGCTGGAGCAGATCCGGGCCGACATCGCCGAGGTGGCGGAGCAGGGCGTGACCGAGCTGTTCGTCGACCTCAACTTCGACCGGGAAATCGGCGTGGTCGAGGCCGACCCGGCGGCCTCGATGGCCCGTGCCCACGAGCTGCTGGACGCGCTGGCCCCGTCGTGACCGGTGCCGATGCGGAGCCAGCCGTGCGGCGCCGCGTCGTCGTCAGCGGACAGGTGCAAGGGGTGTTCTTCCGCGACACTTGCCGTCGGGAAGCGGCCCGGCGCGGTGTCTCCGGCTGGGTGCGCAACTGCCCGGACGGCACGGTCGAGGCGGTCTTCGAAGGGCCGCCGGACGCCGTCTCCGCAATGGTCGCCTGGGCCCGCAGCGGGCCTGCTCAGGCGGTCGTCGACGACGTACAGGTCGCCGAAGAACCACCCGGGGGCGACGATGGTTTCAGGGTGGGGTGACCGGGCGGACCCCCGCTGACGGTGCCGTCCGGTAGACAGGCGTGATGGAGACGACGGGCCTGCGCGCCGAGGCTGAAGGCGTGCTGCGCGCCCTTGCCGGCCCGGACGCCACCCTACGCGACGACCAGTGGCTGGCGATCGAGGCCCTCACGGTCGGGCGACGCCGGGTCCTGGTGGTGCAGCGGACCGGTGGGGGAAAGTCCGCGGTCTACTTCGTCGCGACCGCTCTGCTGCGCGCTCGCGGCGCCGGCGCCACGGTGATCGTCAGTCCCTTGCTGGCGTTGATGCGCAACCAGGTCGCCGCCGCCGAGCGCGCCGGGAGCACCGCGCGCACCATCAACTCCGCCAACATGCACGAGTGGGACGAGGTCCGCGCCGAGGTCGCGGCCGGCACGGTCGACGTCCTGCTCGTGAGCCGCGAGCGGCTGAACAACCCCGACTTCCGCGACACCGTGCTTCCGAAGCTGGCGGCCGCGACCGGCCTGCTCGTCGTCGACGAGGCCCACTGCATCTCTGACTGGGGCCACGACTTCCGCCCCGACTACCGCCGGATCTCGGCGATCCTCGCCGGGCTCTCCGACTACGTCGCCGTGCTGTGCACAAC
>JBBQWX010000224.1:0-5914 GCA_038210185.1 Actinomycetales bacterium
TGGTGGAGCGGATGCTGAAGTCGTCGGGTCGCCGGGTCGACCTCAGCTCACCGTTTGTCGACGCGGTGCTCCCCGACGGCAGCCGGCTGCACGTCGTGATCCCCGACATCACCCGCGAGCACTGGTTCGTCAACGTGCGCAAGTTCGTGGTCAAGGCCGACTCGATGGACGATCTGGTGCGGCTGGGCACGCTGACCCGGCAGGCGGCCCGCTTCCTCGAGGCGTCGGTCGCCTCCGGGCTCAACGTCCTGGTCGCTGGTGGCACCCAGGCCGGCAAGACCACCCTGCTCAACTGCCTGGCGTCCGCGGTGCCCGCGCGAGAACGCATCGTCACCTGCGAGGAGGTCTTCGAGCTGCGCATCCCGCACCGCGACGTCGCGGCGATGCAATGTCGTCAGCCCTCGCTTGAGGGCACCGGTGAGATCCCGCTGCGGCGGCTGGTCAAGGAGGCGCTGCGGATGCGGCCGTCGCGGATCGTGGTCGGCGAGGTGCGCCAGGGCGAGAGCCTGGACCTGCTCATCGCTTTGAACTCGGGACTGCCGGGCATTGTCAATAGGCAACGCAAGGTGAGATACTGGCGGCATGACCCAGCGCGCCGCGATCTACGCACGAATATCCGAGGATCGCACAGGCGCCGGGCTTGGGGTCGAGCGGCAGCGCGAGGACTGCGAGCACCTGGCGGCCACGCTCCGGGCGGAGGTCGTTGCGACCTACACCGACAACGACATCTCGGCCTACTCCGGGCGCACGAGGCCCGGCTACGTGGCCCTGCTCGACGCCATCCTGGCCGGCGACGTTGACGTCGTGCTGTCGTGGCATGAGGACCGGCTACACCGATCCCCGCGAGAGCTCGAGGACTACATCGACGCGTGCGAGCCGCGAGCCGTGGTGACGCACTTTGCACAGGCGGGACAGCTCGACCTGTCGAGCTCGTCGGGGCGGATGACAGCGCGCATCCGCGGGGCGGTGTCGCGTCAGGAGTCCGAGCACAAGTCCGAGCGTGTCCGCCGCGCCCAACTGCAGGCCGCTCAGGCCGGCAAGTGGCTCGGGGGCGCGCCGCCGTTCGGGTGGCACGTGCAGGCGGACGGCTCAGCGACCCTCAACCGAGCCGAGGCGCGAGAGGTGCGGCGGGCGTGTGAGGCCATCCTTGCCGGCGCCTCGCTGGGCAGCATCGTGGCCGACCTCAACGCGCGGGGAGTCACCACGAGCACCGGGCGAACGTGGAACTACACGACCTTGCGCCAGCTCGTGCGACGTCCGAGGAACGCGGGCCTGTCCACCTTCCACGGGGAGATCGTGGGCAAGTCGACGTGGCCGCCCATCGTCAGCGAAGGGACATGGCGCGGGGTGTGCGCGGTGCTGCGCGACCCTGCCCGCGCCCGGTCAACGAGCAACCGTGTTCGGCACCTGCTCGCCGGCATCGCCACGTGTGGCGCCGAGGGGTGCGGGCTGCCTCTGAAATCAGCGTCGGTGACCACGAGGGGGCCGAGCACCTACCGCACGGTCTACCGTTGCTCAGCGACCGGCACCGGCCACGTGGCCCGCGACGCGAACGCGCTTGAGTCGCACGTAGTAGGGGTGCTGCTCGGGGTGCTGGCCAAGCCTGAGAGCGCGCCGGCCCTGGCACCGCGCGACGCGCCGTCGTCGGAGTCGCTGAGGCTCGAGGCCGTCGCTCTGCGGGCCCAGATGGGGGAGGCGGCCGACCTGTTCTCAGAGTCGAAGATCACCGGGGCCCAGCTCGGGAAGATCACTGCGCGGCTGCAGGAGAGGCTTGACGATGCCGAGGCCGCGATGGCCCGTGCTGCTCGAGGTAGTGCCCTGGCGAGATTCGCCGGCCGTGACCCGGAGCAGGTTTGGGACGCCCTGAGCATCGACCGGAAGCGCGACGTCATCCGCGAGCTGATGACCGTGACCGTTCTGCCGTCCGGGCGCCGCGGGAAGGTCTATGACCCGGACCTCGTGAAGATCGAGCCCAGGGAGATGCCGAATGGCTGACGACGCCCTGGCGGAGGCGCGAGCGCGCATGGCCGAGGCTGCCCGCGTGTTCGTGTTCTGTGATGACGCTCCCCACCCGGCCCGACGCGTGCCCGTCACCAATTTCGTCGCCGTGCCGGGTGGGGGATGGCACGAGGTGCCCGCCAGTCGAGCCACGACGGGACGAGCCGGCACCGGGTATCACCTCGTGAGCGACGAACCAGCCGCGGATGGGTGGGCACTTGACGATGCGGTGAGGAACGCCGATGTGCGCGACAGGCACGAGATGACCTGTCGGAAGTGCCGTCGACCCCTGGTCGCACGCGCCGAGAATCTGTCGCCGCTGCTGGACAAGTGGAGCGCCCTCGGCGTGGGGGAGGTCTCGCTATCGCAGTTGGCTGCTAGCCTTGGTCGCAGGTCAGGAGACTGACCGCGCAGCCCGAGCCGGGGCAGGGTTAACCTCGGCAGCAAAGTGCCTCAGCGGGCAGGGGATTTCTCCACCCCGGAGGCACTTTCCATGTCCACGTGGACCCACGAGCGCGCACGTGTTGCCGCGCTGACTCGCTCCAGATCCGTCGATGACCCCGAGCTCGTCGACGCCCGCCGCAACCTCCGCGCCGAGCGGCTGGCCGTTCACATCGCGCGAACCGTCGCCGAATGGCCAGCCCTGTCGCCGGCCCAGCTCGACCGGCTGAGTATCCTCCTCCGCGGCGGTGACGCGGCGTGACTCACGACAACGGGAGAGGCCGCCCCCGGCAGGAGAGCGGCCCCGAGACCCCGGCTAAGAAGTCAATTGCCATTCTAGTGGATTCGGTCCCGGCGCGCCCCGTGCCTGCCGCGACGGAGGCCGACGCGACGGCCGCGCCCTGCCGCCGTTGCGGCCACCCGCTGACCGCGCCCAAGAGCGTTGCGCGCCTGTTGGGTCCGGTGTGCCTGCTCGTGGTCGGGGGTGAGCGGAGATGACCGCTGACCGGCCCGCGGTCGACCTCATCACCCTGACCCCACGCGAGCGGACCGTATGGGATGCCGGGCACTTGTGCGGATACCTCGCGGGGCACGAGGCCGGCGAGAAATGGGCAGACGACCGCGCCGCAGCCCTGTTCCGCCGGGCCGTGAGGGTAGTCCACGCGCTAGCCGCCATCCCGCCCAGGGATGCCGAGGCTGACCGCGCACGCGCCGCCGAGCGTGATCGGCCTTGGTCGCATTGAATCGCCGAATCTACGTGTACGGCCTCGCCGAGAACCTGCGCTATGCCCTCGTGCGTGGACACCTGCGGGACTGGCTAAAGGCCGAAGGTATCCCGGCCATGTGGTCCCCGCCGCGCAAGGGCTGGTACGTGCGCACCGAGCGTGTCGGCGACCTCATGGCCCGCGCCGAGATAGCCGGGTACGTGGTGCGCATGAAGGGGGCGATCCGGTGAAGGCGCGCAAGATCGACTTTGGTGATCGCGACTGGTCCGCGCATGCCCAGGACCACTGGCTCGACTTCGCCGGTAACCCCAACTTCCCCGACTACCTGCGAACCGTGTTCGTCGCGTACGGCCGGCACGCTGCCAATGGGCATGCGGTCCTCGAGCGTGGTGAGCTGGCCTACTTCCTCGTGCGCAGAGACGGCACCCTGCCGGAGCGTCGGATCGTGTGGCGCGCGGTGCAAGAGGCCATCAAGCTTGGCTTCCTCGCCGACGGGTCCCAACTCTTGTGCCTCGTGGTGAGTAGCCACGACGTGCAGGGCGGCAAGGGCAATCCGGCTGCCCGATGCCGTCGCGACCACACGAGGAAGAAGACGAACGTCCGCAGTGACAGCGGACGTTTCCTTCCGAACGTCCGCAACGGCGGTAGACGTTCGGAGTCGAACGTCCGCAACGATTGCGGACGTTCCGTGCTTGAGCCCTCTATCTCTCTACTACCCGACCACATCGACACCGCACCCACCCGGTCTGAACCCGACACCTTGAGGGCCGAGGCATGACTGCGGCCGACCCGCCGCGCGCGTGCCCTGTCTGCGGTGGCCGGCTGCGCCCTGGCGTGGCCGTCCACCCCTCATGCAAGGCGGCCATGAAATGACGCACCGACACGGCTGCACTGTGCGACCGACCCCGAGCGGTGGACCGGCGAGGACCACCTCGACCACATCGAGGCGGCCGCCCGCTGCACACACTGCCCACTGCTCGACGCGTGCGCCTTGGCCGGCGACACCGAGGAGTGGGGAGTTTGGGCGGGGCGGTGCCGATCCAAAACCCACCGACGACGAAGGAATCCGCCGCGTAAAGACCCGGCGTAGACCGAGACCGACCAGGCACCACCCGAAAGGACAACCGATGACCCCGACACCCGAAGCACCCGAAGAGGCAGCCACTATCCCCGAGGCAGTAGAGGCCCGGGCTGTCGACCTCATCCGCGCACTTGCCGGCGTAGCCGGCGACGAAAGCCGCGTGCTCGACGCCATGCGCGAGTACGCCGCCGCCCACCGTGGCGACTTCACCGCGACTGCCGCCGTTGGGCTCTGGCTCACGTTCGGCCGATGCCTCCCGGGCCCTGTCGTGGTCCCCGAGCTGGACGGCGAGGCGACCCCATGACGTCCGACGACGAGGCCGTTCGCGAGTGGGCGGCAAGGCTCTTCAAGAGCGACGACGACCCCGCGCCGGCCGAACCCGACCGACCCGGCGGCAACGTCGTGCCGGGCGAAGGCGCCAACCCGCGTCCCGCTGACCGGGACCTCGCGCTGCACGAGTTCGCGCGCGAGCTATTCGGCCGCGACAACTAACCCACGAAAGAGAGCACACCATGAGCACCACGACCCAGCTCACCCAGATCAGTCAAGCCGTCAAGGCAGCAGGCGGGAAGATGCCCGCCCCCGTCTCCCGCGCCATCGCAGACCGCGACCGCGCCGTCGCAGCCGCGCAAGCGATGCCAGCCGTTTTGCACGCAGACATCATCCGCCGTGCCACCGACTGTCTCATCGCTGACATCGACCCGCTCGACGATCCCGAGCTGGCGAAGCTCGTGCTCGGGTCCTCCCTCGTGTCAGACCACGGGCTCGACCGGCATGTCGGCGAAGAGGCCGGCCGGCGCATCGCGCAGGCGCTCACCGAACACGCGCCCGCCGTGACCGCCACCCTTTGCGAGGCGGCAGCCAAGGCCGGCGCCGTGCTCACGCAGGCCGTAGCCGTACTGAACGGCCTCGACCTCGACGAAGTGGGAGCGATCCTCGGCCTCGGAGCGCCCGGTGCTGAGAGCTGGGCGGCAGCCAAGCGCGCGACCGCGACCATCTCCGAGGCCGAGGCCGGCTGGCAGGCACTGGCCGACGTGACGCGCTTCGCTGACGCACGAGGGCTGCGCGTGCACCGGCTCACCGACGTCAGCCTCGCGACCCGCGCCAAGCTCGGCAACGCACCGACGCCCTGGCAAATCGTCCAGGCCGGCGCCGTCGTCGCCCTGCCCGCCGACGGCGCCGAGCTGCAGGCGCGAGTCGACAGGCACACCGCCGAGCGCGCCGCCGAAGCCGTCGCATCGCAGCAGTCGTTCAAGGACAGCTTCCGAACCGCGCACGGCATTCCCCTGCCGCGATGACCACCCCTCGCCGGGGTCGCATCGAGCGTGGGTGCGACCCCGGCGCCACCACCTACACGAGGAGATGTGCCCAATGCCGTTCGCAACCAGGAGCATCCGCGACAGAGCGCGCAAGCGCATCGCGATGAGCCACCGACACGACACGACTCAGGCCCCTGGGCACTCCCCCCGGGTCGACCCGCCACAGCGACCGCTCCCGGCATAGGGATAACTCTGGAGCCCTCGTTTCCCCACGGCCCGGGACGGGTGGGGGAGGACCCCCGACCACCGCCCACGCCGTCATTCCCGGCATAGGCGGCTCGCACACACAGAGCCTCAAACCACAGCAGCGGGCTCCCGGGCTGGCGGGTCGTGGCTCTCACACGTATGCC
>JBBQWX010000225.1:0-5862 GCA_038210185.1 Actinomycetales bacterium
AGCCGATGAAGGTGCGCTGGTTGTCGGGCAGCCCGTTGAAGGTCACCCCGGCGTAGTTGTCGCGTCCGTAGTCGACCCAGCTGGCACGCTCGGTCCCGCCCTTGGCGGGAGCGGACGCGAGCATGAACTGGTCGGCGAGGATGTGGCCCCACCCACCGCTGTTGTGGTCCACGACCTGGATCTGGGCGGCCTTGCCCTGCAGGTCCGAGAGGTCCCACGAGGCCCAGTCGAGAGCCTCGCTGTCGGTCCCGGTGCTGGAGCGCACCACCGCACCGTCGACGACCAGGTTGACGGTGGTCTGGGTGTCGCGCGGGCCGGCGGCGCTGTCGGAGAACCGGATGTCGTCGACCATGAGGTGACCCCAGTCGCCGCCGCTGTGGTCGTCACGCACGACGATCCGGGCCTGCTGGCCCACCACCGAGCGGGCGTCGATGTGGCGCCAGTCCATCTCACCCGAGCCGTTGCCGGTGGCCGACCCGACGACACTTCCGCCCGAGACGAGCTCGACGACCGTGGGGCCGCTGGTCCCCAGCGGGTGCGAGCCTCCCGCGATGAGGAGGTTGACGTAGTCACGCGACACGGTGAACTCGGGTGACACGAAGGTGCCCACCGCGGGGTCGCACTTGTCGGGCACGACGCAGGTGTCGAGGACGTTGCTGCCCTGGTGGTTCGGCAGCGTGGACGGTGTGGCGCCGTAGCCGACGAAGTCGCCGGTGGCGCTCCACCCGGTGGGCAGGTGGGTCGCCGGGTCGAGCGTCTCGAAGTCGGTGAACACCTCACCACCGGGGTCGGCCTGGGTCGCTCCCGGCACGGCGGGGTGGTTGCCGCCGCCGATGAGGAAGTTGAGGTGTCGCTGGTCGATGGTGAAGCTCGGCGAGGTCAGCTCACCCTGGGCACCGTCGAAGTCGATGAAGCTGTTGGCCAGCCGGTCGCCGACGAAGCCCGTGACGGACTGCTGCCCGGGCAGGGCACCGCTCGCAGGCTCGGAGCCGAAGGCGGTGCCGGTGGCGGTCCATCCGGCATAGCCGCTCTCGAAACCCTGGATGAGGGTGCCGGCCGGCGGCTCGTAGGTGGCAGGCCCGTCGGCCGTGAACGTGGTGCCGTCGAAGTCCCCGACGAAGTACTGCGTGCCCGAGCCACCGGCGATCCCACCCGGGTTGAGGCTGACGAGCATGACCCACTTGACGTGGCGACGGTCCCCGTCGACGGCCAGCGGGAACAGGTCCGGGCACTCCCACAGGCCGCCGGTGGCGTTGCGGGGGCCGAACTCGGAGAGCCGGGTCCACGCCTTGAGGTCGGCGGAGCGCCAGATGAGGACCTTGTGCTCGGTGGCGATCACCGACACCATCCGCCACTCCTTGGCCGGGGCGTACCAGAACACCTTGGGGTCACGGAACTCCCGCGAGCCGATGTCGATCACCGGGTTGCCCGAGTACTTGGTCCAGGTCTGGCCGTCATCGGTGGAGTACGCGAGTGACTGCGCCTGGATGCCGTCACGACCGCTCGCGGGCGTGTAGGCGCTGGTGTACATCGCCACCAGCGGGGGGTTCTTCGTCGTGCCGAAGCCCGAGCTGTTCGTCGTGTCGACGACGACCGACCCGGAGAACACGCCTTCGTCGGCGTCGAACGGGATGGCGACGGGCTGCTCCTTCCAGTGCACGAGGTCCCTGCTCGTCGCGTGCCCCCAGGACATGTTGCCCCAGACGTCGCCGAGCGGGTTGTGCTGGAAGAAGAGGTGGTAGACGCCCTTGTAGTAGACGAGGCCGTTGGGGTCGTTCATCCAGTTCTTCGCCGGGCTGAAGTGGTAGGCCGGTCTGTGCTCCGGCGTGTCCGCGGCCGCGGGCGCCGCGCTCAGGCCGGCAAGCACGGCAACGACCAGCAGCACCAGGCCGCTACGACGGCGCGGGCGGGCGGTGTGAAACATGGTATTCCCCCTCGGATGACAACGTTGTCAGTCACCATGAGACCTCACGGTGTCCATCGTCGCAACCCGAGGAGCCGCGGATGAGATCCGTCGCCCGCCACGTCGCTCGCGGTCGTCCCGCAGCGCGTCGGTCCAGGGCTCGTGCCC
The DNA here is from genome assembly GCA_038210185.1 of Actinomycetales bacterium. Taxonomy (GTDB): domain Bacteria; phylum Actinomycetota; class Actinomycetes; order Actinomycetales; family Dermatophilaceae; genus Fodinibacter. The sequence goes on from JBBQWX010000225.1 coordinate 2,072, forward strand.
CGGCGCTCGGGTGTCGGACAGCACCGAAGAGGCCCCTTGACGCTGTTGATCAGCAGGTCAAGGGTCGGCCCAAGTGGCTGCGCCCCTGGTGCGCCCGCGATGAGCCTGCTCCGTGGCGCGGAGCCAGGCATGAAGCGCGGTTGAGGTTCGGGTGTTCGACGAGCCGCCGCCCGAGGGCTGAGCCGTATGCGGCGTATCAGCAGCACATCCAGAAAGTCGCCTCACGCTGATGAGCGGGCGGGATCGGGACATGCCTGGGCACCCGCTCCGCCCGGACCGCCGTCCCGCTCACACCCGTTCGACGCGGTCGGCCTGTGGTCCTCGATCGCTCTGTCGCACCTGGTACCGGACCCGATCGCCCTGGTACAGCGCCTCGGCGCCTCGAATGACCGACACGTGCACGAACAGGTCCGCGCCTCCCGCGTCCGGGGCGATGAAGCCGAACCCCCGCTCCGCGTCGTAGCGCACGACCACTCCCTCGCCGCCGCGCGCCGGGACGTCGGCTGCCTCCCGATGTCCCGACCGAGCGCGGGTCGTCGACGTCGCGGGTGCGCCCCGGGGTGTCGAGCTGCGCGCGAGGCGCACGTCGCGAGCCTGCGGGCCCTTCTCACTCACGACGACGTCGTACGTCACCCGGTCCCCCTCGCCCAGCTCGGGGAGCCCGTCGGCCAGCGCCCGGACGTGGACGAAGACATCGGCGCCGCCCGACTCGGGGGTGATGAACCCGAAGCCCTTGTCCGCGTCGTACCAGGACACGGTGCCGTCCGCCCCGTCGGATGCCACGGCCTGCTGGGCGGCCTGGGCCCCCAAGGGGAGCAGATGGTCAGCCTGCGGTCCCTTCTCCCCGTCGACGACGAGGAACGCCACCCGCTGCCCCTGCGAGACAACGCCGCCCCCCACGATGGCCGAGCTGTGCACGAAGATCTCGACACCACCACCGTCTGGCGTGATGAAGCCGTACCCCTTGCCAGGCTCGTACCAGGAGACGGTACCGAGCACCCCCAGCGGTGCATCGGCGGCCTGGTCGGCCGTGACCCGGACGCGGCGTGCCTGCGGGCCGCGGTCCCCCTCGCCGATCTCGAACTCGACCACCTGCCCCTCCCGGAGCAGCTTCATCGCGTCGTCGCTGACGATCTCGGACGCATGCACGTACAGGTCCTCTGCCTCCTGCGCCAGAGCGATGAAGCCGAACCCCCGGTCGGCATCGAACCAGCGCACGGTTCCCTCGGTCACGGCTGACTCCTTGTCGAAGCTACGGTCGGTGTTCCCCCAGTGTCCCCGACCGGGCTGCGACAAGCGCCCGGCGCCAGACAGTGCTCGCACCGTCGTGGCAAGTGCCCGACGGCGACATCCACGGCACCCGGCGCCGCGCCGACAGCGGCATGAGAGTGAAGTCGCATGCTGACGCTCAGGTGCGCTGGATGACTGTCAGACACAATCGTGGCGTGCACGATGACCTCAGCTACGACGCGCCGGGGGCAACGCGAGTCCATGAGCTGACATGGACGTCGGCACCGCCCGGATACCGCCGATACCAGAGCACCACCCTGCTCGGGCATGGCTGGCGGCTCTGGGAACACGCGTCGGCTGAGGTCCTGGCCTGGGGCGTCAAGACGCAGAGCGGGTTCTCTGTGGTGTTGGGGTCGAACGACGATCTGCGGGTCGTGCCGGGGCAGGACCGTGTCCTCGCCGCACGTCTCGGGCCGTGCGCGCTGCGTGAACCTGTGCGAGTCGTGGACGTCGTCGATGAGCCAGATCGCCGCGGCTTTGCCTACGGCACCCGAATGGGGCACCCGGTGTCGGGAGAGGAAGCGTTCATCGTCCATCGCTCGCCCGACGGCGGGGTTTGGCTCACCCTGCGCTCGATGACCAAAGCCGGCGGGGGTCGTTGGCGCATCGTGTTTCCACTGGCCCTCTTTGCCCAGCTCGGGTATCGGGCTCGCTACAGACGAGCACTCAAAGCAGCCTGAGGCAACCTCTCGAACCGCCGCAAATGAGCACGTCTCAAGGTCGTGATATCGTCAGATATCTAGGAGGTGCAACGTGCCCGACGTCCTGATTCGCAACTTCCCCGCCGAAGACCTCAGCCTGCTCGATGAGCAGGCCGCCCGACTGGGTATCTCGCGGACCGAGTACCTGCGCCGGCACCTTCATCGGGAGGCCCGACGCACGGCAGGTTCGGTGACCGCGGGTGACCTTCGTGCAGTGGCCGAGCTACTGCCCGACCTTGGCGATGACACGATCATGTCCGATGCCTGGTCATGAGCACGTCCTGGCTGATCGACAAGTCCGCCCTCGTTCGGCTGGGTTCGAGCCCCGACGCTGAGGAGTGGGCGAACCGGGTCGAGCGCGGACTCGTCGCCATCAGCACCGTCACTCTGCTCGAGGCGGGCTTCTCCGCCAGGTCAGCGGTCGACCTGTCCCGAGCGATGGGGTCACCACCATTGGCTGCGATGCCGGTGGAGTACCTGACCCCCGCGGCCGAGGACCGAGCGGTCGAGGTGCAACGCCTACTGGCAGAGCGGGGCCAGCATCGCGCGCCGTCCATCCCCGACCTGCTGATCGCCGCCGCAGCCGAACTGAACCAGCGCACCGTCCTGCACCTGGACAAGGACTTCGACCTCATCGCCGAACTCACCGCCCAACCCGTCGAACGACTCAGCATCGAATAGAACCAGCCCAACTCACACGGACCGCGGCACGTGCGCGTGGATCAGACCCGTTCGTAGAGGTGCGATGAGGGTGTGTAGTCGATCTTCCAATCGGTGTAGACCCCAAGCACGCCGTCATCAGTGCAGCGCAGCCCCAGGTACACCCAGCGGACGTCATTGCTGCCTTCGTAGCCGGCGAATCCGACTGCGACGTTGAAGGTCTCGTTGCCGCACGGGCACGCGGCCCCTTCTAGCTCGGCGTCATCCTTCGTTTCGCCCGAGTCGAGCAGCAACGTCGACCTGCCACAGGCCACACACGTTCGCTCCGCGCACCCCTCATCGTCATCAACGCGGACCGTGAACTCCTCCGCACCGCAGCTGCAGGCGGCATGCCTGACCTGCGTCACTGGGTGGCCATCAGCCGAGAAGGCGACCAGGTACTCGTCCAAGTCAAGCGGAGCGGTGCCAGTCCACCATTGCCCAGCCCGGTTGATCGCCATTCGGCGAAGGCTAGCGGCCAGTCAGCCGATCGATCTGCGTCCTGTGCGACAGCATCAACGCGGCATGAGCGGACGCTACGTTGGCGCCGACCAAGTGTCGTATCGGGCACACTCGGCATCGTCGGGCGCCTCAAATAGCCCTCTCCACTCGCTGAGGTCGGTGCGCTGGATGCGGGGCACCTCGATGGCCCTGTGTTGAATCCGGCGCCATAATTCCTTGTCGTCAACGTCAAGGTAGATCAGCTCGGTCGTGGCCCCGAGTGCGCTTGCCTGGCGGCGGAGTGCATCGCGCTCCGATCGCGCCCATGTTCCCCACTCGATGATCACCGTCGTGCCAATGCGCAGGAGCTCTTGTGCCAAGGACCACTGAAGGGCCTCGACCCGCTCACGCATGGCGGCGTCCCAGATGTTGGTGCCGAGGAGGATGTCCCGAGTTCCGTGGAACTTCGGTGGCGGTCCGGTGAGCATCAGGCTGCGCTCACGTCTTGAGTGTTGCAGCCGGCACCGACAGTGTCGGCGGCGACATGCCGTTCCAGTGCGGTCCGCAGAGCGGGCAGGTGGAGGTGGCCGTTCACCCGCCGGAACTGGCTGCTCGCCTCGACCATCCCGGCCGCGCACCAGCGCAGCGCCATCTGCCCGT
>JBBQWX010000226.1:0-5852 GCA_038210185.1 Actinomycetales bacterium
AAGCCGGGACGGGGTACGCCCGATCGCGAACGCGGCCTGGGTGCCGTTCAAGCCCGCAGCGTCGATGAGCGCGCGAAGACGCGCACGGAGCTGGTCGGTCGTGGTCATCTCTCAAGAATACCCATATTCGGTTACTTTGAAACAACCATGCGCTGTCTCGCTGCCGCCCCTACGTCGACAGCCTCCCCGCCGCCTGTCGACACCGCCGCCGATAGCAGCTGCAGTACAAGAGCACCTCGGCCGACACCGCCCGATCCTCCCCCGAAAGGCCTTGTTCCTACCCGACGAATCCGAACGATGTCATGGCCCGCACACCTCATGCATTCGCGGCAGAAGCGGGCTTTATCGCAGTGGATGCAACACCCGCAGGGATATCTGGAGCTTTATGCGCTGTGGGTGGTGAGCAGCCAGGGCGGCTGGCCTGCAGCTCCTCAATGCTGTTACCTTAAACGCAACAAGATGGCTTTTAAGGCAACAGGAGGTGGCGGTTCCCGTGGTCGACATGCCGGGCTCCGCGGGGCTGGTCCTGGTCGCGGGCGTGGCGCATCTGAACGAGGAAGCGGCCGTCTTCGAGGGGATGCTGACGGGGTGGGGGCGCCAGCAGCGATCACGGCTGCTGGCCGACAAGACCATCACCGACCGGGTGCGATTGGTGCGGCGCTTCACCGAGTTCGCGGAGTCCTACCCGTGGGGATGGGGCCCGGGGGACGTGGAGGACTTCACCGTCTCCCTCACCAACGGTGCGCAGCGGCGCTCCCCGTCCACGATCCGCGGGTACCACCTGTCGTTGCGGATGTTCTGCGACTACGTCACCGACGCACGCTACGAGTGGCCAAGGCAGTGCCGGGACCGGTTCGATGCGATGCCCTCTCAGGTGTGCCACGAGTGGAACACCGTCGCGCACCTGAACACCTACGAGGGCCTTCCCGCGCGGCGGCCGCTGACCTATGGCGAGCTGCAGGCGTTGTTCGACCACCTCGACGACCGGGTCGAACGGGCCGCTGGGTCGGGGCGCAAGGGCGCGTTGGCCGCGCTGCGCGACGCCCAGATCTTCAAGACCGCGTACGCGTTCGGGCTGCGCCGCAACGAGCTGTGCCGGCTCGACGTGGCCGACCTGCGACCCAACCCGCACGTGCCACGGTGGGGCACGTACGGGTCGCTGCACGTGCGGTACGGCAAGTCCGTTCGCGGCGGCGTCCCCCGCCGACGAACCGTGTTGGCCGTCCCCGAGTTCGACTGGGCCATCGAGGGCCTACGGCAATGGGTTGAGCAGGCCCGGCCCCTGTTCGCCGCCACTGGGAACCCGGCCCTGTGGGTCACAGAGCGCCTGACCAGGGTCTCGCTGCGCCACCTCGACCAACGCTTCGCCGGTGTGCGGGCCGAGGTCGGCCTCGACCCGGCCCTGACCCTGCACTGCCTGCGCCACTCCTACGTCACCCACCTGATCGAGTACGGCTATCCCGAACGGTTCGTCCAGGAACAGGTCGGTCACGCCTACGCCTCGACGACCGCGATCTACGCATCGGTGAGTAACGACTTCAAGAACAAGACCCTGCAGGCCGCGCTCAGCAGGGTCTACTCACCTGAGGGCACCGCGAACAAGGAGGACCAGTGATGACCAGGCGGATCGTGATGGGCTGGAACCTGCGCCAGGTGATGGCCACCCGAGCCATGTACCAGACCACCGAGCTGGTGCCGCTGCTGGCCGAACGCGGCATCCACCTCTCCCGCGAGCACGTGTACCGGCTGGTCACCAAGACCCCCCAGCGGCTCAACATGGACGTGCTCGCCGCACTGTGCGACATCCTGGACTGCGAGCCCTCCGACCTGCTCGAGCCAACCCTGCAACACGAGCAGGACCAGGCCAGCACCGGCACAGCAGACGCCGGCCCCGGCATCGGCAACCTTCGCCCGGTGCGGGCCACCATCCGCAATCCCGGGCGGGCGTGAGCCCTCCGCCACGGATCCCGGTGCCGTGCGGGCACTGCGGCCAGCTCAAGAAGTGCTCCCGCACCATCCTGGAGCAACCGGTCTGCCCGACCTGCGTGCTGCGCTACGCGCGCGCCCCGAGCCCCTGCCCCGGCTGCGGCGCCACCAAGGTTCTGGCCTTCTACGACGCGCAACGCCGACCGGCCTGCGCCACGTGCACCGGCAACCGCGCCGTCTACGCCTGCCAAGCGTGCGGACGCGAGGACTCGCGGTGGGGCCGCAACTGCGCGCCCTGCGTCCTGGCCGAACGCGCCACCACCCTGCTGTCCCAACCCGGCGGCGGGATCCACCCGCAGCTGCAGCCGGTCTACGACGCACTCCTGGCCGGGCCCCGCCCCCAAACCGCCCTCTACTGGTTCGACCGCTCCACCGGCCCCGACCTGCTGGCCGCGATGGCCCGCGGCGAGTACGAGATCTCTCACGCCACCTTCGCTGCGCTGCCCACCAGCAAGCCGAACAACTACCTGCGCGACCTGCTCGCCGCGCTCGGGGTCCTGCCCCCGTACAACGCCGAGCTCGAACGGGTCACCCCCTGGCTCAACGACATCCTGGCCACCCTGCCCAAAGAACACAGCGACATCCTTGCCCGCTACGCCCGCTGGCAGGTGCTGCGGCGGCTGCGCCAGCAGCAACACCAGGCAACCCTGACCCACGGCGCGATCGCCGCCGCCCGCGCCACCATCGTGGCCACCGTGCGCCTGCTGACCTGGCTCGCCTCACACGGCACCGACATCACCGCAGCCACCCAAACCGACATCGAAAACTACGCCGACGAACACCCCGGCCCGGCCCGCGCCGCCCGCCCGTTCCTCACCTGGGCCCACCGCACCGACCTCACCACGAACGTGAACCTGCCGGTCCCAGAACGAGAACAACCCCAGGTCACCGTCTCCGACGCCGAGCGGTGGGCCCACGTCGAGCTGCTCCTGCACGACCGCACGATCCGCCTCTACGTCCGAGTCGCCGGCCTGTTCACCCTCCTCTTCGCCCAACCACTGTCGCGGACCTGCGCCATGCGCGCCGAGCAAATCACCCAGCACCCCGACGGCACCATCACCGTCAACTTCGACACCTACCCCATCGAGCTCCCCAAACCCCTGGACGCCCTCGTCCGCCAGCACCTGTCCACCCGCGGCCAAGCCTCCTACGCCAGCCGACCCGACCGGTGGCTCTTCCCCGGCGGACACCCCGGCAGACACCTCGCCACCGAGAACATCCGCAGCCAACTCGTCGCCCGCGGAATCCAACCCGGCACCGCCCGCAACGCCGCGATGTACCAGCTCGCCGCAGAGATCCCCACCCCAATCCTGGCCGAGATCCTCGGCCTACACCGCAACACCGCCGTCCGATGGGCCACCCTCGCAGCACGCGACTGGAGCCTCTACACAGCCCAACGAGCAGACACCCAACCCCTTAATACCCACAACGAATAGCTCACTCCCACCAGCATTTCAGTTTCAACCACGTGTCCACAACGGGAGCACCGGGGGCTTTGGGGGGTGTGACGATGAGCCTGCACAAGCTGACGGCGGGGTCCGGGTACGACTACCTGACCCGTCAGGTGGCGGCTCATGACCGCACCGAAGGCGCCCGGCCGGGCCTGGCCTCCTACTACACCGACAAGGGCGAGACGCCCGGCCGGTGGGTCGGGTCGGGGCTGGCCGGGATCGAGGGCCTGACCGCGGGGGACGAGGTCACGGCCGAGCAGATGCAGCTGCTGTTCGGGTCCGGTCACCACCCCCTGGCCGCGCAGCGCCAGGCCAGCCTTGCGGGACCGGGCCTGACCGAGAAGGACTACCAGACGGTGGCCCGCCTCGGCTCGCCGTACCCGGTGTATCCCGGCGACGTCAGTGCGTTCCGGCTTGAGGTCGCGAAGCGCATGGAGGAGCTCGCCGCGAGCCAGGGTCACCCCCGTGACTACCCGCTCACCGTTTCCGAGCGGGCCCGGATCCGCACCCAGGTCGCCGTTGAGTTCTTCACCGCCGAGCACCACCGCCCCCCAGCCGACGCTCGCGAGGTCGCGGCAACCGTCGCCAAGCACTCACGCCAACGCACCACCGCGGTGGCCGGGTACGACCTGACGTTCTCCCCCGTCAAGAGCATCAGCACCCTGTGGGCGCTGGCCCCCCGCGAGGTCGCCGCGCAGGTCGAGGCGGCACACCACGACGCCGTAAACGACGCGCTGGAGTTCATCGAGAAGCACGCCCTGTACAGCCGTGAAGGCGCCCGCGGCGTCCGCCAGGTCGAGGTCACCGGGCTGGTGGCTACCGCGTTCACCCACCGCGACTCACGCGCCGGCGACCCCGACCTGCACACCCACGTCGCCGTCGCGAACAAGGTGCAAACCCTGTCCGGGAAGTGGCTTGCCATCGACGGGCGGGTCTTGTTCAAGGCCACCGTCGCCGCCTCAGAGACCTACAACACGGCCCTCGAGAAGCACCTACGCGCGCGGCTGCAGCTCACCTTCGCCGAGCGCCCCGGAACCGAGCGCGGCAAGCGCGGCGTGCGCGAGGTCGTCGGCGTCGACCCCGCCCTCAACGCGCGCTGGTCCACCCGGCGCGCGTCCATCCTGGCCCGACGCGGCGAGCTCGCCACGGCGTTCCAGGCCGAACACGGGCGCCCCCCAACAGTGATCGAGTCCATCCACCTGGCCCAGCAGGCCACCTTGGACACCCGCGACGCCAAGCACGAACCGCGTTCACTTCACCAGCAGCGCACCACATGGGCACGCGAAGCCGAACAAGTCCTCGGCGGTCCCGAAGCCGTCCAGGAGATGGTGACCGCCGCCCTGACCCCCGCCCTCAGTCCCTTCTCCCAACAAGTCGATTCGGCGTGGGTCAACGCCACCGCCACCGCTATCCGGGACACCCTGCAAGCCGCCCGGTCGACATGGCAGGTGTGGCACGTGCGCGCCGAGGCGCAGCGCCGGGTCCGGACCGCCGACCTGCCCGGCGACCGCGTGGACGCGGTGGTGGACCTGCTCGTCGACCAGGTGCTCACCACTGGGTCCGTGCGGATCACCCGCGCACAGGACGACGTGGCCGAACCCGACGAGCTGCGCCGCAGTGACGGGTCCAGCGTCTACGAGGTGGCCGGCTCGGCCCTGTTCACCTCCCCCGCGATCCTGGCCGCCGAACAGCACCTGGTCGAGGTGGCCGGACGCCTCGACGGGCACGCCGCCACCGAAGACGCCGTGGCGATCGCACTGCTCGAGCAGGCAGCCAACGGGGTCACCCTCAACGCCGGACAGTGCGCGCTGGTTCGCGAGATGGCCACCTCCGGGGCCCGGCTGCAACTGGCGATCGCCCCCGCCGGCGCCGGGAAGACCACCGCCATGCGGGCACTGGCTGCGGCATGGACCAGCGACGGCGGCACCGTGATCGGGCTCGCCCCCTCCGCCGCCGCGGCCGCAGTCCTACACGAGCAGCTCGGCGCCAGCACCGACACCCTGGCCAAGCTCACCTGGTCGATGACCCATGACGACCTGCCCGACTGGGTCGAGCAGATCAACCCAAGGACCCTCGTCGTCATCGACGAGGCCGGCATGGCCGACACCTTGTCCTTGGCCACGGTCGTCGACTTTGTATCCGCCCGCGGCGGGTCCGTGCGTCTGATCGGGGACGACCAGCAGCTCGCCGCGATCGGCGCCGGCGGTGTCCTGCGGGACATCGCCGCCACCCACGGAGCACTGCACCTGAGCGAGCTGATGCGCTTCGTCGACCCCGCCGAAGGCGCCGCCTCCCTGGCCCTGCGCGAAGGCCAGCCAGAGGCTCTCGGGTTCTACCTGGACCGCGGCCGGATCCACGTCGGCGACCTCGCCGTGGTCACCGACGAGGTGTTCACCTCCTGGGCTCGTGACCGAG
>JBBQWX010000227.1:0-5826 GCA_038210185.1 Actinomycetales bacterium
GGCCAGCTCGTCGACGCCGGAGGTCTCGGTGGCGCACATGCGCGCGCCCGCCGGCTGGGAGGAGCCGGCGCAGACCCCGGAGTTCGACGAGGTGACCCTGGTGCTGGCCGGGTCGGTGCGCGTCGACCACGACGGCGGGACGCTGGAGGTCGGGGCCGGGCAGGCGGTGATCACCCGGGCCGGCGAGCGGGTGCGCTACAGCGTGGGGGAGTCTGGCGCGGAGTACGTCGCCGTGTGCCTGCCGGCGTTCGCGCCCGAGATGGCGAACCGGGACGAGTGACCCTAGAGGGTGCCGTGCCGCCGCGTGTCCTTGAAGGGGTCGGCGGCGGGCGGCGTGCCCAGCTCGGCCCGGGGGCAGGTGGCGATGGTCAGCCCGGCCCAGATGAGGGCGTCGTCGCAGAGGCTCTCGACGGTCCAGCTCTGGGCGAGGCCGTGCGGGCTCACGCTGACCTTGTAGACGGTGATCTCGTGGCGGTGGGGGCTGTCGTACATGACCGCGATCGAGCCCAGGAGCGTCGCGTCCCCACGGGTGCCGCCCACGCCGTCCCAGGGGGCGTCGTAGCGCTGCCAGAGCGAGGAAGTGGCGTTCCAGACCCCGCCGGCGGACACGTCGAGGCGCCGCAGCTGCTGGAGCACCTGCGAGGCAGCCCGCTCATCAAGGATTGCCGCGGGTCGGATGATCCGGACTTCCTCGCGTGCTCCCACAGTCATGCTCCCTCATCGTGCTCCACAAGCCCCGGGTTGAGCGTCTCACAGACGGTAACGTGCGGGCGTGACCAACTCTTTGACTAGCGAAACGCTGCTCCTGGCCCCGAAAGTGCTCCTGCACGACCATTTGGACGGTGGAGTGCGCCCGGCGACCGTAGTAGACCTGGCTGGCGAGACCGGCTACCAGGGCCTCCCGACCACCGATGTGGGCGAGTTGTCCCACTGGTTCTACGAGGCGGCCAACTCGGGCTCCCTGGAGCGCTACCTGGAGACCTTCGCTCACACCGTGGGCGTCATGCAGACCCCGGAGGCGCTGCGCAGGATCGCCGCCGAGTGCGCCGAGGACCTGGCCCGGGACGGCGTCGTGTACGCCGAGGTGCGCTACGCCCCGGAGCTGCATGTGGACCGGGGGATGGAGCTGGCCGAGGTCGTCGAGGCGGTCAACGAGGGATTCCGGGAGGGTGAGCGGCGGGCGGCCGAGGCCGGGCATGTCATCCGGGTGGGCGCCCTGCTGACCGCGATGCGGCACGCCGCGCGGTCCATGGAGATCGCCGAGCTGGTCGTGCGCTACCGCGATGAGGGGGTCGTGGGGTTCGACATCGCCGGCGCCGAAGCCGGCTACCCGCCGACGCGGCACCTGGACGCGTTCGAGTACCTCCAGCGGGAGAACGCGCACTTCACGATCCACGCCGGGGAGGGGTTCGGCCTGCCGTCGATCTGGCAGGCCATCCAGTGGTGTGGGGCGGACCGGTTGGGCCACGGCGTACGGATCATCGACGACATCGAGGTGGACGGCGACGAGGTGCGGCTCGGGCGGCTGGCGGCCTACGTCCGGGACCAGCGCATCCCGCTGGAGATGGCGCCGACGTCCAACGTGATGACGGGGGCCGCGAAGTCGATCGCCGACCACCCGATCGGCCTGCTGCGCAAGCTCTACTTCCGGGTCACGATCAACACCGACAACCGGCTGATGAGCGGCACGTCGATGACCGCCGAGTTCGAGAAGCTGGCGGATGCGTTCGGCTACGGGCTGAAGGACTTCCAGTGGTTCACGGTCAACGCGATGAAGTCGGCGTTCATCCCCTTCGACGAGCGGCTGGCGCAGATCGACGACGTGATCAAGCCGGGCTACGCGGCTCTCGGCGCCTGAGCATCCATGGATCACAAGAGGGACTCTGGCCTGGAGGACGGCTCCGTCGGGACCGACGACGCAGTGGTGTACCGGCCCGCCGGCACGGCCGACGCGACCTGGGCGATGGGATCGCTCTTCGAGCATGTGCTTCGTGCTGGGGAGTCCGGCGGTGACCTTGGAGTTTCGATCGTCACCCAGCCCCCGGGCACCGCGACTCCGCTGCACCGGCACACCCGTGAGGCCGAGGGTCTGTTCCTCTTCGAAGGCACGATTACCTATCGAGCAGGTGCGAAGACGTACGAGCTCACCCCGGGCGACTTCCTTTATCTGCCGCTCGGTCTGCCGCACGCCTTCCGGATCACTGGCAGTACGCCGGCGCGATTTCTCGCGCTGGCAACACCGGGTGGGTTGATGGGCCTGTACGACGAGGTGGGGATCCCTGCCCTGGCGCACCGCCTACCGGGGGCGGATGGACAGCCTCACGACGAGGAGATCGCCAAGTGGAACGTGGTCGGCGCGCGCTACGGACTCGACGTGCTGGGGCCACCACTGCCTGAATAGCCCCACTCGACTGGTCCCCGGAATCCCTTGTCCACAATGGGAATCGGGCCGGTTTCCTGTCGGCGATGACTGGTAGAATCGAACACATGTTCGAACGGACCGACACCGCATCAGCGCTGGAGTCGCTGCCGCCCGGGCCGGAGCTGGCGTCGCTGCTGGATGCGGATCCGGCCGCGCTGTCGGGATACGACCTGGTGTCCTATCTCGGCGCGACAGAGCGACTCACGGCGTGGGCGCAGTCCCGGCAGTTAACCGCGATCCGTGAGCTGGCCCGGCGCCGACCGGCGCCGCTGGACCCGGGCGGGCCCGAGGACCGGCTGCCGGCGGGGCGGGTGAGTGAGTTCGCGGCCAACGAGGTCGCCGCCGAGCTGCGGATCAGCCTGGGCGGTGCGCAAGCCCGGCTGCAGCTGGCGCTGTCGCTGGACCGGCTGCCAGGAACCAGGGCCGGTCTGGCCGCGGGTCGGCTCGACCTGGCCAAGACTCGGGCGGTGGTCGAGGCTACGAGCCCGCTGGATGGGCAGGGGTGTCTGATGGTGGAGGCGCGGGTGCTGGGCCGGGCCTCTGAGCAGACCGTAGGCCGCTTCAAGGCGGCCCTGGCCCGGGCGGTCATCGCCGTCGACCCCGCGTCCGCGCAGACCCGCCACGAGCACGCCGTGGTCGACCGGCGGGTCGAGCTGTGGGCGCTGCCCGACGGGATGGCCGCCCTCTACGCCGCGCTGCCCGCCGCCGACGCGATCGCCTGCCACGCCTGGCTGACCGCGCTGGCCGAGAAGGCCAAGGCACCCAGCGACCCGCGGACCCTCGACCAGCGCCGCGCCGATGCCCTCGCCGACCTGGCCGCCGACGGGCTGTCCCAGCCCGACCTGCCGCGCCAGCACGGCCGGCCGGTCCAGGTGCAGGTGGCGGTCGCCGCCAGCACCCTGCTCGGCCTGGACGACGAGCCTGGCGAGCTGACCGGCTACGGCCCGATTACCGCCGAGGTCGCCCGGATCCTGGCTGGTGACGCCACCTGGCGGCGGATCCTCACCGACCCCGAGTCCGGGGCCGTGCTCGATGTCGGCACCACCACCTACCGACCGCCCCAGCACCTCGCCGAGCTGGTGATGGCCCGCGACAAGACCTGCCGAGCACCCGGCTGCCGCATGCCGGCGCGGCGCTGCGAGATCGACCACTCGAGGCGGTTCCCCGAGGGCGCGACCGCCGCCACGAACCTCGGCTGCGGCTGCAAACACGACCACCGGATGAAACACGAAACCGATTGGGACGTCGAACAACTCGCCGACGCGACCTTCATTTGGACCAGCCCCACCGGCCACACCTACATCGTCCCGGCTGAGCCCTTCCTCGACGCGCCACCACGATCAGAACCGCCCGACCCTGCACTGGACCCACCCCCCTTCTGACGTCTTCTACGAAGAGGCGCGTCCCGGTGCGCCGGCAATGCGGTAGGACTCCTCCAACAGCTCGGCCAACTCGTCGACCTTGACGCGATCGAGACGCACGAGAACGAGGTTCGGTGAACGGTCGTGGTGCGGGGTCCAGAAGAACGTCTCGGGATCCGTTCCCGTGAGAGCTACGCGTTCCTCCGTCTTGACCGTGACGACACCGTCCGCCCAGATCCGCGCCATCAATGTGCGGGCGAACCAGGCCGGCTGAGCCCAACTGACTCGTTCGGTGACCCCCGGCAGCGGCAGACAGATCCGGCGTACGTCGTCCTCAGTTGTCATTGCGCACTTCTCCCACTGGCGTGGGTGTGCCCAGCGCCGCCAGGGTGTCCCTGCGGTCGCAGGGCCGGCAGCCAAGGGCCATCTGGCGCGCCACCACCGAGGGCTCGGCGCGGAACAGCCCGATCCCACGGCGTAGAAGTGTCAGAGGCGGCTTTCGGTGCTCGGCCAGGTCGCGACGCAACCGGCGGAGGAAGTTCTTCCACCGCGCCCGGCGTACGACGACCGCGTCGGCCAGCAGGCCACGATCCGAGCAGGCGGCGACGATCTCTGCGGCGAAGATCCCGGTCCCCACGAACCGCGTGTGCGCGCCGATATCGAACGAGCGCGACCCGACCCGGCCGTCCAGCGCGATGTCGTAGATCGGCACTTCGGCGGAGCCTGTCCGGCAGATCGCCTCGATAGCGTGGACGGCACCCTCGGCATCCCAGGCGCGCGGGTCGTCCCAGTCGACGATGCCCAGGTCGGGGTCGCGCGGCAGGCCGGGGTCGTCACCGCTGCGATAGAAGTCGTCGAGCTCGAGGACGGGCAAGCCGGACTGCGCCGCCAGATGCGTTTTTCCCGAGCCGGAGGGCCCGGCGAGCAGCACGATCTGCGCACGCATGTCAGTCGACCCAGTGCAGGCTGCCCGCGAGGTCGGACACACACGTCTGCCAGCTCGCGGTGACAGGGTCGAAGTCGACCTCCTGCAGGCGCGAGATGGCACGGGCGTCGCCGCCTGCGATGTCGAGCAGGTCGCGGATGAAGAAGCGCCCCAGCGGTTGGTCCTCGTCGAAAGCTGACACGGCGTTGTCGAGACCGAGCCAGGTCGCGAGCTCCTGGATCAGCGGACGGGCATCCAACAGCGCCGAAGCCCCGCCGCGCTCCAGCTCGGGACCGATCGATCGACCGAGCTCGTCGAGGTCGATGACGTTGTCCTCGTAGGGCTCGATGTCGACGTCCTCGCGCCCGCGCAGTGCCGACCACGGCGCCGCATCCAGGGCTGGGTCGACTCCGTGGCTGACGAACGCCAGCAGACCCGCAGCAGAGCCAGCAGCCACGAGCCGGCCTGGCTCACCCAGGAACTGCCACCCCGCCTCGTCGTCGCGCAGCACCAGGGTGTGCACGCCTACGTCGTCCAGGCCGAGCCAGAGCGACTCGACTCCCGCCGCCACCGCTTCGATCGCGACGGCCAACCCCGGTGCGGAGACCGGAGCCGAGGGCGGAGGCCCGAGCCGCGCATCGACCTCGGCCACCGCCAAATCCCACAAGGTCCGTCCTCCCAGATCCCGCGGCGCCTCCTCGGAGGGCAGGCCGGTGTAGGACGGACCGGGCAGGCCGGCGGTCAGCGGGTTGCGGCTCCAGTCTCCCTCGGGGACCTCCATCCGCAGGTAGACGAGCAGCTCGGCAAGCATCGCCTGACCGCGCCGGTTGATCCTCCTCAGGTCGAAGCGCTCCTCCGCGGCCGGAACGAAGTCACCGGCGAAGCGTCGCTGCACCGCGGGCCAGAGCGGGCTCGCGCCGAGGTGGTGATCGTCGCTGGTCCCGGCGTACGACGTGAGCGCCTCCGCTGACGGGAATGCATAGACGGCGTCATCCCCGCCGAGGAAGGCGAGCGAGTCGTCGTCGGCGTCGTCCCAGTCGCGTTGGTAGAGCGTGACCCAGGTGCCTGAGGGCAGCGTGAGCTCGACCGGCACGATTTCCGGCACGCGCGATCAGACG
>JBBQWX010000228.1:0-5800 GCA_038210185.1 Actinomycetales bacterium
AGGTCGCGGGTGCGCAGCCCCAGCTTGACGGCCATCGTGAGCTCCCCGATGGACTCCCCGGCTCGCGGCCCGACGACCGTAGCGCCCAGGATCCGACCCTTGTGGTCCACCGCCAGCCGAGCGAAACCGCTCGAGTCGCCCTCGGCGACAGCGCGGTCGACGTGTGCGTGCTGCCACTCCACCACCCGCAGCCCGGGCGAGGCCGGCCCGGTGGGTAGGCCCACCGCGGCAACCTCCGGATGGGTGAACGTGACCCGGGGTATCGCGGTGAGCTGGACCTTGCGCGAGAGACCGAGGATGGCGTTGCTGGCCGCCAGGCTGCCGTGGACTCCGGCCACGTGCGTGAACTGCGGGTGTCCGGTGAGGTCGCCGGCCGCCCAGATGCGCCGGTTCGAGGTCCGCAGGTGCTCGTCGACCGTCACGAAGCCGCGGGCGTCGAGGTCGACGCCGGCGGCCTCCAGTCCCAGGCCGTGGGTGCGTGGGCTGCGCCCGACGGCGACGACGAGGCAGCCGTACGGGACGCTCGTGCCGTCCTCGAGCTCGAGGTCGCCGGTCGTGCCCGTGCCGGGCACGACGGCGCTCACGCCGTGCCCGGCGAGCACCCGCACCCCGTCCGCGCGGAGCGCGTCGGCCACCAGGGCGGCCGCGTCGGCGTCCTCGCGCGGCATGATCCGCGCCGCTCCCTCGACGACGGTCACGTCGGCGCCCAGGCGGGCAAAGGCCTGTCCGAGCTCGCATCCGATGCTCCCTCCGCCCAGGACCACGAGGCGCTGTGGGAGGTCCTGCAGCGTCCAGATGGTGTCGCTGGTCAGGTAGGCGGCCTCCTTCAGACCCGGGATCGGGGGCACGGCAGGACTGGCGCCGGTGGCGAGCATCGCCTGGCCGAAGCGGATCTCGCGGCCGTCAACCCGGACGGTGTCAGGGCCGGTGAAGACGGCCTCACCCGGCAGGACGGTGACCCCTTCGGCCTCGAGCGCCTCGGCGGAGTCGACCGGGGCGATGTGGGCGATGGCGCCCCGGACGTGGCCCATCACTGCGGGGAAGTCGACGTCGACCCCGCGTACGGTCACCCCGAGCCGGGCGGCGTCGCGGGCCGAGGCGGCTGCCGCACCAGCCGCCAGGAGAGCCTTGGACGGCACGCACCCCGTCCAGAGGCAGTCGCCGCCGGTGCGGTGGCGCTCCACGAGCAGGACGTGACCGCCCAGGCGGGCGGCCGTCTTGGCCCCGACGATCCCCGCCGTCCCGCCGCCGACCACCACGAGGTCCCACGGGCCTTGGGCGTCGACCGGGTCGTCGCTGACAGCGTCCCGGGCCGCGGGCTTCAGAACACTCACGGGGTCTCCTCGTCCGGGAGGTTGCCAACGAAAGCCCGCAACCGTTCCACCGACGAGGGGTCGGGTGCCGGCGCACCCGGCCAGCGGGAAAGGGCTCGGTGCAGGGCGCGGTGCTCCTCGGCGGTCTGCGTGCACTTCTCGCACATCGCCAGGTGGGCCTCGATCTTGGCCACCTCACCGGGAGTGAGCGGGGCGGAGGGGTCGGCGTCGAGGTAGCGCTGGATGCGCCGGGCCGACCAGTGGCAGGTGATCATCTGCCGCACTGACTGCTTCATGCGAACCTTCCTGGGGTGAGGGTCTGGGGGCCGAGGCGGCGCCGGAGCCGGTCGCGTCCTCGGCTCAGCCGGGACATCACCGTCCCGACAGGAACGCCCATCACGGCTGCCGCCTCGGCGTAGGACAGGTCGTGGACGTCGACCAAGATGACCGCAGTTCGAAACCTGACGTCGAGCTCGGCAAGGGCAGTCGACAGCTGCTCACTGAGCACCCCGTCCAGGTGGGCGTCCTCAGCGCTGGGCTGGGTGCTCGCACCGAACGCGGGTCGCGAGTCACGCACCAGGTCCCAGTCACCCACCGGGTCCGGGCGTGTGCGCCGCTGCATGTTCAGGTTCGTGTGCCGGACGATGGTCAGCAGCCACGCTCGAGGGTGGCGCCCGTCGAAGCGGTCCAGGGCCCGGTAGGCCCGCAGCAGCGACTCCTGTACCAGGTCCTCCGCGTCGGCCCGGTTGCGCGTCAGCGACATGGCGACACGCAGCATGACCTCGATCTCCGGCTCGACCTGCTCCCGGAAGACGAGCGCTCTGGCTGACTCCACGTCGTTGTGCCCTTCGTTCACGCCCCGGGAACCCGGTGGGTGCCTCGAAGTGTTCCCATCATGGACGTCGACCTCGAGGAGCAATGTCGTGCTGGAGCCGTACCGCGCCGTCGCGCCGTTCTACGACGTGCTCTCCCTGGAGTGGCCGGTCTACCGAGCGGGCCGGGTCGCCGGCATCCAAGCCCTCCGGCTGCAGCCGGGCGACACCGTCCTGGACGTCGGCTGCGGCACGGGGCTGAGCCTGCCCCTCCTGGCCGATGCGGTCGCTCCCGACGGGCACGTCATCGGCATCGACGCCTCCCCACAGATGCTCGCTGTCGCCGAACGCCGCACCAAGGGCCTCGCCGGCAGCGTGACGCTGCTGTGTGCCGACGCCACCGACGACCGGCACCCGGCCTGGGAGACAGTCCAGGAGCTCGAGCCGGATGCCGTCCTGTTCACCTACTCGCTCTCCCTGATGAAGCCGTGGCGCCAGGCCTGGCAGGTGGCGCGATCCGCCGCCCACCCCCAGGCGAAGGCCGCCATCGTCGACATGGCGCTACCCGACGGCGCCGCCGCCGTGTTCGCCCCCCTGGCCAGGTCTGCCTGCTGGGCGGGCCGAGCGGACATCCACGCGCACCCCTGGCGCGTGCTCGAAGCTGAGTACGACGTGGTTGAACACCAGCGCCTCAGGGGTGGCCACATCCGGGTAGTCACGGGGGCCCAGCCCATCGCAACAGCCAGTCGGTGATGGGTCGGCCGCGCTCCGCGCCGCATTCTGCGAGTGACGGTGCTCAGGCCATGTGCCTTGGTTCACTGATCCCTGCCGTCGCGCGCTCCCACCGCGCGCACCAGATCGGTCAAGGCTCTGCGGGCAGCCCGAACCGCGACCAACTTCGCGAGGGGACCCACCAGGAGTCCGACGGTGGCGTTGAGCGGCTCAAACCTTCCGGACACGGTGATCACCGTGTCGCCCTCCTGCGGCGTCACCACCCAACGGCCTTCCGAGACCCGGAAAGGTCCCGCACTGCCGAAGAGCCGATAGGCGAGAGACGCTCCCGGCACGTACTCGGTGAGCTCCTCGGTGGCCTCGGTGCGGCCCATGAGCGGCTTGGCCAGAACGCAGGTGCGGCGAGTGCCGATCCCGACCGCTGCCGTGTCACGGCGGCAGCTGGCGAGCTGGCTGGACCACAGGTGCTCTTGGCCGAAGTCCCCGAGGAGGTGCCACACCTCACCGGCGCTGTTGGGAGTGCGTGCAACCTCGGAGATGGTGATCGCGCGGGTCATTGACCGCTCCTGCCGTTGGCGGAGGTTCGTCCTTCAGCATGAGCCACGGTGATGCAGAGGGGCAACGAATAGGGCGCAGCAGCCAGCGTTGACATGAGGTTCGCGCGAGCGTACGTTACTTATTGGTTAAATAGCCAAGTAGCGAACGAAGGCGGTCATGGCGACAACAACCGAGGAAAGGCTGGACGCGACGTTCGCGGCACTGGCCAACACGACCCGCCGGGCCATGCTGGCCCGCCTCGCCCACGGCGAGGCGACCGTCAACGAGCTGGCCGAACCGTTCAGCCTGTCGCTGCCGGCCATCTCCAAGCACCTGAAGGTCCTGGAGAAGGCCGGGCTGGTCGTGCGCGGGCAGCAGGCGCAGTACCGTCCGCGCACGCTCGACGCCGGTCCCTTGCATGAGGTCTCGTCGTGGGCCGAGCAGTACCGCCCCGTGTGGGAGGCCCGTCTGGACCGGATGGACACCTACCTGCAGCAGCTCCGACGAGACGACAAGGACGTGTGAGCATCATGGCAACGACGAAGACACCCGACCACGTGAGGATCGAACGCACGTTCCCCGCGCCACCGGAGACGATCTGGACGCTGTGGACGCAGCCGGGGCACTTTGCCTCATGGTACGGACCCGAGGGCAGCACGGTCCCGGTCGCGAAGATGGACGTGCGGGTCGGAGGAAAGCGCCTCCTGTGCATGGAGGTGCAGACGCCGCAGGGTCTGCGCCGGATGTGGTTCACCGGCACCTACCTCGAGGTCGTGCAGAACCAGCTCCTTGTGTACACCGATGCCATGGCCGACGAGCACGGCAACGTCGTGGCCCCTGAGCAGATGGGGATGCCGGCTGGCCACGCTGCGCTCACCGAGGTCCGGGTGGAGCTCGAGCCCGTTGATGGCGGGACCCGGATGGTCCTCACCCACATCGGCATCCCCGAGGGCTCACCCGGTGCCGTCGGATGGGCGATGGCGTTGGACCAGCTCGCTGAGCAGCTGACCGCGGCCCGCTCCCAGTAGGTCCCTGTGGTGGTTGGGGATTCCCGGCGGCGAACGCCTGCGGGAGGATGACCTGGTGAGCGTGGATGTCCAGGTCGAGGTCGTCATCGACAGTCCGGTCGTCGAGGTGGCGTCCTTCGCGGGAGACTCGGGCAGCGCGCCACAGTGGTACGCCAACATCGCCTCGGTCTCTTGGCAGACCGCGCCGCCGGTCTCGGTCGGCTCGCGGATGGACTTCGTGGTGCACTTGCTGGGCCGCACTCTGGCCTACACCCATGAGGTCGTCGAGCTCAAACCGAACCGTCGGTTGGTGATGAGGACCGCTGACGGCCCGTTCCCGATGGAGACCACCTACACGTGGCACCAGGCTGATGTCGGAGGTACCCGCATGACGCTGCGCAACCCGGGGCACGCCGGCCGGATTCGCCAAGCTGACAGCGCCGATGATGGAGCGGGCGATGCGCCGCGCGACGACCAAGGACCTCAACAGGCTCAAGGACCTGCTCGATACCGGCCAAGGACACTGATCGTGGCCTATGACGAGGACCTCGCCGGGCGAACGCGAGAGCTGCTCGCAGAACTGACCGACTTCGAGGAGCGCAAGATGTTCGGCGGCTTGGCCTTCATGGTCAACACCCACATGGCCTGCGGCATCGTCCACGATGACCTGATGGTCCGCGTCGGCAAGGACAACCACAACGCGGCCATCAACGCCGGAGCCACCGAGATGGACTTCACCGGACGCCCCATGCGCGGCATGGTCATCGTCCCCGCCAACCGCCTACGAGGGGACAGCGACCTGGAACCCTGGGTTGTCGCAGCCGTCGAGTTCGCGAGATCGGACCCACCCAAGAAGCCACGGCGCTGAGCCGGGGGCCGACTCTCATCCGGTGGGACCCAGGGCATTTTGCCGGCTCGGCATAACCCGGTCCGGGATCCAGCCCACGTCTTCGATGATCGGGGTCTGCAATCCGACCGCGACCGACCGAGCAGGAAGCATCCTAAATGCCGCGTTGTGTGCGTTCTCTGGGTCAGGCGCTCTGCAGCGGCTGGATGTGTTCGAGTGCGCCGCCGAGGTGGTCCTTCTCGATCTCCAGGTCGTAGCGGGTCTGCAGGTTGAGCCAGAACCGGTCGGTGGTGGCGAAGTAGCGGGCCAATCGCAGCGCGGTGTCGGCGGTGATCCGGCGCTTGCCGTGGACGATCTCGTTGATCCGACGCGGGGGGACACCGATGGAGACGGCCAGCCGGTGCTGGGTGGCCTCCAACGGGATGAGGAACTCCTCGAGGAGGACCTCCCCGGGGTGGATCGGCGCAATGGTTGCCATGTGTGCCTCCTCCTAGTGGTAGTCGACGATCTCGACGTCTTCGGGCCCGGCTGGGGTCCAGACGAAGCAGATAC
>JBBQWX010000229.1:0-5787 GCA_038210185.1 Actinomycetales bacterium
CGCAGGTGGTGTCTACATCGATACATGGTGGCGGCCGGCCGCGGCCGCACCGAGAGCGGCGACGTGACAGGCGCCGAGTAGGCACCTGACTCGATCAGGTGCCGGGCCGGGGGGGCCAGGCGAAACGAGCGGATCGCGGCATGTGCGGACGTATGTGGCCAACCGGAAGCTCGCAACGGTCCGCGTCTATCGCGGCGTAGTGACGCGGGTGCAGACGCGGCACTGGCCAGCCGTCGCGTTGCAAGGCTCACGGCAGGGCAGGCTCGGGATGCCCGGTGATGAACTGTTGGGCGGCGTCCTCGTCGATGAGCCCTTCGTCTGCCAGCCACTGCACGGCCCGGATCTGTGCCCTGGCATCACGCAAGGCGTGCCAGGTCGAGATCAGCTCGGGGTGTCGCTGGTAAAGCTCGTTCTTGAAGCGCCGGAACGCGCCCTTGCCCTCCAGGCAGCGGCTCAGGCGCTCACCGGCGGCCCGGTCGCTGACCCCGTCGGCAAAGTCGACCATGTCCTGGTACCAGACGTAGGACGGAAGTGGGTCGATCAGCACAAGGTCCAACTCGTCGAGCTCGACCGGGTTCTCCCCATCGATGCCCAGGTCGCTCGTCCAGAAGGCCAGCTCGCCCGTCCTGGGGTCGATCAACCATCGATGCTCGTAGTCGCTCTGATCCGCCAGCGCGGTGGCGATCTCCTCAACGTCGATGGCGTCCAGGTCGAGCATCCAGCCAGCGTAGAACCCGAGGACATCGCGTGCACCCGTCACATGCCTGAGGGTGGCCCGCTCGCGGTGGTGTGACGCACGGTCTGAAGGGCGCAAGGGCATGTTTCGCGGAGCATGACGCGGCGCCCTGGGGCAACGCCTAGGTGAGTCACTCAGGGGTGGGGCGAGTCACGAGGTGGCCGCCGAGCCGCGGTGCTAGTCACCACAAATGTTATCGACTAACATTCACGGCATGTCACTGGGTCGCAAGCGCGATCGTACCCGCGCCCGGCTGGAACAGGCGGCCCTGGACCTGTTTGAGCGCCAAGGGTTCGAGCAGACGACGGTCGCGCAGATCGCGGCCGCTGCGGGCGTCGCACAGATGACGTTCTTCCGGCACTTCACCGCCAAATCGCGGGTGCTGTTCGACGACCCGTATGACCCGGTCATCGCCGCTGCGGTGGCCGATCAGCCGTCGGCCCTCGATCCGCTGACCCGTGCCGCACGGGCGGTGCGGGTGGCCTGGGCGCAGCTGCCCGACCTTGACGAGGCGGTGGTCCGGCGCAAGGTGCGCATCGTCGCCCAGACCCCGTCGATCGCCAGCGAGATGGCTGGCAACAACGCGGCCACCGAGGCATTGATCGCTGACGCCCTCGCGGACGACGGCGTGGGGTTCCTGTCCGCCCGGGCGGCGGCCGCGGCGACGATGGCGGCGGTTACAGCGGCCATCCTCGAGTGGGCCGTGCGCGACGACCTGACCCTGGGTGAGGCGCTGCTCGTCGCCCTGGAGACGCTGGAGCGCCACGATGCGTGAGCAGGCGATCCGCGCCGAGGGGCTGGTACGGACCTACCCCGGGGGTGTGGGCGTCCACGGGATCGACCTCGAGGTCGCATTCGGTGAGGTGCACGCGCTCGTCGGGCTCAACGGCGCCGGCAAGACCACGTTGATGCGTCTGCTGCTCGGGATGCTGCGGGCCGACTCCGGCACCGTCGCGGTCGGCGCGCGTTGGTCTGGGGTGGGCCATACCGTCGATGAGCCGTTCGGATATCCCGACCTCACCACCCTGGCCAACCTCGCCGTCGCCGCCCGCCTGCGTGGGGTGCCGAAGGGCAAGGTCGGCGAGGTCTCCGCGGCTGCCATCGCCGACCTCGGCCTCGAGGCCTATGCCACACGCCGTGCCAGAACTCTCTCCCAGGGCAACCTCCAGCGCCTCAACCTCGCCGCCGCCCTGCAGCACCACCCACGTGTCCTGGTCTTGGACGAACCGACGAGCGCGCTCGACCCGCGCGGCGTGATCCTGCTTCGAACGGAACTGCGGCGTCGTGCAGCGCACGGGGCGGGCGTCCTCGTCTCCAGTCACCACCTCGACGAGGTCGCGCGGATCGCCGACCGCATCACGGTGATCAACCACGGAGCAGTGATTGGGTTGCTCGACCCTGGCGGCACGGACATCGAGAGAGACTTCTTCGCGCTGGTGCTGGCCGACGACGAGTCGCGTACGGGGCAGATGGAATGAGCATGATCACACCTTCGACCGCCACCGTCATCGCCGTGGAGGCCCGCAAAGCAGCGGCATCGCGGGTGCTTCTGGCAACCGGCGTGCTCCTCGTCGCCGGTGTGGGGATACTGACGGGCGTCATGACCGCAGCCGCCCGCGGCGGCAACGACGAGATCCGCGCGCAGCTGGGCAACTTCGCCGACGCCGACCCGTGGCCGCAGCTCGTCGGCGCCGCCTCGCAGATCACCGCGGCCGGAGGGTTTTTGGCCTTCGGGGTCGCCCTGAGCTGGCTCGTGGGGCGGGAGTTCGCAGACCGCACGATCGCGGGCCTGTTCGCTTCGCCGGTCTCGCGCGCGCAGATCGCACTGGCCAAGCTGGCGGTGTTCGCGGGCGCCACGGTCCCGGTCGCGCTGGTGCTCACGGCGGTCGTCCTCCTCGTCGGCCTGGTCTCCGGGCTCGGCGCTCCCGACACCGACGCGTGGTCCGGCCTCGTACGCCTGTTCATCCTCACGGTGCTGACCGGATTCCTGACCTGGCCCGCAGCGTGGGTCGCAACGCTGGGGCGGGGATTGCTGCCGGGGATCGCGGCGACCGTACTGCTGATCCTGATAGCTCAGGTGTTCGCTGTCGCGGGTACGGGGGCGTGGTTCCCGATCGCGGCCCCCGCGCTATGGGCGGTCGCACCCGGCGAGGTGAGCACCAACCAGCTGGCGCTCGTAGCTGTCGTACCGGCTGCGTCCGCCGCACTCACCGTCCGCGCGTGGTCGCGCCTAGAACTCAACCGCTGAGCGTCCGAGCCGGACACGCCCAGGCAGGAACGCTGCTACCGACAGATCCGCGTTTGCGCCCGACTGGCGGCGCTATGACGCACCTCGATGTTCTCGCTCATGCTTGATGTCGGACGTTTCGAGAAGAGACTCTTCATCGTCAGTACACCTCGTGCTGGCCCGGCTCTTGGCGGTCCTGGTGTGCGAGCCAGGTGTCGACGATGGTGGTGATGAAGTCGTCGGTGATGGGTGTGCGAGCGATGAAACGCCGGTAGAGGACGGGCCCGCACAGCAGCGCGAAGTCGTCTTCGCTGAGCACTTGTCCGGTGGGCTCGAGGAGGGCGTTGAGCGCCTGTCTGCGGTCTTCGGCGATTGCGGCCAGGGCGTGGTCGCTGGTGGGGTGGCGGTCGGCCTGGGCGGTCAGCGCGGTGATGGTTGCTGCCGTGGTGGGTACCGCTAGCCCTGCGCGCAGGCTGGTGAGGAACTCGATGACCGTCGCGCGGAGGTCGCCGCTCTTGCTGGGGTATCCGACGTCGGGACCGGTCAGGACGAGTTCGGCGAGTAGTTGCTCTTGGCTGGGCCAATGCCGGTAGAGGGTCTGCCGGGTGACCTCGGCCCGCTCCGCGAGCACGGAGTAGGTCAGGCCCGCGGCACCGGTCTCGGGCAGCAGCTCGCGCGCGACGGCGATCACGCGTGCCTTGGTGCGGCGTACGCCGGCGTGCTCCGTGGCGGGCCGCACTACCCGCTCATCCATTCGTCAATCATACAATGTGTGTGATTCACTGATGCTCTCGGTATCCCTCGCACCTTCTGGAGTCCTGATGTCCATCGCCATCTGTTATGACCGCTACGGCCCGCCCGAGGTGCTCAAGGTTGCCGAGGTCGACGCACCTGAGCCCGGACCGGGGCACGTGCTCGTCAGGGTCCACGCTGGGACCGTGAACCCGTTGGACATCAAGCTGCGTCGCGGTGACATGGCGGCGACGCGGCCGGCAACCTTTCCTGTGGTCCCCGGCCTGGACGCCGCAGGGACCATCGAGGCCATCGGCGCCCAGAGCGGGGGTTTTGCGGTCGGTGAGGAGGTTTTCGGCATCACCGCCTCCGGCGGTTACGCCGAGTACGTCTTGATGAAGGCGCCGGCTCGCAAACCGGCGGGCTTGGACTGGGGGGTGGCCGCCTCGCTGGCCACCGTCGGTGAGGCCGCCTACCGAGCGCTGAGCCATCTGGACCTCTCGGCCGGGCAGACCCTGTTGATCCATGGCGCGGCAGGCAGCGTCGGCGCCATTGCCACCCAACTCGCTGTCGCTCGTGGAGTCACAGTCGTGGGTTCGGTCGGCTCTGCGGATCTCGAGCGCGTCGAAGCGCTCGGCGCGATCCCGGTCCAGTACGGAGATGCTCTGATCGACCGGGTCGGGTCTCTGGCGCCCGGAGGGGTCGATGCGGTGCTCGATGCCGCCGGCCACGCAGTGCTGCCGGAGTCGATCGAGCTAACCGGCACCCCCGACCGCGTCATCACCTTGGCAGACCCCGCCGCCGCACAGTACGGCGTCCGCTTCACCGGCGGTGACCCGCGCGACCGCGCCTATGAGGCTCTCCCCGAACTCGCTGAGCTGGCCAACGCCGGGAGACTAACTGTGCAGATCTGGGCCCGCTACCCCCTGGCCGAAGCCGCTCGCGCCCACGTCGAGACCGAGGCCGGAACCAACCGAGGCAAGATCGTTCTCCTGCCATGAACGTCGCCCAACCTCAGGCGACCCGCGCCGCCGGACCCTCCACGGACCGAGTAGAGGCTTTCAGCGACGGCGTCTTCGCAATCGCTATCACCCTGCTTGTTCTCGAGATTCGCGTCCCTGAAGGCGATGAGGGACGGCTGGGGCATGAGTTGCTCGCCATCTGGCCCTCCTACGCCGCGTACGCGATCAGCTTTGTGACCATCGGCGTCATGTGGCTCCACCACCACCATCTGATGACGTTCCTCGCCACCGTCGATCGCGGTCTGCTCAACCGCAACCTCGCCCTGCTTGCCATGGTCGGCTTCCTACCGTTCCCCACCGCACTGCTCGCCCGGTACTCCACCGCCACCGACAGCAACGACCAACGCGCCGCAGTCGCCGCATACGGTCTGACCATGATCCTGCTGAGCGCCGCGTTCACTCTTCTGTGGGATGGCGTCAACCGTCATCAGCAACTCCAAACTGTCGATGCCAACCCGGCCACGATCCGGACCTCTAGGAACCGTTCAGGCATGGCCATCGCCTTGTATGCCGCCGCCACGGCAGTTGCCGTCTTCGCACCACTGCTATCCCTCGCGGTCTTCGCCCTCATCGCGGCAGCCTTCGCTATCAGCGGACCCCAACCCAAGAGACCAAGCCCCCAAACGGCCGCTCGCCCCTAGAGCGTGGCGGACAATGGCAAGGAGGACCGCTGCCTCATGTGCAGTGACTCCGACGAGGACGGCGGCCCTCGTCCGATGCTTGACTCCAGGCGCTCATGCGGCTGCTGACCAGGCGCGGGAAGCCGGCCCACGTATCGCCGGAGGTCAGCTCGCGGCGGGCAGGCGCCTGCTCCACCGACATTGCGTGACCCGCAACGGGCGGGCTTCGACGCCGCCCCTGCCAGCCTCCCAAGGTTTGCCTAGGGTGGAGGCGTGATCTACCCAGGCGTCGAGCCCGTCTCCTCGGAGGCGCCGGAGATGACTGGCCCGGTGCTGATGAACCAGAGCTGGCGGGACCTGACGTTCCTGCACTGGGCTGTGGACCCGCGGCAGGTCGCGCACCGGATGCCGCCCGGGGTGCGTCCGGACACCCTCGACGGTGTCACGTAC
>JBBQWX010000230.1:0-5769 GCA_038210185.1 Actinomycetales bacterium
GTGGTCCGCTCGCCGAGCTCCGGTGGGGCGCCCTCGTCGTCGGTGCGGTTGCAGACCTCGTCGCGGACGATCCGCTGGGCCTCGGCCGTGTTGCCTTCGGCGGCCGCGACGGCCGCCACGTCGAGACGCGGGATCTCCTCGTGTGGTGCTGCCAGGGCGGCGGTCTCGGCGGCCATCCGCGCGGCATCCAGGTCGCCGGCGGCGATGGCGTGGGTGGTGACGATGTGGGCTACGTCAACGATGGCGACGGTCAGTTGTTCGTCGAGGCGGTCGCCTTCGAGGAGCCATGACCAGCCGGACCCGGCCTTGCGTTCGAGGGGGTAGTCGAAGGGTCGCCCGTCGATGAGGCTGAGCGCGCGCTTGAGGTCATCGATGCCTGCCTCACCGCCACGCGCCTCGCCCCGCACCCGGAGCCGGCGGAAGAGGTCGGCGTCGATGAGGAGGTCCAGCACCTGGTAGACCGGCATGTCGCGGACGGCGGCGGCCGGCGCCAGGCGCGCGTCGGGCAGGTGCGGCTCGCCGGTGCGCGGGTTGGTGCCGAGCCAGTCACGTACGACGTTGACGTAGTCGCGGGCTTTGGGCTTGGTGATGCTGAACGTGTCGGCGACCTCGGCGGACGTAGCGCCGCGGCGGCGCAGCGCGATGAACGCGAGCAGCTCGGTGTGGTACGGCTTCCGCTTGGTGAGCGGCTTGCCGCGGGTGGTGGCGTGGACCGGTCCGAGCAGGTAGAGCCTGGGCAGGGCGCAGTCTTCGTGGAGCCACATCGCGACGTCGTGGTCCAGGGTGGGGTCGGCGTCCTCGACCTGGGCGCGGGTGCGCTCGGCCACGCGGGGGGCGAGCGTTTGCAGGTCCTGGCTCGTGGTCGCGGCCGCGGCTAGGTAGGTCTCGTCGTCGCCCTCGAGCAGGCTGGGGGCGGGTTCGTGTGGTCCCTCCGGGCGGGCTCGGGGCAGAACGTGCTCGGTGCGCAGTGCACCTGCCTCGTCGGCGAGGGACTGCCAGCCCTCAGTGGCGCCCTCGTCGACGGGAACTGGGACCTCGTCGACGTTCTCGCTTGCCGCGAGGAGCGCCGCGCAGCCCCGGGCCTCGTCGGAGGTGAGGCCAACGGCCACCAGGTTCAGCCCGGCAGCGGGCAGGGCCAGGCGCCCGCAGGCGGAGACGTCGACCACGGTGCCGGTCACGCCGGTGCGGTGCCCGCGCAGGACCACCGAGGTTGCGGTGTACCCGGCGTGGGCGTTCACCACGTCCACGAGCTGGTCCACGACGGGGTTGTCGTTGACGGCGTCGACCAGGAGCAGCCGAGCCGGCCAGGCATCAGCGCCGGCTTGGTGGGCGCGGGCGGTCGCGGCGTCCGTCCCGGCGTCCCGTGCCCGGTCCACGGTGTTCACGGCATCGGCCAGCATCTCTGCGATCGGGTCGCTGGAGGTCTCCGCGGGATCGTAGGCGTGGATCCGGTCGGGGTTGAGGGGGGCGAGCTCGCCGGCGACGCCGACGCAGGCGACGTCGACGCCGGCCGACCACGGGTTGCACGCGATCTCGGCGGCGAGGTAGCGGGCG
This sequence comes from Actinomycetales bacterium, assembly GCA_038210185.1. Taxonomy (GTDB): domain Bacteria; phylum Actinomycetota; class Actinomycetes; order Actinomycetales; family Dermatophilaceae; genus Fodinibacter. Next base: position 1,555 of record JBBQWX010000230.1, read on the forward strand.
AAGTCCTGCCCGTGGGTGGGGTCCCCGGTGATGGACACGTTCAGGTCCTCGACGTTGAGCAGCCACAACTCGCCGTTGTCACCCAGGCCGACGGTCACCAGCAGGGGGTAGGGCGCGGGCTGGTCGGGGACGTCGGGGCCGACAAGATCCAGGGCGGTGTGCCCGTCCAGGCGCCAGTGGTAGCCGTCCGGGGTGCCACTCCACGGCTCGCCCAGGTTGGCGGGGGCGCCCAGGTGGAGGACTACGGCGCTGTCGGTGAGCTCGACCGCGGCGACCACCGGCAGGGACTGCTCAGAGTCGGCACACTGGGCCGCAAGCCGGCGGAGGGCGCCGTCCATGAACTCCACGGTGGGCGCGGTGCTCGCGCCGACGGTGACCACGGTCTTCTCGACCGGAGCCAGCACAGGCTCCGGCCTGGCCATCGTGTGCCCGGGCCGGCGGTGCCGGAACTGGGCGCCGCGCCGGCGGCGCAGCAGGAGCAGCATCGACCCGGCCAGGAGGACTCCGGACCCGCTCAGCCCGGCCAGGACCCACCCGGGCGTCGCCGGCGCCTCATCGTCGGTGTCGGCGGCGGCGGGAGGCGCCCGGGTGGCTCGAGGTGCAGGGGCATCGGCGGCTGCGGTCGGCGCCGGGGGGGAAACCGGCGGCGCAGGACGCGGGTCTGTCTGCGGCACCGGTCGGGTGTGGGTCGGCGGGTCGAGCGGCGGCGAGGGTTGCGAGACCTCGCCCGCCGCGTCGGGGCCGCGCACCGGCGCAGTGGCCTTCGAGGCCGCCACCGGCGGCAGCGTCAGGGTCCAGCCGACGTCGATCTGGTTCGGGTCGACCAGGTACACCCCGCCCGGCTGCCGGGTGCTCCTGGAGGCCTCGAAGATCTCCGGCCACCGGTCAGCGTCCCCGAGCTTGCTCTTCGCGACCGCGGAGAGGGAGTCCCCCTCCCGGACCGTGTAGTGCCGTTGCGCGCTCTCCCTCGCTGACCCGCCGTGGGCCGGCGCTGCGGCCTTCGCGGCCGCCGCCGGTGCGGAGGCACTGACGGTCGCGGTGACCGGCCCCGCGGTCGCGGACACTGCCTGGGCGGCTCCAGAGGCGGTGGCGCCGGTGGAGCCGACCACAAACAGCAGCGCCGCCGCGGTGACCAGTTGCCTGGCCGCGCCCTGCGGGAGGCTGAGCCCGGTCAGGTGGGGTGCTCGCAGGCCACGCAAGCGCCCGAGGAGCTCGAGAAGGATGCTGACGGCCAGGACCGCCCAAGCCACCCAGGCGATGACCGTGATGCCGGCGAGCATCAGGGTGCCGTCGTCGGGGCTGGTGAGCGCCGCGCGGACGCGCTCCAGACTCGGCAGGGACGACGGCAGCGGGTTGGCGCCGACGGCCAAGAGGGTGAGGGGTAGGCCGATGAGGACGCCCAGCAGCAGCAGGGTGGCCCCGAGGCCGAGGAGTCGGTTGCGGATCATCGTCGGCTCCCGTTGACGGCGCGGTTGACTTCGACCTCGGCGTGCCCCGTGACGTGGATCTGTCGGATGCCGATGATCGAGAGGAACTTCGTGGTGTACGTGCTCTGGGTGTCGGTGATGACCGTGTCGCCACCACTGACCCGGCTGGACCCGGTGACCTCGGGCACGCCGGCGAGGTAGGTGCTGGCGGCGGCGGTCGCGGCGTGTGGGTCCAGGACCGCGGCGCTGCCGCGGATCGCTGCCGCGCCTTGCAGCTGCTGGCCACCGGCGCGGGCCGCCTCGGCGGCGACGTCCTGGGCACGCTGCTTGGTCAGGACCTGTCCGGAGAGGTCGACGGCGAGGCCGACGAGCAGGACCATGCTCATGGCGGTGGTGACCATCCACACGGTGACCGAGCCACGCTCTGGGTCACGGCGGGGGCGTCGGGGTGCGCTCATCGTCGTTCTCACCTCTCTCGGTAGGTGTCCAGGGGCGAGCGGACCGTCGCGGTGATGTTCATCGACCCGGGCAGGCCGGGCAGCACACCGGCAAGGTCAAGGCGGCAGGTCACGGTGGCCCCGACCGAGGCCGGTGTGCCGACGGGACGGGCGAAACCGGAGGTGTCGACCGTGACGCTGGTGGCCAGGCATCGGGTGTTCTGTGCGGTCAGGCTCGAGGTGGCGGCCGTGCGCGCCCTCGACCCGGCGGAGGCCTGGGTGCGGGAGATGGAAGCGGCGCGGGCGCCTTCAGCGGCGGCGGCCTCGACCGCCTGGTGGGCCAGGGCGACACGACCGCCGGCGATGATCAGGCCGAGGATCAGGCCGAGGGCAGGGGCGAGGATGACGACCTCAATCACCGCGGCACCCCGCTCACGGCGGCGACGGCAGGCCGCTACGCGGTTCATGTGAGCCGCTCGGTGGGGGCGGACGCGCTCTGAGTGACCCGTGGTGTCCACCCTGGCACCACGGACAGGATTCTGGCGCTGACGGTGACCGTCGCTGCGGCTGCGGTGCGACGTGCGGCGACGTGCACCCCCTGGAGGACGTCCTGGCCGCCGGCGGCGACGACGAATGCTGCCGCGGCATTCTGGCCGGAGACGGTCGTGCCGTCCTGGGCCGCCGCGGCGCGCGCACCCTCCTGCGCCGCGGCGATCGCCACGGTGCGCCCGTGGTAGATCATCGCGGCCTGCATGCCGACGAACAGCAGGGTGAACAGGACCGGCATGAGGATGACCAGCTGGATCGAGGCCACGCCGCGCTCACGTTCTCGCCCGTGCGCGCGGTAGCGCGCACGCGAGTGCGTGAGGCGGGCCGGCCGGGGCATCGCTCAGCTGATCCCCGGCAGCTTGTTGTTGATGTACGCCTGGATGGCGGCGTACACGATCCCGGCCAGCGCCAGGAGGGCGACGGCCCAGAAGACGATCTCCAGGGTGGCGGCGCCTCGTTCGTCGCGTCGCTCCCCGGCAGGGGTGAGCTGGTCCCGTAGGCGAAGTCCTGCGGTGTGCAGGGTGGCGATCATGTGCGCGGCGGCCGCGGCTGGCTTGCTGTCCATCGTGGTGTCCTTTCCGTTGGTGTGACTCGTTCCTGGTGTTGGGGTTGCCGATCGTCGTCCTAGCTGGCACTGAGCAGGCGCATCAGCGGTGGGGCCATCAGCAGTGCGAGGAATACGACGCCAAGGAGGGAGGCAGGCAGGTACATCCGTTCCTCCACCTGCCCGGCCTGCGCGAGCTCGGAGCTGAGCAGGGCGCTGCGCACGGAGGCGCTGCGGGCGCGCAGCTGCCGGTAGACCTGCGAGCCCTCGTCGTTGGCCAGGCGCATCGTGTCCGCGATCTCGGTCAGCTCCGGCAGCCCCAGATCCTCAGCGAGCTGCTCGAGGCAGTCCCAGGGCGGCTGCCCGTTGTACCGGGATCGGGCCAGCTCCTCGCCGATCCTGCGGAAGATCCACGAGTCCCCCACCTCGGCCGCGTTGCTGAGGGCGATCACGGTGCCGGCGCCGGAGTTGCGTTCCAGGGCGCACAGCTCGATGAAGGCGCTCAGGGCGCGTGCGCAGTCCGAGCGGGCCTTCTGCGCGTCCTCGTGGACATCCCGTGAGGGCATCACGAACAGGACTGCGGACAGCAGGATCGTCGCGGCGACCTGGACGACGAAGGGGACGTGGATGCCGATGAGGGTGAAGAACCCTGTCATGACGGTGGGCAGGGCCAGCCCGACCAGGCCGTAGAGGACTTTGCGCCCGTAGAACTGGGCGGGCGTCTTGCGCATGACGGCCAGGTCCTTCGCCGGAGGCACCCCGAGAAGGCGGGTCGGCAGGGTTCGCTCGGCCCACAGTCCCAACCGTTCCTCGGTGTCGGGGTTCGCCGACGCGGTCGGCGCGCCGGCCCGGCGCCGGGCCGGTGGGGAGAGCCTGACGAGGACGTCGCCGAGGTCGGGCTGGGCGGGCACGAGCGCGTACACGATCCCGGCGACGCCAAGGCCGAGGAGGAGGCCGAGGACGAGGGAGAGCTGGAGGGTGGTCATCGCGCGTCCGCCCTCGCCTGGGGTATTTCAGTTCCATCCAGTTCGTTTCTGGGGTGTTTGCCCTGACAGACCGGTGACCTGCTGCGATGAGACGCGACCGGGCGGTCGAAGAACTGTGATGTTCTGTCAGCATTCATGACGCCTCTGCTAGGTTCTCGACTGTCAGCGTCGGTTCGTGAAGAGGTGGTTGCGTGGCTCTGGCCGTGGTCCGGTCGGTGGACTCCGGGCGGAGCCTGCGTGGCAGCGTCGACGCCGAGGAGTTCGAGCAGGAG
>JBBQWX010000231.1:0-5716 GCA_038210185.1 Actinomycetales bacterium
TGCTCGAGGCCAAGTTCCAGGTGCGGACGTACGTCAAGTCGCCCAGCGGGGAAGGAGAGGCCAGTGGCACGTAACGCGATGGTCGTCATCGTCCTGCTCGCCGCGGGAAGCGTCGCCGGCTGCGCCGACGAGCCCGCGGAAGCCAAAGCGTCCCTCGCCGCGACGGCCGCCGTGGCCCCACCGGCGCCGCGGCCGGCCGCACCGGCCGCCGCGTCCGCGGACACGATGCACCGCTCCGACACGCCGACCCAGGCCGTCGCCGAACAGGCGCTGGCCGACTCGGTGCAGAGGGCCCGCGAGATCGACGCGATGCGCGAGACGTTCGCCTACGCCGGCGGCCCGCGCGATCCGTTCGCCTCGCTGATCGACGTGGACAAGGCCGGACCCGAGATCGCCGATCTCGACCTGGTCGGCGTCTACCTGGACCTCCGCAGCCCGGTCAACAACGTCGTCGTGCTGCGCGAGAAGACTTCCTCCAAGCGACACAAGCTACGGGTGGGAGACCAGCTGGGCCGGGCACGGCTGACGCAGATCCGTCCCCGGGATGTGGTGTTCATGATTCAGGACTTCGGGTTCGAGCGCCAAGAAACTCTCTCGCTGCGCAAGCAGGAGGTCGAGACGCCATGACGGGCATGTATCGCTGGATGCTGGTTGCCGCCGCAGGCCCCTCGCTGGTGCTCGGGGCACTTCAGGGGACCGCGACTTCCGCCTGGGCCGATGAACCGGGCAGCGGAGAGGTGACCGCCGTGAGCCTGGCGCCGGCCGCCGGCAAGACCGAGATCGTCCTCGCCGTGCGCGGCGTGGTCGATGTGCGGGACTTCCTCCTCAGCGCGCCCGACCGGCTGGTGCTCGACGTGGTCGGCGCCAAGCTCGGCGGGACGACCGCGACGCTCTATGACGGCGTGAAGCGGGGCGGGGTGCTCAACCTCCGCTACTCGCAGTTCCGGCCGGACATCGTCCGGGTCGTCATCGACCTCGAGGGACCGCAGATCTACAAGGTGGATCGCGCGAACGGCACGATCCGCGTGAGCTTCGAGTCGGGTCAGGGCTTCCAGGCCTGGTCGTCGACCGACCAGCGCACCGTGGCCGACGTGGCCGACGTGGCCGACGTGGCCGACGTGGCCGACGTGGCCGACGTGGAAGAGATCGCCGACGTGGCCGTTGTGGCCGAGATCGCCGACGCCATGCGCCGGATGGGCGACGAGGCGGCCCGGACGCGGCGGCTCGTCGACGGCCCGCTCGACCTGGCCCGGCTCGACGACCTCGGCGTCGTGGCGCACGAGCCGGTCGACCTGGCGGTGGTCGTACGCGACGTGGCGGCCGACCTGCGGGTCGTGGCTCCCGACCGGGCCGTCACCGTCGACGCCCTGGAGTCGCTCGTCGTCACCGGAGAGCGCGACCGCTTGACCCAGGCCCTTGTCGGCATCACCTCGAGCGCCGTGCGGCACACCCCGGCCGGCATCCCGGTGTGGTTGACGGTCGTGGCGCTGCCGGGCGGCGTGCGCGTCGACGTCGCAGATGCCGGCCCCGGCATCCCGCCCGAGCACCTGACGCATGTGTTCGAGCGGTTCCACCGGGTTGACCGGGGGCGGTCGTCATCGAGCGGAGGCACCGGGCTGGGTCTGGCCAGCGTCGACGCCATCGCCCGGGCCCACGGTGGGACGGCGAGCGTGCGGTCCGAGGTCGGCCGCCGCGGCTCCACCTTCTCCCTCACCCTCCCGCGCTGACCCCCCATCCCCCCAGTTCGTGCGACTTGGGCACGGTCAAACCCCGAGGATGCCGTGTGACACCGCGTGCACGTCGCACGAGGTCGCCGTGAGGAGGCACCCTGAGGTCGCCGTGAGGAGGCCGCACACCGGCGAGGCTGTGGACGGCATGACGGAGATGTCGGGCGCACGGCATACGGTTGGGTGTTCAGGAGTCGGGCCCGGATGGCTCGGCGCAGGCGTCGCGGAGGTCAGTGGTGGGTCGTGTCTTTCCTGTCAACCGCCTCGCCGACCTCACCAACCGCGAGCTCGACGAGGCCTGCGGCACGGTGACCGTCGCCCGCGGCCTCGCCTACGCCAAGCAGGGCCGGGTCGTCGAGATGGAGCTGTCCGACGACGGCACCGACGCCACCGGCTGGGTGAGCGGCAGCAACGGCCAGACCTACACCACGCACACCGGGCTCACCCGGGTCGCGACTGCGTCCGTCGGCCGCCTCGAGCTGCGCCGTTGGGCCAGCAGCTGCAGCTGCCCGGTGGGCGGCGACTGCAAGCACGCCGTCGCCGTCGTGGCCCGGGTCCGCGAGTCGCAGCCGGTGCTCGACCGGGCGCAGGGCCGGCCGAGCGTGGCTCCTCCCCCTACATGGGAGCGGGCTCTCAGCGGGCTTCTCGACGACACCGACCTCGAGCCCGAGCACACTCAGGTCGGCATTCTCATCGAGCCGGCCTCGGGGCCTCGCCGTGACGAGCCGGCCCGCGCCCAGCTCCGCATCCGGCCGGTAGTGCCGGGGGTGCGCAGTGGGTGGATCCGGACGGGTGTCTCGTGGGAGACCTTCGCCGGCGGCTACTACGGCTTCGGCCGGGTCTCGTTCGCCGACGAGCACCGCGACGCCCTCACCGCTCTCGCCGACGCCCACCGCCGCTCGGTGCGCGCCTTCGGCTATGGCCGGATGCCGGACGCCATCCTCCTGGACCACCTCGGGCCCTCGTGGGTCTCGTTGCTCCGGGCCGCCGACCGCGCGGGTGTCCGTCTGCTCACCGACCTCAAGGAGGGCGGCGACGTCGCTTTCGCGCCCGAGCCGTCCGAGCTCATCGTCGACGTCGTGCGCACCGACGACGGCGCCGAGCTGCACCCGCGCCTCGACCTGCCCGCCGGCACGACGGGGCGCACCACCCTCGTCGGCCAGCCCGCCACCGGCTTCTGGTTGCGCGACGACGACACCCTCGTCCTCGGGGCGCTCGCCGAGCCGCTCGACAGCAAACGCCAAGCTCTCCTCGACCGCGGTGTCATCGAGGTGCCCGAGGCCGACTGGGCCCGCTTCACCGTCACCCACCTGCCGGCGCTGCGGCGCAAGGCGCGGGTGCGGGCGGCATCCGGCGATCTCGACCTCCCGGATGCCGTGCCGCCGCGGCTGGCCCTGCGGGTCACCTTCGAGCCGGGGCATCGCGCGCACCTGCAGTGGGGCTTCCGCTACGGCACGGTCGGCGGCGGGGTGCTCGTGCCCATGGGCGTCGAGGAGCCCGACCCGATGCGCGACCGGGCGGCTGAGCGGGCGCTGGTCGAGGGGCTGCTCGAGGTCGAGGAGGTCGCCGGCGTCGACCGGCTGTGGCAGGTCGTGGCGAAGGTGCGGCGGCTGGTGCCTGAGGTGCGGCTGCACGGGTTCGCGACGGTGGCCTTCGCCGAGCTGCTTCCGGTGCTCGAGGAGCTGCCCTCCCTCGAGCTGACCGTCATGGGCGAGGCCGCGGAGTACAGCGAGGCGGTCGACGCGCCCCTCATCCAGGTGTCGACATCCGACCCGGTCGACGACGCGCCCACCGACTGGTTCGACCTCGGCATCTCGGTGACCGTTGCCGGTGAGGACGTGCCGCTCGCGCCGCTCATCGAGGCCATCGCTCGTGGCCATGAAAACCTCATCCTGGACAGCGGCACCTGGTTCGCGCTCGACCGTCCCGAGCTCGAGGCGCTACGGGCCCTGGTCGACGAGGCGAAGTCGTTGCAGGACAGGCCCTCCGACCCGCTGCGCATCTCGGTGGTGCACGCCGGGCTGTGGGAGGAGCTCGCGGCGCTGGGCGTGGTCGAGCAGCAGTCCGACCGCTGGACCCGCGCGGTGGGGGCACTCCTGAATCTCGATGCCGTGGAGCCGGCGGCGCTGCCCGCCGGCCTGGATGCCACGCTGCGGCCCTACCAGGTCGACGGGTTCCGGTGGTTGTCGTTGCTGTGGGACTGCGGGCTCGGCGGGGTGCTCGCTGACGACATGGGCCTGGGCAAGACGCTGCAGATGCTCGCGATGGTGCTGCGCGCCCACGAGCGCGGCGAGCTCGACGACCCGGTGCTCGTGGTGGCACCGACCTCGGTGCTGTCGACATGGCAGAGCGAGGCGGCCCGGTTCGCGCCGGGGCTGGCCACGGTGGTCGTCGACCGCACCCGGGCCAAGGCACGGATCGGGTTGGAAGACACCATCGCCGGCGCGCAGGTCGTCATCACCTCGTATGCCGTGGTGCGCATCGACGAGGTGGCGTTCCGGTCGCGCTCGTGGGGGGCCGTGGTGCTCGACGAGGCGCAGTTCGTGAAGAACCACCAGGCCAAGACCTACCAGGCGGTGCGACGGCTCACGGCGCGGGCGAAGTTCGCCATCACGGGCACCCCCCTGGAGAACTCGCTGATGGACCTGTGGTCGCTGCTGTCGATCGTGGCGCCGGGGTTGCACCCGCGGCCGGCGCTGTTCAAGGAGCTGTGGGCCAAGCCGATCGAGAACGGCGGGGATGCCGAGCGGCTCGCGGCGCTGCGCCGCCGCATCCGGCCGCTGATGCTGCGGCGCACCAAGGATGCCGTGGCCACCGAGCTGCCGCCGAAGATGGAGCAGGTGCTCTCGGTCGACCTGCACCCACGGCACCGGGCGGTCTACGACCGGCACCTGCAGCGCGAGCGGCAGCGGCTGCTCGGGCTCATCGACGACGTCAACGGCAACCGCATCGCGATCCTGCGCGCGCTGACCGTGCTGCGGCAGATGTCGCTCGACCCGTCGTTGGTGGATCCGGCCTACGGCGGGCTGGCGTCGTCGGCGAAGGTCGACGCCTTGGTGGAGCAGCTCGAGGAGCTGGCCCAGGAGGGGCACCGGGCGCTGGTGTTCTCGCAGTTCACCGGGTTCCTGAAGATCGTGCGTTCTCGCCTGCAGTCGGAGGGGATCGCGTACGAGTACCTCGACGGGTCGACGCGCAACCGCGCCGAACGGATCGCGTCGTTCCGTGAGGGGACGGCGCCCGTGTTCCTCATCTCGCTCAAGGCCGGGGGTTTCGGGCTGACGCTCACCGAGGCCGACTACGTGTTCGTGCTCGACCCGTGGTGGAACCCCGCCGCGGAGGCCCAAGCCATCGACCGCACCCACCGCATCGGCCAGACCCGGCCGGTCAACGTCTACCGGATGGTCTCGCGCGACACCATCGAGGAGAAGGTCGTCGCACTGCAGGAGCGCAAGCGTGACCTGTTCACCCGGGTCGTCGACGACGGGGCGGCGCTGTCGGCGGCACTGACCGCAGACGACCTGCGAGAGCTGCTCGACAGCTGAGCTGACGGCGCCGAACACTGGATAAGGCGCCACTCCGCCCACGCCGAGCAGCGTCACAGCGCCCACACAGGGCCACTGCGGCCGCGGCCCGTTTCGCGGCACAGGCCGGTGGTCGGATGTTTCGCCAAAGGTGATCAGTGGTGGCTTCAGCCGCCCCGGAGAAGCCACCTGCCGCCCTTGGCGCGACCCGTGACGGCGGGCTCCGGCCTTGGAGGTGCCGGAGGCGCGACCCACCGCGCTCCTGGCACCCCCGAGCGATCAGCGCTCCCACGAACAGGCAGTCGGCAGGCCATGGGCGCCCCCTGAGCGTGGCATTGACAGTGGCGCTGTGCCTTCAGTGAGCGACTGCCCGTTGTCAGGCTCACTCGCCCGGTCCTGCCGCACCCAGCTCGGCCCTCTTCCCACCACGCCTGCGTGACCACCACGTGGAACTGGGACCCGATGACG
>JBBQWX010000232.1:0-5693 GCA_038210185.1 Actinomycetales bacterium
GCGACGATCGAGTGGGTCGAGGGTTCGACGAGGAACCCGCTCACCGTGCCCAAGGTGTCGGCGCTGCTGGTGTCGACGACCTTGTGCCCCTTGGCGGCCGAGAACATCATGGTCGGGAATCCTCCAGGTGCGCACGGAACCGGTCCACGGCCGCGCCGAAGCCGGCCAGGTCGTGACCGACGAAATCCTTCACGCTGCTGGGGACCATGAGGTGCTCGCCGGAGGCGGCCATCGTGTCGGGCAACGGGATCAGCACCATCTGGCCCTGGGTGCCGAGCCCCTCGGACGCCTCGATCTCGTAGCCGACGACGTCGCACTGCTCGCCACCGGTGACATCGACGGACACGACGACGTCGTGCACCGTGCCGAGGCCGATACCTTCCTCGGTCAACACCTGAGAGCCAAGGACGTCGCCGCCGGACCCCGCACCGCCCCGGGACGCCTCGAGGATCGACGGGGCCGACGCCAGCACGCTTTCGTCGCGGACCATCACCGCGTCCGCGCCCAGCGCGGAGACGCCCGCCCAGGGCAGGAACTCCTTCAGGGGCCCGGCGAAGAGACCACGACCGGCCAGCGTGAACCCGCTGACCGAGCCGCCGTCGGCGGCATACACAACGTCCTTGATCTGGGCGATGTCCTCACCGGCCATCGTGACCACCGGACGCTGGGTGACCTCGGAGGTCCGCATCAGCCTCATCGGCGCTCACCACGCTCAGCAGTCTTGGACCCGATGATCACGCCGCCCCGGCGCCGACGGGCTTGGATCACCAGCACGGCCGCGACCAGCACCACCAGCAGGACCACCACGAGGATCAGCCATCCCCACCAGTCCATCACGGCCTCCTCGTCCTCTAGTTCTCCTCGACCTTACCCATGAGATGTGCACCCCCGGCGTATCTCGGTATGGGGAACTGGTGCGGGGTCGGCTCGACCTGTGTCGACCTGACGCAATGTCACCGAGATCCGTGGCGGACAGACCCGCATGACACCTGCCTAGCCGGGAAACGCCTGCGGATTCGCCCGACTGGCCGCGCCGATGGCGTAGCGGGCGATGCGTCGGGCCCCTAGGGCCGAATGCGGCGCGGCAACCGGGCGACCTCTTCTGGGGGTGCCGCCCGGGCGGCAGGTGCTCCCGACTGCATCGTCTGGTAGCCCCCCGCGGCTCAGTCAGCTCGTTGCGGCCAGTGGCGCGACCGGCGCCGGGTCCAGTTTGGAACAGGGGGCTGCGCCCGCTGCTCGACCGCGAGGGCGCATTACACGGGTGCGGTCGTCGCCTCTTTCCCCGGCGTGGCCAACGTCGCCGGCGGCTGACCGAGGTCGTGCGGCGAGTCACACGGGCGCTCGATCGGCCCCTGTGGAAGGGCCGGGAGTCGTCCCCGCCGGTGCGTCGTCGCGCGGCGCGGTGAGCGCCGCGCTGCGCATCGGCCACCGCGCCTTCGAGCCGAGGAGGGTCAGCATGCACGGCACGAGCAGCGTCCGCACTACGAAGGCATCCAGCAGGATGCCGACGGCCATCGCGAAACCGAGCTCGCGGAACGGGGAGAGCGGGATGGTCGCGAGCATCCCGAAGCTCACGGCCAGGGTGATCCCGGCCGTCGTGATCGCGGAGCTCGTCTCGGGGAACGCCGTGACGACGGCCTCGCGCATCGGCATCCGGCGCGCCTCGTCCCAAACCCGACCGACCCCGAAGATGTTGTAGTCCGACCCCAACGACACGAGCAACACCGCTGCCGCGAACGGAACGTAGAAGGTCAGCCCACCTCCTGTCTCCGGGTCGGTGAAGATGAGATTCGTCAGGCCCAGTGCGGCTGCCAGGGCCAGCACGCTGCAGCACAGCAGGAGCACCGGGGCCAACAGCGAGCGGAGGAACACGACCAGGAGCAGCAGGTTGACCACGATCGCCACGACGGCGATGCGGTAGAGGTCGGCGCTGGTCGAGCTCACCAACCCCTCGGCGAGGGCGGTGTCACCGGCAAAGGTGATCGTGGCATCGGAGAGCCCGTGCCGCGCCGCGAGCGTCGGTGCCCGCTCCCGGAGGTTGGCGAGGTCCCCGATGGCGGCCGCGCCAAGGGGGTCGCTGGTGAAGACGACGAGCATTCGAGCCGCGTTCCCGTCATCAGCCAACACCACGCCGTACGACTGCTGGGTGAAGTTCTGGGAGGGGCCCACGATGCCCGCGACACCGGGCTCGGCGGCCAGGTCGTCCTGCAGATCGGAGAGACCCTCGAGGTCTTGCAGCAGGCCAGGGCCCTCGAGAAGGATCGTCGTGGGCGAGGAGATGCCCGGCGCGAACCCTGCGGCCGCGGCTGCGGTCGCACGCTTGACCGGGTTCTCGGGGGGCAGCGAGCTGGTGAAGCCGACACCCAGTTCCATGCTGCGCAACGGCAGGGCAGCGATGAGGAGTACCCCCACGCCCAGCACCACGACCCACGTGGCCGTGCGACGCCGGGTGAGACGGGTCATTAAGGAGCGGCTGCGGACGTCGGCGGTCGGGCCGGAAGGTTGGCGCACCCACCGCGTCGCCCACCCCGGCAACAGGCGACCGGGCCAGAGGACCCGTCGGCCGAGGATGGCGATGAGGGCCGGGACCAGGGTGACAGAGACGAGCAGGCCCATGACGATCGCCAGGGTCATCGCCGGGCCGAGCCCCCGGAAGAACTCCGATCTCGCCGCGAGCAGCGCGCCCGTTCCTGCGGCGACCGTGATGCCCGCAACGGTGACGATCGGGGTGTAGGTGGCGATCGACAGCTCCATCGCCTCGGTCGGGTCCTCGCACTGGGCGAGTTGGGTCCGCAGGGCCGTGATGTAGAAGATCGTGTAGTCCGTGACGATCCCGAGGAGCAGCGCGACAAGGAGGGGCTCGAGCTCCGCCGGCGCCGCGATGCCGAGCACTCCGCCGAGCAGCGCCGACGCGTCGAGGGTCACCACGTAGGCGATTCCCGCGGCGAGCAGCGCGATCACCGGCGCGACCAGCGAGCGGAAGGCCACGCTGACCAGCACGACGATCGCGAGCACCGTGAACAGTTCGAGCCGGTGCAGGGTGGTCCCCACGATCCGAGCCTGTTCGGCCCTCGCGGGAACCGAGCCGGTAACGCCCACCACGTGATCCTGCGGACGCGTGAGGTGCTGTGCGACGTACAGCTCGGCTGCCCGCTGCTGCTTGACGAAGCTGCTCCCCGGGTCCATGAACAGGTTGGTGAGGACGGTGGTGTTGCGCTCCGCCATCCCGCTCCCGAGGGGGATGGCGTTGGTCAGCGGGATAGCGCCGAGCAGGGGTGGGCGCGGCGCGCCCTGGTTCACTGCCAGCGCGTCGAGCACCGACTCGGCCTGCACGAAGACCGAGAGCCCGCGTGGGTCGCGCTGGACCACCGCGGTGCGGCTGCTCAGCGGAAAGCCGAACAGCTCGATGGAGCGGATCTCGGCCCGGATGGCAGCGCTGTCCTGGGGGATGATGCTGGCCAGGTCGTCGCCGCCACTGGGCACCGCAGGACCCCAGATCACCAGGGCCAACAGCGCCGACCAGCAGGCCACGATCACCCAACGCCATCGCATCGTCCAGCGTGCGTACCGGCGAGACGATGCCGACCCGGCGGGGCGCTGCGCACCGTCCGGACCACGCCGAAGCAGCCGGCGTGGACGCCTGCGAGAGCTGGTCATGGTTGGGCCTGGTGCCCCATGTCAATTCCCAGACGCGTCAGCTCGGCACCGGCAAGGGCCTCGTGCCGTCCCGCGGCGAGGTCACCGTGGGGATCGGCGCTGATCGCGAAGAGCTCTGTGGGCGAGAGGTTGGCCACGGCCCGGTGAGCGAGCACTGCCAGCAGCGGCGCTGTCGGGGCCTCGCGCCGCAAGGACTCACGCACCCAACGCCCCTCCCGCCGGCGCGCCAACCGAGCGGGCAGGTAGAAGATCAGCATTGCCCCGATCGGCCCCGCTGCGACGGCCACGCCCAGCAACACGCTGAGCCCACGAATGCTCCGGTCGGCCTGCTGCCCGCTGCTGACGATCCGGTCTGCCGTCGCGCCGACCTGATCACCCAGCGCACCCGTCCGGTCGCCGATGATCGGAATGCTGGAGAGCCGCTGAAGTGCGTCCGCGGCCGACCCCAGCGAGCGCCCGGAGTCGACCGTGCTGGCGGCCAGCCCGGTGAGCTGCCACAGCTGGTAGCCGGTCCACACCCCGACGGCGAGCCAGAACACCACCCAGAAGAACACCACCCCGTCCCAGGTGCGCACTGTCGCCGCGTCTGAGTCCCACGCCCTCCTGGCCATAGGGCCACTCTTACCCTGATCGGGTCTGCTCATGCAACCGTGGGCCGTTCTCCTGATCAGCCGGGATTGTTGGAATCGGAACACCGTCTGGCGGTCGCAGCGGGGGTATTTTGACGGGCACGACTTTGGCGGTTGTCGACTGCCGATCCGAGCCTGGGAGTGGGAATGACCACATCGACTGAACAGCAGCGGAACGCATGGTGGATCCCTGCGGCGACCTTCGCGGTCGGGCTCCTGCTCGGTGGCGGGGTCATCGCCGCCACGATGTCCGGGGACGACGCAGACACGAGCGCAGGCCCGCCCACCGCCTCCGCCAGCGTTCCCGCAGCATCCGTCTCGTCCAGCAGCCCTTCCGGAGTCACGCTGACCATACCGAGCGAGTGCCTGCAGGTCGCCGAGGACTCGCAGAAGGTGCTCGACCTCGTCAACGACGCGGCGACCGCTGTTCGCGATCTCGATGCGGCCGGGCTGAGCGACATCGTGCGCGACCTCCAGGTCGGCCAGGAGGACCTCTCCGCCCAGGCCGCGGCATGTCGCGATTCAGGGGAGCCGCCGAGCGTTCCCTGAGCGCCTCGCTCGGATCGCTACCTGGTCGGGGAGCAGTCTGACGGCCCCACCTCAAGGGTCCTTGATATCTCACGCGCGACACGCAATGTCGCCGTCACGACCACCACCTCCGACACGCACCTGACCCGCATCGGCACCTTCATCCGGGACGCGCGCCGCCACCAAGGCATGACCCCCAGCGAGCTGGCCGAGCTGCTCGGCATGCTCGACCAACGCGGCGAGTAGGCCGCAAGTCGAGGCGGATTCCATCGGCGCCTGGCCGGCGACGGCACGTGGGACGAGGTCCTGGCTCTGCTGTTGACGCAAGCCGACGCCTCCGGCCAGCTGGGCTGGCAGGTCAGCGTGGACTCCACGGTGAACCGGCCCACCAGCACGGCACGAACCTGCCCCGAACCGAGCCCGGCACAGGTGGCACCGGCGAATCACAAGAATCTGGGCGAGGAGCCGCCTGACCACGCCATCGGCCGCTCCCGCGGCGGGCTGTCCACCAAGGTCCACCAACTCGTCGACGCCCGCGGGTTGCCACTGGTGGTCCTGATCGGCCCCGGCCAAGGCGGATACTCGCCCATGCCAACCTGCTCAACGTCACAGTTGGCAACGTCTCGTTCGAGGTCCCTGTGACGACTGTGGAGGACCTGGACTACGCGAAGGAGTTGGCCGAGGCCGTGTTCGCGGGACGGGTAGAAGAGAGTGTCTAGGAGTCACACGCCGACGGGCGGATTCTTCTCAAAGGTGGGCCGGTAGGGGTTTGAGCCGTCCACATCCGGTGGTCTTGGCATGCCCGGCTCCCTCGCCGGCATTGAGTCCCTCCGCTGGCAGTGTGTTTACCGCGGATCCGCTGGTATCGGCAGCATGGTG
>JBBQWX010000233.1:0-5562 GCA_038210185.1 Actinomycetales bacterium
CGTGGCCGCCAAGGACCACGACGCCGTGCGGGCGCTGCTCGCCACCGACGTCGACTTCCGGGCCCTCACCCCGGGACGCCCCTGGGAGGCCAGCACGCCCGACGAGGTGCTCGAGATCCTCTTCGGCCGGTGGTTCGACGACCAGGACGAGATCGTCGCGCTGCTGGCCGTCGACACCGGCGACCCGGTCGAGGACACCGAGCGGGTCGCCTACCGCCTCGCCCTGCGCACCCCGGACGGCGACTTCACCGCCGAGCAGCAGGCCTACTTCCGCACCGCCGACGGCCGCATCACGCACCTGCGGATGCTCTGCTCCGGGTTCCGGCCGTCCGCACCGCGAGCCGGGGCCCACCCCGTGGAGCCCACCCCGTAGAGTGGGCACCGCATTCCGGCATCCTTTAACGACCTGTCCCGTGAGGCAGGGAAGGAGGTCCGCGTCTTGACGCGCGCCGACAGCACCGCGCCCCCCGGGCACCCCCTCGACCCGTCCGGTCGTACCGTCCTCACCGCGAGCGACGTGTCCCGGGCCCTGCGTCGCATCGCCCACGAGGTGCTCGAGCACAACAAGGGTGCCGACGACCTCGTGCTGCTCGGCATCCCGAGCCGCGGCGTCGAGCTGGCCCACCGCCTCGCCGGCCTGGTCCGCGAGGTCGAGGGCGCCGAGGTGCCCGTGGGCAGCCTCGACATCACGATGCACCGCGACGACCTGCGCTCCCAGCCCACCCGGGCGCCGATGCACACCACCATCCCGCCCGGTGGCATCGACGACAGGGTGGTCGTGCTGGTCGACGACGTGCTGTACTCCGGCCGCACCATCCGCGCCGCCCTCGACGCCCTGTCCGACCTCGGCCGCCCGCGCGCCGTGCGCCTGGCGGTGCTCGTCGACCGCGGCCACCGCGAGCTGCCGATCCGCGCCGACCACGTCGGCAAGAACCTCCCGACCAGCCACAGCGAGAAGGTGCAGGTGCGCCTGGCCGGGTTCGACGGCATCGACGACGTCGTGCGCATCGCCGGAGGGGACGCCCGATGAACCGCCACCTGCTCTCCAGCGCCGACCTCACCCGCGACGACGTGCGGATGCTGCTCGCGACGGCATCCGAGATGCACGAGGTGCAGCGCCGCGACGTCAAGAAGCTGCCCACCCTGCGCGGCCGCACGGTGATCAACCTCTTCTTCGAGGACTCCACCCGCACCCGCTCCAGCTTCGAGATCGCCGGCAAGTGGATGAGCGCCGACACGATCAACATCACCGGCAAGGGCAGCAGCGCCAGCAAGGGCGAGTCGCTGCGCGACACGGTGCGCACCATCGACGCGATGTCGGTCGACGCCATCGTCATCCGGCACATGGCCAGCGGCGCCGCCCACCAGGTGTCGCAGTGGGTCGACGCGAGCGTCATCAACGCCGGCGACGGCACCCACGAGCACCCCACGCAGGCCCTGCTCGACGCCTACACGATCGAGCAGCGACTCGGGAACCTCGACGGCGCCCGGGTCGCCATCGTCGGCGACCTCACCCACAGCCGGGTCTTCCGCTCCAACGCGATCACCCTGCGCACCCTCGGCGCCCACGTCACGCTCGTCGCCCCGCCGACCCTGATGCCGAGCGGCATCGGCCCCTGGGCCACCACCGACGGCCTGACGCTCACCGACGACCTCGACGCGGTGCTCGCCTCGGGCCCGGATGCCGTGATGATGCTGCGTGTGCAGCGCGAACGGATGAGCGGTGGCTACTTCCCGACCGCCCGCGAGTACACCGTCGGCTTCGGCCTCACCCGTGAGCGCCTGCGTGCGCTCTCCGACGCGAACCTGGAGGCCGTCATCTGCCACCCCGGCCCGATGAACCGCGGGCTCGAGATCAGCGCGGATGCCGCGGACGCCGCCCAGAGCCTCGTGCTCGAGCAGGTCTCGGCGGGGGTGGCGGTGCGGATGTCGGTCCTCTACCACCTGCTCGCCGGAGAGGGGGTGGCCGCGTGAGCACCCTGCTCCTCGCCGGGCCCACCTGGTACGCCGCCGACGGCACCCCCGGGCGCGGCGACGTCCTGCTGCGCGACGGAGTCGTCGCGCAGATCGGCACCGTCGACGCCCCGACCGGTGCCGAGCAGGTGGATGCCGACGGGCTCACCCTGCTGCCCGGCTTCGTCGACCTGCACACCCACCTGCGTGAGCCGGGTCGCGAGGACACCGAGACGATCGCCTCCGGCTCACGGGCCGCGGCGGTCGGCGGCTTCACGGCCGTACTCGCCATGGCGAACACGACGCCGGTCACCGACACGGCCGAGGCGGCCGAGCGCATCCTCGACCTCGGCCGAGCCGCCGGCCTCGTCGACGTCGTGCCGGTCGGCGCCGTCACCAAGGGCCTCGAGGGCGCCGAGCTCGCCGAGCTCGGGCTGATGCACCGTAGCCGCGCCGGCGTGCAGGTCTTCTCCGACGACGGCCACTGCGTCGCCGACGGCCGGGTCATGCGCCGGGCCCTTGAGTACGTGCGGGCCTTCGGTGGTGTGGTGTCGCAGCACAGCCAGGACCCCGACCTGGCCGGCCCGCAGGCGTGCTGCCACGAGGGCGAGGTCTCCGGCCGGCTCGGCCTGCCCGGCTGGCCCCCGGTCGCCGAGGCGAGCATCATCGCCCGCGACGCGCTGCTCGCCGAGCACACCCGCAGCCGGGTGCACGTCGCCCACGTCAGCACCGCCGAAGGGCTCGACGTGGTGCGCTGGGCCAAGGCGCGCGGCATCGCCATGACGGCCGAGGTGACCCCGCACCACCTGGCCCTGGGCACCGACCTGCTGGCCGGCTACGACCCGGTCCACAAGGTCAACCCGCCGCTGCGCCCCGCCGAGGACCGCGAGGCGCTCGTCGAGGGCCTGCTCGACGGCACCATCGACGCCGTCGCCACCGACCACGCCCCGCACGCCCGGCACGACAAGGAGCAGGCCTTCGTCGACGCCGCGTTCGGCATGCTCGGCCTCGAGACCGCCTTCGCCGTGGTGCACGACCTGCTCGTCGCCGACGGCCGGCTCGGCTGGGCCGACCTCTCCCGGGTGATGTCGACCGGGCCGGCGCGCATCGCCGGGCTGGCCGGCCACGGCCACCCGGTCGCGGTCGGCGCCCCGGCCAACCTGGTGCTCGTCGACCCCACCGCCAGGGTCGGCGTCGACCGCGACGCCTCGCAGTCCCTGTCCCGCAACACCCCGTGGCACGGCCAGACCCTGACCGGCGCCGTCCACACCACGATCCTGCGCGGCCGAGTCACGGCCCGTGGAGGGGAGCCCACCACATGCTGACCAGTCGCGAGCGCGCCGTGCTGATCCTCGAGGACGGCCGCACCTTCAGCGGCCGCGCCTACGGCCACCGGGGCTCCACCGTCGGTGAGGCGGTCTTCTCCACCGGCATGACCGGCTACCAGGAGACCCTCACCGACCCCAGCTACCACCGCCAGGTCGTCGTCATGACGGCCCCGCACGTCGGCAACACCGGCTGGAACGACGAGGACGACGAGTCCGGCCGCATCTGGGTCGCGGGCTACGTGGTGCGCGACCCCGCCCTGCGCCCGTCCAACTGGCGCTCGAAGCGGTCGCTGGAGGACGAGCTCGACGGCCAGGGTGTCGTCGGCATCTGCGACCTCGACACCCGCGCGCTCACCCGCCACCTGCGCGAGCGCGGGGCGATGCGGGTCGGCATCTTCTCCGGGGATGCCGCGACCTCGCCGCGCGAGCGGCTGCTCACCCAGGTCATCGACGCTCCGCCGATGGCCGGCGCGAGCCTCGCCGAGCAGGTCGCGACCGACACGGCCTACGTCGTGCCTGCAGTGGGGGAACGGCGGTTCACCGTCGCCGTCGTCGACCTCGGCATCAAGGCGATGACGCCGCGGATGATGGCGCAGCGCGGCATCGAGGTGCACGTGCTGCCCGCCACCGCCACCATCGCCGACGTCCGCGCCGTCGAGCCCGGCGGGGTCTTCTTCTCCAACGGTCCGGGCGACCCCGCCACGGCGCAGGTGCAGGCCGAGCTGCTACAGGAGGTTCTGGCGCACGGCATCCCGTACTTCGGTATCTGCTTCGGCAACCAGATCCTGGGCAAGGCCCTCGGGTTCGGCACGTACAAGCTGAAGTACGGCCACCGCGGCATCAACCAGCCGGTCATGGACCGCACCACCGGCAAGGTCGAGGTGACCGCGCACAACCACGGCTTCGCGGTCGACGCCCCGCTCGACCGCGACACCGAGACGCCCTGGGGCACGGCGTCGGTCAGCCACGTCTGCCTCAACGACGACGTCGTGGAGGGGCTCGAGGTGCGGCGCGACGGGCGGCTGGTGGCCTTCTCGGTGCAGTACCACCCGGAGGCGGCAGCCGGCCCGCACGACGCCGCCTACCTCTTCGACAGGTTCGTCGATCTGATGAGCGCGAGCGCGGAGGTGGCGGTCTGATGCCGAAGAGAGACGACATCACGAGCGTGCTGGTCATCGGGTCCGGCCCGATCGTCATCGGCCAGGCCTGCGAGTTCGACTACTCCGGCACCCAGGCCTGCCGGGTGCTGCGCGAGGAGGGCATCCGCGTCATCCTGGTCAACTCCAACCCGGCCACGATCATGACCGACCCCGAGTTCGCCGACGCCACCTACGTCGAGCCGATCACCCCGGAGACCGTCGAGAAGATTCTCGCCAAGGAGCGGCCGGATGCCGTGCTCGCGACCCTGGGCGGCCAGACCGCCCTGAACTGCGCGATGGAGCTGCACGAGCGCGGCATCCTCGAGAAGTACGACTGCCCGCTCATCGGCGCCAACGTCGAGGCGATCATGCTCGGCGAGGACCGCGAGAAGTTCAAGGGCGTCGTCGCCCGATGCGGCGCGGAGTCGGCCCGCTCGTTCATCTGCCACTCGATCGACGAGGTCGTCACGGCGGCTGGCGACCTCGGCTACCCGGTCGTCGTGCGGCCCTCGTTCACGATGGGGGGCCTGGGTTCCGGCTTCGCCCACGACGAGGAGGAGCTGCGCCGCATCGCCGGTGCCGGGCTGCAGTACTCGCCGGTCACCGAGGTGCTGCTGGAGGAGTCGATCCTGGGCTGGAAGGAGTACGAGCTCGAGGTGATGCGCGACCACGCCGACAACGTCGTGGTGGTCTGCTCGATCGAGAACCTCGACCCGATGGGCGTGCACACCGGCGACTCGATCACCGTGGCCCCGGCGCTCACCCTCACCGACCGTGAGTACCAGCGGCTGCGCGACATCGGCATCGCCGTGATCCGCGAGGTCGGCGTCGACACCGGCGGCTGCAACATCCAGTTCGCGGTCAACCCCGCCGATGGGCGGATCATCGTCATCGAGATGAACCCGCGCGTCTCGCGCTCCTCGGCTCTCGCGTCCAAGGCCACCGGCTTCCCGATCGCCAAGATCGCGGCGAAGATGGCCATCGGCTACACCCTCGACGAGGTCCCGAATGACATCACCTCCGGGGGGCTCCGCCCCCCCGAAACCCCCCCACCCGACAAAACCACCGGGGGGCTCCCCCACCACGACGCGCGGACCGAGAATAAGGGGCGCTCCGCGAGCGCAACCTGGTACAACTCCCCC
>JBBQWX010000234.1:0-5541 GCA_038210185.1 Actinomycetales bacterium
GGCACGCCCTGGCCGAAGCGTTTCCACGGCTCGTGCGACCCCGGGCGCGTGGCGCACGTGCACGTGCGTGAGGTCGGGTCGCCCGGTTGGGAGTGGGCCCTGCGGTTCCGCGACTGGCTGCGGGACGATGCCGGTGAGCGCGCGAACTACGCGACGATGAAGACCGAGCTCGCCACGAGCGTCGCGTCGACCGAGGACTACGCGGTGGCCAAGGAGCCGTGGTTCGACGCCGCTGACGGACGGGCCCGAGTGTGGGCCGCGCAGACCAGCTGGCAGCCACCGGTGACTCGGGGTCAGGTCACGGCCGGCGAGCGGTAGCCCTGGCAGTGCTCGCCGGCCTGCAGGGTCTGCGGGTCGGTGTGGCCAAGTGCGACGCGGGGCTCGAAGCCGCAGGCACGCCATCGCCCTCGTCTCCGACGTCGATGGCCCCTCCACGGGTGGCGGTCAGCGTCACACGGGAAGTCCGCCTCCCGTGCTCGCCGGGCGGGTAGCGTTGGACCACAGGGCCGGTCGTCGGCCGGCAGCGCACGGAGGAGGCGGTCAGCGTGGCGACCCGGGGCGCCTCGGCAGAGTTCGTCGACAGGGCCCCCTTCACGCGATGGCACGTCCTGATCGACCGCGGCGACTCCCGGTTCGCCCGTCTCGCCGCGCTGGAGGACGTTGCCGAGCCGCTGGCCACGTTCGAGGCCACGATCAGGCTCAGCATGTGGAACATGCAGCGGCACTGGACCATCAACGATCTGCGGGATGAGAGCGGCCTCACCGCCAGCCTGCGGCGCAAGGGCGTCGAGATGCGCATGCTCCTTCCCCGGCGGGTGGCAGAGCAACGGTGCCCGCTCGCCAGCAGCTCGATCCCGCACCTTCGCCTCGCCCCGGTTGCACACCCGCTGATGATCGGCGACGGCCGCCGCATCCTCGTTGGCGACGCGACGGGTGATGCGGTGTGGACCAGCTCCGAGTCGGACCTCGTCTCCGACGCCGTGGTGTTCTACGAACGGGTGTGGCGTTCGGCCGAGCCGGCCGTGCCGGCCGGGGAAGGGCCGCCCTTCACCCACAGGATGGTGGACGTCGCACTTCACCTGGTCGACGGGGCGACGGACCGGGAGATCGCTCGTGCGCTGGGGGTGTCCGAGCGCACGGTGTCCGGCGACGTGCGTGAGATGTCGAACCGGCTCGGGGCCCGCAGCCGCGCCCAGGCGATCGCGCTCATCTCGGGCGTCGAGGGTTGAGGTGTCGTCGGCCGAGCGCAGCGACGTGCCCGGATGGGGCCTGTTCGACACGTGGCACGCGCTGATCGACGCCGGCGACCCGCGGTTCACGCTGCTCTGCTCGGTGCTGGAGGTGCAGGAGCCACTGGCGCGCCTGGAGCGGTCGATCACGGTGAGCCTGTGGAACATGCAGCGCCACTACTCCACCTACTCGCTGCGCAGCGTCGTCACCTTCGACGCGAGCCTGCGACGCAAAGGGGTCGAGCAGCGAATGATCCTGCCCCGGCGGGTCGTGGAACGGCGGAGCCCACTGGCCAGCAGCCTCGAGAAGGGCCTGCGTCTGGCACCGGTGGCGCATCCGCTGCTGATCTGCGACCACCGCTTGATCATGGTGGGCGACTCCACCGGCGACACCATCCACACCAGCACCGCCCCGGACATCGTGGCCCACGCCGTGCACTTCTATGACGCCCTCTGGCGGGCTGCCGTACCGGCGGTGCCGAAGGGGGAGGACCCGCCGTTCACGCGGCGGATGGTGGACGTCGCCATCCTGCTCGTCGACGGCGCCACCGACCGCGAGATCGCGCGCACCCTCGGTATCTCCGAACGCACGGTGTCCGCCGACGTGCGAGAGATGTCGAAACGGCTGGGGGCACGCAGCCGCGCCCACGCGATCGCGCTCATCTCGGGGGCAGAGAGCTGACCGTTCGATGGCGGGGCGGTCAGGAGACCCCGCTGAGGTCGGCGACGACCTCAGCGCCCAGGTCGAGCAGGGTGTCGACGAAGAGCTCGAGGTCGTCGTCGCGGGTGCGGTGGTTGCTGATCGCGACCCGCACGGCCACCGTGCCGTCGAGCACGGTGTCGCTGACGATCGCGACCCCGCTCTCGTGGATCCGCACCACGATCTCGGAATTGACCTCGTCGAGCCGCCCGGTCGGGACACCGGCCGGGGCATAGCGCAGGCAGACGATGTCACAACCGACGGGCGCCATCCGCTCGAGGTCGGGGTGCGCGTCGACCCGGTCGGCCAGGGCCTGGGCCTGGGCGATGTTGCGGTCCATGACCTGGCCGAAGGCGTCGGCGCCGTAGGCCTTGAGCGCCAGCCAGACCCGCAGCGCCCGGAACCCGCGGGAGAGTGCGATGCCGTACTCGTTGAACCACACCTCGCTTCCTGCCAAGCCGCGGGTGGCGTGCTTGAGGTAGGGCGGCACCACCGAGAAGGTCGCCCGGTGCGTCGCCTCGTCGCGCACCAGAGCGAGGCCGACGTCGATGGGCGCCTGCATCCACTTGTGGAGGTCGAGCGCCAGGGAGTCGGCCCGCTCGAGGCCGCGCACGGCATCCGGATGCGAGCTGAGCGCGAGGAAGCCACCGATGGCGCCGTCGACGTGGAGCCACAATCCCTCGCGCTGGGCCAGGTCGGCGATGGCGTCGAGGTCGTCGACCGACCCGGTGTTGATCGTGCCGACCGTCGCGACCACGGCCAGCGGCTCGATGCCGGCCGCCCGGTCGGCGTCGATGGCCGCTGCAAGGGCGTCGACATCCATGGTGAAGTCGTCGCGCACCGATACCTTGCGCAGGGAGGACTCGCCGAGCCCGAGCAGCTCGACCGACTTGCGGTGGCAGCTGTGCACCTCGGTGGAGGCGTAGACGGCATACCGCTTGTCGCCCGGGATGCCGTTCGCGCGCACCTCCGGCCCGATGCGGGCGGTGCGCGCGACCGCGAGCCCGACCAGGTTGGCCTCCGAGGCGCCGGTGACGAGCAGGCCGCTGGCCGACGTGGGGTAGCCGGCGGCCTCCGCGCACCACCGCACCACCTGCTGCTCGACGAGCACCGGGGCGTGGTCGGCGCCGCCCATGTTGGGGTTGAGCACGCTCGCGAGGAGGTCGGCGAGGTTGCCGACCGGGTTGCCCGCGCCCATGTACCAGCCCCAGAAGCGGGGGTGGTCGTTGCCCATCGAGTAGGGCACGACGGTGCGCCGGTAGTCGTCGTAGGCGGCCTCGAGGCCCTCGGGAAGACGGGGTAGGGGCCCGTCGAACGCCCCGCGCACGGCATCGGGCATCGGCTGCCACACCGGCTGGTCGCGCCGAGTGACGATGTGGTCGAGCGAGTCGTCGAGCATGCGGTGCGCAAGGGTGCGGAACGCCGCCCAGTCGGCGGGGTCGAGGCCGGTGTGCTCGTCGTGGGTGCCGGTGTACGGGTCGGTGTGCGGTGGTGGCTGCGGTGCCATCTCGAAATGGTGTCACTGGGCGGTGACACTGACCAGAGGATGCCGGGCGCCGATGGTTCGACCCGAGGTTGCACCGAGCACTACCGGGCGTGAGCACGCTCGAGGTGTTGCTCGGAGTGCGCGCGGAGCACGCCTCGATCGAGGCACCTGACTGGGACATACCCTGCCGCAGCCCGGTCGCGAGCCCGGGCCGCCCCAGAGCACCGGTCACAGACCTGAGGAGGACGACGCGGGGCCGGTTCAGATACGACGGGGCCCGGTTCAGCTACGACGGCACGTCTCACCGCTGCACGCTCGACGACCGTGTCCCCGGTCCGGCGGCGGGGGCGTCTGCGCCGCCCCAGCATCTGTGCGACACCGACCCGCCCCCGGTTCTGAGGGACGCGGGCCGTGGGCCGTGGGCCGCGGGGTCCGTAGGGTCGGTGCATGACGCGCCCGTGCAAGGTCGGTGTCCAGCTGCCCGAGGTGGAGCGGTTCGTGCCGTGGCCCGACTACCTCGACCTCGCCCGACGAGCAGAGGCGAGCGGGTTCGACTCGGTCTGGGTGGGCGACCACCTGCTCTACGACCTGCCCGACGGCTCCACGCGCGGGCCGTACGAGGCGTGGACGACCCTCGCGGCGATCGCGGCGGTCACCGAGCGGGTGGAGATCGGGCCGCTGGTCGCGTCGACGAGCTTCCATGCCCCGACGATGCTCGCCAAACAGGCGGCGACCGTCGACGCGATCTCGCAGGGCCGGCTCGTCGTGGGCCTCGGCGCGGGGTGGAACCGGCGCGAGTACGACGCGTTCGGGTTCGCCTACGACCGCCGCGTCTCGCGCTTCGCGGAGTCGCTCACGGTCATCGCGGCCCTGCTGCGCGAGGGGCGGGCCACCTTCCACGGGCAGTTCCTCGACGTGGAGGACTGCGTGCTCGACCCGCGGCCGGTCCGACCCGGCGGCCCCCCGCTCATGCTGGGTTCCACCAGCCCCCGCATGCTCGGCATCGGCTTGCCGGTGGTGGACTCCTGGAGCGTGTGGTGGAGCATCTACGACAACTCGGTCGAGCGGTTCGCACAGGTCAAGGCGGAGGTCGACGCGGCCACGCCGGCCGGGCGCGTCGTCGAGGCGACAGCCGCCGTGCTGGTCACCCTGCCGGGCGGTCGGGGGCGCCTGATGGGGGACCACTACGACACCGACGTCACGACCGTCACCCCGCAGAACCTGGCGGACCACGTGTTCGGCCTGGCGAGCGCCGGTGCCACCCACCTCCAGCTCGTGCTCGACCCGATCACGGCGGAGTCGATCGACGGAGTCGGTCGGGTGCTGGCCGACCTCGACCGGTGACCGGTGGCGGGTCCGGGGCCAGCGAGCCGTCCGCCTGCCGTGCCCGCCCGCCCGTGCCATGACCGGGTGTCGGTGGCGCGGCATACCGTAGGGGCATGCGTCCGACCACCGACCTCCAGCGCAGCCTGGCGCCCTTCGAGGTCGTCTCCGACTTCCAGCCCGCCGGCGACCAGCCGACGGCCATCGCCGAGCTGGCGCGTCGGGTCCGGGCGGGGGAGCAGGACACCGTGCTGCTCGGCGCCACGGGCACAGGCAAGTCGGCGACCGCGGCCTGGCTGGTCGAGCAGGTGCAGCGCCCCACGCTCGTCATGGCCCCCAACAAGACCCTCGCGGCCCAGCTCGCCAACGAGTTCCGTGAGCTGTTGCCGCACAACGCGGTCGAGTACTTCGTCAGCTACTACGACTACTTCCAGCCCGAGGCCTACATCCCGCAGACCGACACCTACATCGAGAAGGACTCCTCGATCAACGACGAGGTCGAGCGGCTGCGGCACAGCGCCACCAACAGCCTGCTCACCCGCCGCGACGTCATTGTCGTGGCCTCGGTCTCGTGCATCTACGGCCTCGGCACGCCGCAGGAGTACGTCGACCGGATGGTGCGCCTGCGCGTCGGCGACGAGATCCAGCGCGACGACCTGCTCCGCCGGTTCGTGCAGATGCAGTACACCCGCAACGACCTCGCCTTCACCCGCGGCACCTTCCGGGTTCGGGGCGACACCGTCGAGATCATCCCGATGTACGAAGAGCTCGCGGTGCGCATCGAGTTCTTCGGCGACGAGGTC
>JBBQWX010000235.1:0-5530 GCA_038210185.1 Actinomycetales bacterium
GGCGCGGGCGATCAGGCCCTCGGCGACGGCATCCGCGATGACGCGGGTGAGGAGGGTGACCGAACGGATCGCGTCGTCGTTGCCCGGGATCTTGTAGTCGACCTCGTCGGGGTCGCAGTTGGTGTCGAGGATCGCGATGACGGGCAGGCCCAGCTTGCGGGCCTCGTCGACCGCGAGGTGCTCCTTCTTGGTGTCGACGATCCACACGGCGGAGGGCACGCGGCCCATGGTGCGGATGCCGCCCAGGGTGCGCTCGAGCTTGTCGCGCTCGCGCTTGAAGATGAGCAGCTCCTTCTTCGTGAAGCCGGAACCGGCCACGTCGTCGAAGTCGAGCTCCTCGAGCTCCTTGAGGCGGGTGAGCCGCTTGGAGATCGTCTGGAAGTTGGTGAGCATGCCACCGAGCCAGCGGTGGTTGACGTACGGCATGCCGACGCGGGTCGCCTGCTCGGCGATCGGCTCCTGCGCCTGGCGCTTGGTGCCGACGAACAGGATCGTGCCGCCGTGGGCGACGGTCTCCTTGACGAACTCGTACGCGTTGTTGATGAAGGTCACCGACTGCTGCAGGTCGATGATGTAGATGCCGTTGCGCTCGGTCATGATGAAGCGCTTCATCTTGGGGTTCCAGCGTCGGGTCTGGTGCCCGAAGTGGACGCCGCTCTCGAGGAGCTGGCGCATGGTGACGACGGCCATCGTCGTTCTCCTTGCTCTGTGGTTGTCAGTTCCGTCGGTGGCGCTCCCCTCCTGCTGGAGGGTCGTCGTCCACCTGCCTGGTGCCCGGTCACACCCCGGACGGACGCCCCCGAGGAGGCGATCCGCCACTGCCGTGGTGTGCCCTGCGCCGCCCGTGAGGGGTCGCTGAGAAGGACACGCGAATTCGACCGGCCGAGACCGGTCGTGTACTCATTCTACGGAGGGGCGGCCTTGCCCACCTAATCCGTAGGTGCGCGCCGCATCCCGGGCGACCGCACGGCATCCGGGCCGTCGGCCGGCCACCGGCATAGCCTGCACGCATGACCCGCTCCCCCGGCCCCGCCGGTCATCCCGTCGGCCACGCCGCCCTCGCCCCGTTCGGGACGACGATCTTCGCGACGATGTCGGCACTCGCTGCCGAGCACGGCGCGATCAACCTCGGCCAGGGGTTCCCCGACACCGACGGCCCCACGGAGGTGCTCGACGCCGCGGTCGCAGCGATCCGCGGCGGGCGCAACCAGTACCCGCCGGGGGCGGGCGTGCCGGAGCTGCTCGAGGCGATCGCGGTGCACCAGAACAGGTTCTACGGGCTCGAGGTCGACCCGCGCAGTGAGGTGCTGGTGACGGTAGGGGCGACCGAGGCCATCGCGGCGACGATGCTGGCGCTCGTGCAACCAGGAGACGAGGTGGTCACGTTCGAGCCCTACTACGACTCGTACGCCGCGACGATCGCGCTCGCCGGCGGGGTGCGGCGCACGTCGGTCCTGCGGTTCCCGGACTTCGCGGTCGACGAGGCGTCGCTGCGCGCGGCCTTCTCGCCACGGACGCGGATGGTGCTGCTCAACACCCCCCACAACCCGACCGGGAAGGTGTTCACCCGCGCCGAGCTCGAGCTGGTCTGCGCCCTGGCCGCCGAGCACGACGCCTGGGTGGTGACCGACGAGGTGTACGAGCACCTGACGTTCGACGGTGCCGAGCACCTGCCGGTGTCTGGCCTTCCGGGGATGCGCGAGCGCACGCTGACCATCTCCTCGGCGGGCAAGACGTTCTCGACGACGGGATGGAAGGTCGGCTGGGTGACCGGGCCGGCCGAGGCCGTGGCGGCGGTACGGGCCGTCAAGCAGTTCCTCACCTATGTCGGGTCCGGGCCGCTCCAGCCGGCGGTCGCGGTCGGTCTCGGCCTGCCGGATGCCGTGTACGCCGGTCTGGCGTCGTCGCTCGCCGCCAAACGCGACCGGCTGGTCGACGGGCTCCGCCGGGCGGGCATGGAGGTGGCCGTGCCGCGCGGCACCTACTTCGTCATCGCCGATGCCGCGCCGCTCGGGGCCGCCGACGCGCTCGCGTTCTGCCACGAGCTTCCCGAGCGCGCGGGTGTCGTCGGCGTGCCGGTGTCGGTGTTCCATGACGACGTCGACGCCGCGCGCACGTTGGTGCGGTTCGCCTTCTGCAAGCGCGACGAGGTGCTCGACGAGGCGTGCCGCCGCCTCGCCGCCCTGCGGGTCTGACCGTCGCGCGGCCGCCAAGCGGCTGGGTGGTCGCTGCGGGTCGATCCGGCGCCGGCGGGTCGCGGCGGCGTGGGTACGTGCCGTTCGTCCGTCCACAGGGCCGGTCCCGTTCAAGCCTTCTCCACAGGTTCTGGCGCCCCAACCCGCGCCGGCCGCGGCGCCACGACACTCCTGCCATGACCCGATCCGTGCTAGCAATGGTCCTTGCCGCCACTGGCGC
This sequence comes from Actinomycetales bacterium, assembly GCA_038210185.1. GTDB lineage: Bacteria > Actinomycetota > Actinomycetes > Actinomycetales > Dermatophilaceae > Fodinibacter. Next base: position 2,416 of record JBBQWX010000235.1, read on the forward strand.
GGCGGCCATCGCCGGGGTGGTGGCGACCGGCACCCGTGACGTTCCCGGCAACGCTGACCCGACCAGGTCGTCGCGGGCGATCTCCGAGCCCACAGCCAGCCAGTACCCGCTCCCGCGCCTGCACCTGTACCTGTCCCGGGCGGGGGAGTCACGGCCCGCGCCGGGGCTCAGCGTGGCCGACCCGGGGGCGGTGGGCCACTCGCTTCGAGCGGGTGCCTCGACGCGCGGCGGTGCACGCTGGCGCTGGCCGATCCTGCCCCGGCCCCTCGTGCTCCGCCCGTTCCGTTCACCGCCCTCCCCCTACTCCGCGGGCCACCGTGGGCTCGACCTCGCCGCGGTCGACGGGACGGTCGTTCACGCGGTCGAGAGTGGCACGGTGAGCCATGCCGGGTCGGTCGCGGGTCGTGGCAGCGTCACGGTCACCCACGTCGGAGGGCTCAGGAGCACCTACGAACCCGTGGACCCTGTCGTCGTCGCGGGCGCGGGAGTGTCGGCCGGCGACGTGCTGGGCACCGTCAAGGCGCGTGACGGGCCCGCGCACTGCGGCCCACGGGCGTGCCTCCACCTGGGGGCCCGTCGTGCCGGGGGCTACGTCGACCCCCACCCTCTGCTCACCGGAGGGCGGCTGGCCCTGCTCCCGCTGCGGTGAGCCGGGCGGTCGAGGTCGCCCAGCGCGGGTCGGCCGGCCCCGGGTCAACCGTCGAGGGGGGTCGGCGCGGGTCGGTCGCTCTCGGCGGCCGGCTCCGGCGTGTCAGGCACGTGGATGGGCCTGCGCGAAGGAGCGCTTGAGGCGATCGACAGAGACATGGGTGTAGAGTTGGGTCGTCGCGAGGGACGCGTGCCCCAGCAGCTCTTGCACCATTCGCAGGTCGGCACCGCCCTCGAGCAGATGGGTCGCGGCACTGTGCCGCAGCCCGTGGGGGCCGAGGTCAGGGGCGTCCGGCACGTGCCGCAACAACTCGTGGACCACCGAGCGGATCTGCCGCTGATCGACCCGTCGGCCGCGCCTGCCGAGGAGAAGGGCAGGCCCGCTCTCGGCCGTTGCGAGCCGTGGCCGCCCGGTGTCGAGCCACGCCAGCACGGCGCGGCGTGCCGGCAGCCCGAACGGGACGCGACGCTCCTTGTCACCCTTGCCGACGACGCGCAGCACGTTGGTGGACAGGTCGACGTCGTCGACGTCGAGGCCGACCAGCTCACCCACGCGGACACCTGTGGCGTAGAGCAGCTCGAGGGCCGCACGGTCACGCAGGTGCACCGGGTCGTCGTCGTCCGCGGCCACGGCCGCGACGTCGAGCAGCGCTGCGGCAGATCGCTGGGCGAGCACCGGTGGCAGGGTGCGGTGCCGGCTGGGGGCTGTGAGCCGGAGCGAGGGGTCCGTGGCTACCCGGCCGGTGCGCTCCAGCCAGCCGAAGAAGGTGCGCAGCGACGCCGAGGTCCGTGCGATGGTCGCGCGGGCCGCGCCACGTCGCGCGAGAACCCCCAGCCAGGCCCGTAGGTCGGCGAGGGTGACCGCCCGCAGTCCCTCGTCGTCGTCAGCGCCCACCTCGTCGAGGAACACCCGGACGTCCCGCAGGTACGCGCGAACGGTGTGCGCGGACCTACCACGCTCGGCACGCAGATGGCGTTCGAACGCCTGCAGCACGTCAGAAGAGACGACGTTCACGCGCGCAGCGTGTCACCCCACAGGCCCCAAGCGCAACGCACACACCGAGATGTCACACGGGAAACTGGCTGGTCGGGCTGGTCCTCTTGCGCCAGCGGCCGCCCTCCTTGACGAGCAGGCCTTCGGCCTCCAACGCCGCGAGGATGCCGATCAGGCGGCGGACCTCGACCCCGGACGCCGAGGCGAGCCGGTCCGTGCTCGCGCCACCGCGCAGCGGCACCGCCGACCACACCTGGTACGACTCCGGGTCGAGGTCGTCACCGGGCGCGACCGGCCCGTGGCGCGCTGATCCGTTCGGTAGCAGGTCCTCCCCGATCCGAGCGGCGAGCTCGGCCACCTCGGCGGCGTCGGTGACCAGCACGGCATCCGTGTCGCGCAGCAGCGCGTGGCACCCCGCCGAGGTCATGCTCGTGACCGGGCCGGGGACCGCGCCCACCGGTAGGTGGTGCTCACGAGCGGCCTTGGCCGTGGTGAGTGATCCCGATCGAAGGTTCGCCTCGACCACGATCGTGGCCCGGGCCAGGGTGGCGATGATCCTGTTGCGCGCCAGGAACCGCGACCGGTACGGCGCGCAGCCGATCGGCACCTCGCTGACCACTGCTCCGACCCGGGCGATCTGGTCGAGCATCCCGCGGTGTGCCGTGGGGTAGGCCCGGTCGGCGCCGCAGGCCAGCACGGCGACGGTCGGCCCGTCGGCAGCCAGGGCCGCCCGGTGCGCGGCGGAGTCGACCCCGTACGCGGCACCGCTGACCACCGTGAACCCGCGCGCCGCCAGACCGTCGGCCAGGTCGGCCGCCACCCGCAGGCCGTACTCGGTGGCGGCCCGCGACCCGACGACCGCGACACTGCGCTCGACCAGGGCCGCGAGGTTGCAGGCACCGCGCACGAACAGGCAGTACGGCGGATCGTGCAACCGGTCGAGGCCCGCTGGCCACTCGGGGTCGGAGGGAACGAGGACTCGCACCCCGTGGCGCCGCGCTGCCCGCGCGATGCCGTCGAGGTCGAGCTCGGGAAGCCGCACGCCCCACCCACCCCGTGAGGGCAGCCGCCCCGTGCGCAGCCGCACCAGGGCCTCCACCGCCCCGCCCTCCCCCAGCAGAGTGGTCACTCCGGCGTCCCGAGGCTCGGTGAGGAACGCCCACGCGACCCGGGCCCAGCGCTCGTCGAGCTCGAGCCGACTGGTCCTTGGGGTGCCGCTGCCACTGACGCTGCTCACGCCGCCACCAGCTCACCGCTGCGCAGCGCCAGCCCGGTGGCCACCTCGTCGCGACCCGGCACCTCGAGGCCGGCCAGGTCTGCCGCCGACCACGCGACGCGCAACACCCGGTCGTAGCCCCGAAGCGTCAGGCGGCCCCGGTCGAGGCTGCGGTCGAGGATCGCCGTCGTCGCTGCGGGTAGGCCGAACGGCGGGCGTCGCAGCACGTGCCCCGGGACCAGCCCGTTGGTCGTCCA
>JBBQWX010000236.1:0-5452 GCA_038210185.1 Actinomycetales bacterium
GCCCACCGTGCAGATGCCCGTCACGACCGACCCCCGCGGTGCGCTCTGTGCCCCCTCGCCCGTCGCCGAGCCGGCCGCGGTCGTGCCGGCGCCCGGGTCGCTGCTCGGGCAGCCGCTCTTCCCGCCGAAGGATGCCGATACCGAGGCGCGTCGCCGTTGGCTGGCCACCTCGCCGTGGCCCGAGGTGGTCTTCGCCGCGTCGCTCTGACCCGAACGTGGGTGAAATCCTCCGCCCACACGGTGGTTTTCACCCACCTTGCCATCGGCGCCGGTCTCGCGGGTGCCCTACCGTGCCGTCATGACCCTGCCGACCGACCCGCACGAGCAGGCCGTCGCCCTGCGCGCCCTCCAGCGCCCCCTCAAGGATCTCTACCGCGCGGACCCCGCTGCTGCCCAGCAGTCCTCGACGGCGGTCGCCCGGGTGGTGCTCGACGCCGTGGCCGCCGAGGTGCCCCAGTGGTCGGGCACCTCGCGGGCGGGCCTGCACCCCGCGACCGGCGGCGACGGGTCGGAGGCCTGCAGTGGCGACATGCTGCTCGAGGCGCTGGCGGGCTGCGCCGGCGTCACCCTGCGCTCGGTGGCCGCCGCGATGGGCATCGCCCTGCGATCGGCCACGGTGCACGTCGTCGGGCACTGGGACGCCCGCGGCACGCTGGGCGTCGACCGGGAGGCGCCGGTGGGGTTCACCGAGATCGAGGTGCGCATCGAGGTCGACGCCGACGCCGACGAGGCGTCGCTGGCCCGGCTGGTCGAGGCCACCGAGCGCTACTGCGTCGTCGCCCAGACCCTGCGGGCGCCCACCCCGGTCACGGTCACCCGCGGCTGATCGGGCGTCAGCCAACGGTGAGGTCGCACACCATCGCGACCCGGCGTCCGTGGCGAGACAGGCCGAAGGCCTCCTCGTTCGCGCGGAGCGGGAGGAGCCGGTCGGGCAACGGGTCGAGCTCGACGTACCCGTGCCGCGCGTAGAACGGGGCGTTCCACGGCACGTCGGCGTAGGTCATCAGGGTGACCTCGCGGACGCCGCGGGCTGTGAGCGCGGAGTGCGTCGCCTCGAGCAGGGCGGCGCCGATGCCGCGTCGCCCGTGCGCCGGGTCGACGGCGATCTGCTCCAGGTGCCAGTGCCCGTCGAGGTCGAGCACGTGGCTGAAGCCCACGACGGTCCCGTCGTCATCGACCGCCACGAGCAGGATGCCGGGCTCGGCAGCGCGCTCCTCCCCCGACGACGCGCCCGGCCAGGCCACGTCGCCGAACCGCTCCACGAAGAGGGCGTCACCGGCATCCTCGATGGCGGCCAGGAGGGGCAGGTCGGCGTCCTGCGCGAGGCGGATGGTCGTCATCCGGCGCAGTATGCCGCGGCGCGCGCCTCACGGGGTGGCCGCGCGGCGCCGGTTGCGAGGATCATCGGTGGCGAGGGCGCCAGCGGGGCGCCCGCGGACGAAGGGTGAGCGCCATGGCACACACGTACGGCATCAGCGAGGTCGTGGGCACGTCGGCCACCTCGATCGACGACGCCATCAGCTCGGCGGTCGCGCGGGCGTCGACCACGGTGCGCGCGCTGGACTGGTTCGAGGTGACCGAGATCCGCGGCCACCTGGCCGACGGTGCGGTCGCCCACTACCAGGTGGGACTCAAGCTCGGCTTCCGCCTCGAGGAGTGAGGCACGGCCGCGTGAGGGGACCCGGCCACCCACGCGGACGGCCCGGCGGTCGAAGTCGCGTGTTGGGCTCCATGGTCGTGCTAGGTTCTCGCGAATGCGCCCCCGTGCCAACCACCGTTCAGGCCCGCTCGTACTGCTGCTCTCGGCAACGCTGGTCGCCTCGGCACTCAGCCTGGGTGTCGGAGCGAAGCCCGCTGCCGCCGTCGGTCGCGTGTCGGAGGCCGCGGGCTCCGCTCGGGTGGGCACGGCCTCGTACCCAGCCCCCAACAACGCGGTGTATGCCGCGCCGTGGGGTACCGATGGCGCCGCAGGCACTGCAGCGTCACCGGTGCGCACGTTGGGCAAGGCCGTCGCGCTGGCGCCCAGCGGCGGCACCGTGGTCCTGCGGGCCGGCACGTACCCCGAGTACCTGGTGGTGTCCAAGACGGTCACGATCCAGAATGCACCCGGCGAGGAGGTGTGGCTCGACGGGAGCACTGCGGTCACCGGCTGGGTCAAGGACGGGACGCGCTGGCGCCGGGACGGTTGGACCACGCGGTTCGACCACAGCCCCACCTACACGCGTGGCGCCCCCGACTCCACCAACCCGAACTGGCAGTTCGTGGACCCGGTCAAGGCGCCCATGGCGGCCTATCCCGACCAGGTATGGGTCTCCGGCGCGCGGCAGGCTCAGAAGAAGTCCCTGGCCGAGGTGGGCCCCGGCTCCTTCTACCTGGACGAGGCCACCTCGAAGCTCTATGTCGGCTCCGACCCGACGGGCCAGGAGGTACGGGCCAGCGTCCTCCCCCAGGCACTGAGCGTGCGGGCTCCGGGCGTGGTCCTGCGCGGGATCGGGGTCCGCCGGTACGCCCCGTCGGTCTGGATGCTGGGCGCCGTCGTCCTTGAGCAGCCCGGCTCGGTCCTCGAGAACGTCGCGGTCACCGAGGTCGCCACCACGGGGGTGAGCGTCCTGGCCAAGAACGCCCGGATCACCAACGTGACCGTCGAGTGGGCGGGGATGCTGGGCTTCCACAACCGGTTCGCCGACAACATCGTCTACACCCGGGTCAGGTCCAGCCACAACAACGCCGAGCACTTCAACGTGGCACCGGTCTCCGGGGGCGTCAAGATCGGTCAGACCCGGGGCGTCACGGTCACCGACAGCGCCTTCGTCGACAACTTCGGGCACGGCTTCTGGACCGACATGTCGGTGTACAACACGGTCGTGAGCCGCAGCGACTTCAACCACAACTCCGGCGACGGCCTCTTCCTGGAGATCTCCGCTCGTGCCGTCGTCGTCGACTCGATGTTCCTCGGCAACACCCTTGACGGCATCAAGGTCAACAACGTCAGCAACGTCAAGATCTGGAACAACACCATCGTCGGTAACGCCCGCTCGGTGTGGCTGGCGCAGGACAGCCGCCGCAACACCAACCCGGCTGACCCCGCCGTCGATCCGCGGGTCCCCTTCCCCGACCCCGAGATGCCCTGGGAACTGCAGGACGTCGACCTCCAGAACAACGTCATCGGGCTCCCCTCCGGAGTCACCAACTGCGTGCTGTGCGTGGAGGACTACAGCAACAAGGAGAGCGGGGAGGCGATGCGCATCTTCCCCAACGGCAACATCTACAACCGCAGCTCCGCCACCAGCCCGCGGTGGCTCGTGATCTGGTCGCGAGGCGCGACCAGCCCGTCAGTGCACACCACCCTCGACTCATTCCGGGCCGCCACCGCGCGCGAGGCCCGCGGCCGCGAGTTCGTCGGGTCTTCCGTTGTCTCCCCCACCGGGGTGCTGAGCTCCGCGGTCGAAGCGGTCACCGACCAGGTAGCGCTGCCACTACCGGCCGATGTCGCTGCTCTGGCCGGCCGGCCCGCCGGGGTGCGCCACCTGGGCGCCTGGGCCGACGGCAACGTGACCGCGCCTTCGCCCAACACCACGCCTCCTCCGCCGCCTGCTACCCCCGCCGGTGCCGTCGTCGGTCGTGACACCTTCACCCGCACCGTCGCATCCGGCTGGGGTAGCGCCGACCTCGGCGGCCCGTGGACCATCCCGGCAGGGAGCAGCTCGTTCTCGACTGCCGGAGGCGGCGGGCAGATGCGCCTTCAGGCCGGTGACGGCTTCGAGGCGCGGCTCGATGGCGTGCAGCTCACGACCACCGACATCCGGGTGGCGACGTCGACCAACGGCCTCCCCGACGGTGTGGGTCACTACAACGCCGTGATTGCACGCTCCGTGGGGTCCAACACTGACTACCGCGTCAAGGTACGCACGATGGCCGACGGTTCGGTGGCCTGCTGGCTCGTGCGGCGCGTCGGCAACGTCGAGACGGTGCTGAGCTCTGCGGCACACCCGAGCCTGCGGGTCTCACCCGGCCAGGCACTGCTCATGCGGGTGCGCATGTCGGGACAAGGCACCAGCACGCTGCAGGCGAAGGTGTGGGCGAGTGGCACGACCGAGCCAACCGCCTGGTGGCTGTCTGCCACCGACACCACCGCTGCGCTGCAGCGTGCCGGGTCGCCCGGAATATACGCCTACAGCCACGGCTCGGCCACGGGCCAGCCGGTCACCGTCTACTGGGACGCTCTGGAGGTCAGCAAGTCCTGACGGCGTGAGTCCTCCAAGCAGACCCATGAGGTCCTCCTCCGGGTTCCTGCACAACTGTCCGGCGAAGGTGTTTCTGCCCGACTCGCCGACGTCGTCGGCGAGGAAGGCTGGGCACTGAAGACCCAGCAGGCGCATCGGTGTGAGGGAGGTCATCACTGGGTGTGGATGTTCACCGGACGCTAAACGCCTCCGGCTGAAATGATTCTGGTGTTGCGGGCTAGCCGGCTCGCCACGACCGACGCGGACAGGGATTCTGCTTCAGGGGCTCAGCGGAATGCGACTTGGGTCGTTCGCACTCCAGATTGAAGAAGGACCATGCCTGAGAACCTCAGCACCCTCGGACGGCGTCGTGTGATGCGCATCGGGGGTAGCACCGCCCTCCTGGCCACTGTAGTTGGCCTCGCCTCTGCCGGCGGGGCCACTGCCGCGACGACCGCTGGAGACATCCTGCTCGACTCCTTCACCGGAACCGACGACGAGCGGCTGACCCAGGCCATCGCCGCCCAGCAGGCGTCCAGCCCCCGACGCGTGATCCGGCTGGCCGGCCGCAGCCACACGTTCACCAAGACCCGCACCACCTACAACGGCATGCGGATCGTCGGCCCGAACACGGGGTGGCACAACCCCGAGATCGGCGGCACCGGCGGCAGCCTGCCCGAGTGCTCGGTGACCCTGAACTGCGGCACGGGAGCCGCTTCCTGGCTGGTCGGTACGGCGACGACCTATGACGTCGAGGTCAGCGGGATCTGCTTCAAGAGCGGCAACGGTGTCACGCAGTTCTACCACCACCCGTACAGTGCCGGAACCGCCTATGCCTGCCACTTCGACAGCCTGACCTTCTACGGCTTCAAGCACGTGTGCGGCATGCCAGGCAACGCCATGGCCATGACCCTGTGCTCGCTCTCGGGCGTGTGGACGTGCGTCGCCGTGAAGGGGACACAGTTCAGCATTCGCGGCTCCGACAACTACCTGTGGGTCGACGGCAAGATCAACTGCGGATGGCCAGGCGCGAATGCGGGCCAGTACCTCGTGCGGTTCGAGAACTGCTCCAAGACGTCGGTAGCGAACATGTACCTCACGGCCCGTGGGGGCTCCAGGTGCGTCCTCGTCGAGGGCAACGCCCAGTACGGCCAGGGTGGGCTCATCATCCGGGACAGCGTGTTCGAGGGCCAGAACCGCGCTGACCCGGCGATGGGCGCACTGGTGGT
>JBBQWX010000237.1:0-5421 GCA_038210185.1 Actinomycetales bacterium
GGGTGGGGCGACCCCCCCGGGGGGGTGTTCTATACTCCCGACGACCCCGTCAGCGGTCGCCGAGCTGGACGTAGTCGCGCTCGGCCTCGCCGATGTACACCTGGCGCGGGCGACCGATCTTCGTGGTGGGGTCCTCGATCATCTCGCGCCACTGGGCGATCCAGCCCGGCAGCCGGCCGAGGGCGAAGAGCACGGTGAACATGCGCGTCGGGAAGCCCATCGACTTGTAGATCAGGCCGGTGTAGAAGTCGACGTTCGGGTAGAGCTTGCGCTCGATGAAGTAGTCGTCGGCAAGCGCGATCTCCTCCATGCCCATCGCGATCTCGAGCAGCTCGTCACCGCCAGCGGTCTTCTCGAGGATGGCGTGCGCGGTGCTCTTGATGATCGCGGCGCGCGGGTCGTAGTTCTTGTAGACCCGGTGACCGAAGCCCATCAGCCGGACGCCGTCCTCCTTGTCCTTGACCTTGCTCATGAACTCCTCGGTCGAGATGTGCGCACCCTGGATGCGCTCGAGCATCTCGAGCACGGCCTGGTTGGCGCCCCCGTGCAGGGGCCCGAACAGGGCGTTGATGCCGGCCGACACCGAGGCGAACAGGTTGGCCTGCGACGAACCGACCAGGCGCACGGTCGAGGTCGAGCAGTTCTGCTCGTGGTCGGCGTGCAGGATCAGCAGCAGGTCGACGGCCTTGACCAGGTCGGGGTCGATCTCGTAGCCGGTGGCCGGCACACCGAACGTCATGCGCAGGAAGTTCTCGACGAGCGAGAGGCTGTTGTCGGGGTAGAGGAACGGCTGGCCGATCGACTTCTTGTACGCGTACGCCGCGATGGTCGGCAGCTTGGCGAGGAGGCGGATCGTCGAGATCTCGACCTGTTCCGGGTCGAAGGGGTCCAGGCTGTCCTGGTAGAAGGTCGACAGCGCCGACACCGCCGATGAGAGCACCGGCATCGGGTGCGCGTCGCGCGGGAAGCCCTGGAAGAACGCCTTGAGGTCCTCGTGAAGCATCGTGTGGTCACGGATGCGGCCCTCGAAGTTGGCGAGCTCGACCGGCGAGGGCAGGTGGCCGTAGATCAGCAGGTAGGAGGTCTCGATGAACGACGAGTGCTCGGCCAGCTGCTCGATCGGGTAGCCGCGGTAGCGCAGGATGCCGACGTCACCGTCGATGTAGGTGATGGCGCTGGTGCAGCTCGCCGTGTTGGTGAAGCCGCCGTCGAGGGTGACGTTGCCGGTCTCCTTGAGCAGGGCGGAGATGTCATAGCCGTTGTTGCCCTCGGTCGCCTTCACGAGGGACAGGTCGAGCTGCTTGCCTGCAGCGGACAAGGTGGCGCCGTCGGTCATGTCAGGGGTCCTTACTGCTCGGGCACAGACTCGACCCGACCCTACAACCAGCCATCAGGGCACCGGGACGCGAGGAGCGTGACCTAGACCTCGTCGGGGCGAGCCAGGCGCCGAACGGCTGCCGCAACGCGTTCGTCGGTCGCGGTGATCGCGATCCGCACGTGCTCGCGCCCGGCGGGACCGTAGAAGTCGCCGGGTGCCGTCAGGATGCCGCGCGCGGCCAGCCGCTCGATCGTGACCCGGGCGTCCTCCCCCGCCGTGGCCCAGAGGTAGAGCCCGGCCTCGGAGTCCTCGACCCGCAGGCCGAACGCCTCGACCGCGGGCAGCAGTGCCGCCCGGCGGGCGGCATACCGGGCCTTCTGCTCGACGACGTGGTCGACGTCGGACAGCGCCGCGAGCACGGCGCGCTGCACCGGCCACGGAACCATCATCCCCGCGTGCTTGCGCACCTCGAGGAGCCGGCCCACGAGCCCGGGGTCGCCCGCCACGAAGGCGCCCCGGTACCCCGCGAGGTTGCTCTGCTTCGACAGCGAGTAGACGCACAGCAGCCCCTCGTGCGAGCCGCCGGTGACCCTCGGGTCGAGGATCGAGGGCGTGGTGGGCGGCTCGCGCGAGCGCTCGGCGCGGGGCCGCCAGTCGAGCTCGGCGTAGCACTCGTCGCTCGCCACGACCACCCCGTGCCGTCGCGCCCAGGACACGACCTTGGCCAGGTGCTCGATGCCCAGAACCTTGCCCGTGGGGTTGCCAGGATTGTTGAGCCACAGCAGTCTCGGCGTCGTCGCGGCGGTCAGAGGGCCGAGGGCGGTGAGCGCGTCGACCGCCACCGGGGTGGCCCCCGCCAGCCGCGCACCCACGTCGTAGGTCGGGTACGCCACGCGGGGAAACGCCACGACGTCACCGGGACCCAGGCCCATGAGCAGCGGCAGCCAGGCGACCAGCTCCTTCGAGCCGATCGTCGGCAGCACCCCGGCAGGGTCGACGTCGGGAACTCCTCGCCGCGCGGCGAACCACGTGGCCACGGCCTCTCGCAGGTCTGCGGTGCCCCACGTCAGCGGGTAGCCGTGGGCGTCCGACGCGTCGGCCAGGGCCTGGCGCACCACCGCCGGCGTCGGGTCCACGGGCGTGCCCACGGAGAGGTCGACCAGGCCCGCACCCGCGGCGCCGAGCGTCGGGTCCGAAAAGGCACTCGCCCGCTCCTTGGTCGGAGCGAGCGAGTCCCAGGGGAAGTCGGGGAGCCGGAGCACCCTACTCGTCGTGCTCCTGCGGCGGCAGGGCGGCGATGATCGGGTGGTCCTTGGGGATCATGCCCATCTTCGCGGCCCCGCCGGGGCTGCCGAGGTCGTCGAAGAACTCGACGTTGGCCTTGTAGTACTCGGCCCACTGCTCGGGCACGTCGTCTTCGTAGTAGATCGCCTCGACCGGGCAGACCGGCTCGCACGCCCCGCAGTCGACGCACTCGTCCGGGTGGATGTAGAGGCTGCGCTCACCCTCGTAGATGCAGTCGACGGGGCACTCCTCGATGCAGGCCTTGTCCTTGAGGTCGACACAGGGCAGCGCGATCACGTACGTCATGCCGGACATACTATGCGGGCCATGGATGCACCGGAGGCCGGGCCGAACCGGGATCCCCGGGTCGGTTCGCGGGTCGTCGTCCGCTACCGGCTGGAACGGCCGGACCCCCTCACCGGGGCGACCCTCACCGACGCGGTCGGCGAGCTCGTCGGCGACGTCGACGGCATCCTCGTGGTGCGCACCCGCCGCGGTGAGGTGCGCGTGCCGCGCAGTCGGGTCACCGCCCTCAAGGAGGTCCCGCCGTCCCCCTCACGGCGGGGGAAGCCACACCGGGCCCTGTCGGTCGAGGACCTGCAGCGCGTCATGCTCGGCGCCTGGCCGGCGATGGAGACGGCCCGGCTCGGCGACTGGGTGCTGCGCGCGTCGCGCGGGTTCACCCAGCGTGCCAACTCGGTGATGACCGCGGGCAGCCCCGGCATCCCCGTGCCGGCCGCCCTCGACGCCGTCGAGCGGTGGTATGCCGCGCGCGGCCTGCCGCCGAACCTCACGGTGGCCGGGCCGGTGGGCTTCGACCCTGCCGACGACGCGGTCGGCGCCGAGGCGTTGCGCCGCGGGTACGTCGCGCGCGTCGCGACCCTCACCCTCACCGCCCCCACCCGAGTGATGATGGGCGACCCTGCGGGAGTTCAGGTCAGGGCTGAGCTGACCGATGCGTGGTTCACGGCCTTCCGCGCGTACCGCGAGGTCGACGACGAGGCCGCGCGCGCCATCCTCACCGGGTCGCCCGCCCAGGCCTTCACCACGGTCGGGGACGACGACGTGATCGGCATCGGCCGGCTCGGCCTGGCAGCGGCCTGGGGTGGCGTCGCCGCGATGTGGGTCGACCCGCGGTCGCGCCGGCGCGGCATCGCCACCGGCATGCTGGTCGCGCTCGCGCGCGCGGCGGACCGCGCCGGAGCGGCGTCGCTGCACCTGCAGACCGACTGCGACAACACCGCCGCGCTCGCGCTCTACGAACGGCACGGCTTCGAGCGACACCACGCCTACGTCAACCTGCGGCGGGCTCCCGGCTGACGACCGACCCGCGCGGCTAGCGCTTGGGGTTGGTGCAGGTGACGTCGTCCTCGGGGCGGTAGTTGGTCGTGAACTTCTGGGTCTTCACGACCTTGCCGTTCTGCTTCATGACGCGGCCGACGTCGACCTTGAACCCGACGACCGGGCTCTGGTCGAGGCAGTCGGGGCCGTCGTCGGAGTACCTCTTGGGCTGCACGATGTCGTACCGGGCGCTCTTGGTCGCCGTGACGTCGTACTTCCTGGTCCCCCAGAAGCTCACCGTCATCGAGGTGTCCGTCGTCGCGATCTGGACAAGGACGCCACCATCGGTGGTGTTGGTGAACTTGTTGTGCAGGTCGGGCCACGAGATCGTCGCCTCGCGCCCCTCGGGGTAGCGGGAGATGTAGTAGTAGTGCGGCGTCCACGCGTCGAGCTGCATGCCGGAGAAGAAGGCCGCGTTGAAGATCGTCGTGGACACCTGCGAGATGCCGCCGCCGTAGGACGTGGCGGCCCGGCCGCCACGGATGATGCCGGCCTCGATGTAGCCCTTGGCGACGGTGCGCTCACCGAGGATGCCGTTCATGCTGAACTGCGCACCGGGCGGGAGGTAGGTGCCGTCGATGAGGCGTGAGGCCAGCCTGATGTTGTGCACGCGCGACTGGCCGGCCTCGTAGTTGGTGGTGAAGGAGGAGATCTTATCCTTGGGCAGCGTCGCCTTCGCGATGGCGGTGGTGAACTCGGGCTCGGTGGCCCTGGTCGCGACCGTCGCGGAGCGGGTGGTCGTGGAGATCGCCTTCCACACCTCGCTGGTGAGCGAGGCGTCGTCGAGGGCCGTTCCGGGGACGTGGGCCTTGACGGTCGGGGTGCGGCCGGAGAAGGTCACCACGGCGTCCTTGGCCGCGACCTCGACGCCGGCCTTGTTCGCGGCGGCGTGCACGATCGCGGCGAGCTTCTTGGCGTCGGCGCGGGGGGTGATGGTGCCCGATGCGTCGGCCCCGAGGACGATCGCCGGCGCGAAGGTGCTGGGTGCGAGGCTGAAGGACCTGCCGCCCGAGGTGACCTGCACCGGGCCGGACACGGCGACGTCGGCGAACTCGCTGCGCACGCGAGCCAGCTCGGCGGCCGAGACCTTCGGGGTGGCCGCCCGGGCCGCGACCTCGACGGTGCGGTCGCCGGGCCACCACCGACGTACGGCGTCGACGGTGCCCCCGACGTCGGTCGTGGTGCCGGTCACCGGCTCCTTGACGGTGACCTTGCCCTTCGCGACCGAGAGCGAACCCTCGACCGGCTCGGCGTCGAGCTCGCCCCGGGCCTTCTCGACCGCGGCGGCGAACACGGCGTCGTCCACCGTCACGACCGCGGGCTGCGCGGAACCCCCGGCGAGGTGCGCCCATATCGTGGCCGGTGACAGCGAGAAGCCCACCAGGGCGTCGACCGTCGCGTCGACGTCGACGCCGAGGCCGAGGGCCTTCGGCGGGTTCTCGACCCTCCCGGCGCTGGAGGTCAACACCAGGGGCTGC
>JBBQWX010000238.1:0-5418 GCA_038210185.1 Actinomycetales bacterium
TGGGCCGCGAGCGCGCTGAGGGTCGCCGTGGGGGCGCCCCTCCAGCGGCGGCCGCGGCTCGCCGCGTCGAAGAAGTCCTGCGTGCTGGCGCCTCCTGCGGCGACCGCCCAGTCGGCCGCGGCCCCCGGTGCGGACTCGGCCACGGCGGCGGCCAGCGCCAGGGCCTCGGCCCGGGCGGTCGCGGCGTCGGCACCGGCGGTGGCGGCCAGGGCGGCCACCGCGTCGGCGGCCTCGACGAGCGTGACCGTGCGCGGCGGGCTCGACGGCGGGCTCGACGGCGGGTACGGCGGGCTCGACCGCGGGTGCGGCGGGCTCATGACGCGTCCCGCCCGGCCGGCGGCTGCAGGCGACCGAGCCCACCGGCATCCTCGCTCGTCGGTGCCGAGCCCGGCATCGGTGGCACGGGCGCGGACCCCACGTCGAGCGCACCGCCGGTCGAGGCCGACCCGAACTTCTCCGAGAGGAAGCGTCCGTGCGCGACGAGCGCGTCGGCATCCGCACGGCACACGGCGTCGAAGACCTTGTCCATGGTGGCGGCCAGCAGGTCGAGCTGGTCGATGAGTACCATGAGCGAGGACTTGCCCCGGTCGACGGGGCGGTTGTCGGCGAACTGGCGGGGGAGCCGCAGGTAGCCGCCCACCGCCTCGGGCAGGTAGTCGGTGGCCGTCGCCATCACCGAGTACGCCTGCGGGCTGCCGGCGCCGAGGTTGGGCAGCCGGGGGATGGTGTCGCGCACGACCTGGTCGACCCGCCGCACCCGCGACGCGACCGGCGCGGGAACGGCCCCAGCGGCGACCATCGCCTCGAGCCGGTCGAGGGACGCGAGCAGGTCCTGGCTCGTCGGCACGGCGGGCACGACGAGGCGATCGCCCTGCTCGCTGTTCTGGCCGCGGCCGAAGAGGCGGCCGAGGAAACCACCCGACATGTGCTCACTATGCCTGAGCGGCTTCTCAGCGCGCAGCACCGCCCGTGCCCCCGAGGTCGAGCGACCCGCTGGCCACCCGGTCGTCGTGGCGCTGCACGCGCTCGAGATAGGCCTGCGACTTGCCCACCTCGGTCTCCAGGGTGCCGATCGTGGCGGCCATGCTGTCCAGGGCCTGCACCTTGAAGGTGTCGATCGCGTCCATCGTGGCGTAGATGTTCGCGAAGGCCGCCTGCAGCTGGGGCAGGCCGATCGTCGCCGACGCCGCCTGCTGCTGGATCTGCACCGAGTTGTCGCGCAGCATCTCGCTGGTGCGCTCGATCATCCCGCTCGTGGTGGTGTTCAGGGCCGTGATCTGGTCGAGCACCAGCTTCTGGTTGCCCAGCGCCTGGGCCACGATCACCGCGGTGCGCAGCGCCGACACGGTGGTGGTCGACGCGCGGTCGACGCCCTTGATCAGCTCGAGGTTGTTCTTGATGACGATGTCGATGGCCAGGTAGTTCTGGATCGACACGGCCAGCTGGGTCAGCAGGTCCTGGTGCTTCTGGCGCACGTAGAACAGCACGTCGTCGCGCAGCGCCTTGGCCTTGTCGGGGTCGGTGGCCTCGAGCTCGGAGATGCGGGCGGCGAGGCGGGCGTCGAGCCGCTCGGCCACGTAGACGTACTGGTTGAGCCGGGCCATCGCGTCCCAGAGGTACTGCTTCTCCAGGTTGAGGGCCGCGTTGTCCTTGCCGAGCTCGTCCTGGCCGTCGCGCAGGGCGTGCAGGATGCCGTCGAGGTGGCTCTGCGCCGACTGGTACTTGCGGAAGTAGTCAGTGACCTTGTCGCCGAAGGGCATCATGCCGAGGAACTTCTTGGCGCCGGTCGCCTCCTTCGGGTCGAGGTCCTCGATGGTGCGGCGCAGCTCGAGCAGCGTCGAGCCGACCTTCGAGCCCTGGGCCAGGCCGCCCTCCTGCAGGGCCTTGACGGGGGACTGCAGCAGCCGGTTCGAGGTCTCGGCGGCCTTGCGGATGTCGCCGTCACCCATGGTGCGCACGTCGGTGGCCTTGGCCGCGAACTCCGGCGAGCGGGGTGCCGCCGCCATCAGCGACTCGAGGTAGCCGTCGACCTTGGAGTCCAGCCCGGGCAGGGCCGCTGCCTCGACGGCCGGCGCCATCCGCGGGGCCGCGGTCGCCGCCACGGGCTGCGGGGGCGCGGGGGCCACGAGGGTGAGGGTGGCCGCGGCGGGCGGCTGCAGCGGGGCAGGCTGTTGGTCGGTCATCGTGCTCCCTTGTGTTCGAGCGGACCACGGGCGCCGCTCGCTCCCGGGTGGACGAGTCGCCAATCTACGCGGTTCCCCTCGACGGCGACCGGGATTCATCGGCTGAGGGTTTCGTGTACTTGGGTTCGTACGGCCGCTCCGCTTCCAGGAGGTTCTTCGCCACGGCACTGGATCCCAGACGGCTCGCAAGGGCGTCGCTGCCCGGCCCCGAGGCCGCCTGTAGACGGATCTGTCTACACGAGGTACCGTTGTGTTGTGGTCGAGACGACGACGATCCGCATCAGCAGAGACACTCATGCGCGGGTGACGCGCCTGGCCGCCGAGCGTCACGAAACGATCGATGAGACGGTGAGCAACGCCATCCGCGCGCTTCGCCAGGACGCCATGGCGCGGGACCTCGCGGCAGAGCTCACCGAGGATGAGACTGCGTGGCTCGATGCTGACGCCGGGTGACGTCGTCGAGCTCGACCTCGCCATGCCCGCCGGTGGCGAGGCCGGACTCCGCCGCCCGGCCATCGTCGTGACAGCGGCCCGGATTCTCAGGGGCGGACCCAATGTCGTCCAGGTCGTGCCGTTGACCCGGACGATCCGCACGAGCAGCACCGAGGTCATGATCGACCCCGATGAGGACAACCGACTCGGGGCGCGTTCCTCGGCGCGGTGCCAGCACGTGCGATCCGTGGCCACGAGTCGGGTTCAGGAGCGCGCGGGCAAGGTGGGCCCCGTGGTCCTGAACGAGGTCCGCGAGACGCTGATCCTGCTGCTGGACCTGTAGCGTCGCGCGAGCATCACGGGATTGGACCGCCTGGAGGAGGTGCGTCCTTCAGCCGCCTGACGCACAGGGTCCGGGTAGGCCCTGTGGGCAGGGGTCGGTCGGGCCGAGGCCTTGACGGCGTCGCGCCGCACGAAGGCTGCTGCGCCTCCGCGAGGGCGATATCATTGATATCTAGGGAGGTGGAGCCGTGGACGGTGCCAGCGAGGTCAAGCAGGTGCGAGCCAGTGCTGGCCTGAGTCAACGCGACCTGGCTGACCTGTCCGGGGTGGCGCAGTCGAACATCTCCGCGTACGAGAGTGGTGCACGACGCCCCTCGGCGAAGATGGTCGAGCGACTGCGGCGCGCGGTCAAGCCGCGCCCGTCCGTTGTCCTGGCCCAGCATCGAGCCGACGTGCTGCGCATCGCGCAGCGGCACGGCGCCAGCCGTGTGCGGGTCTTCGGGTCGGTGGCGCGAGGGGAGGACCGTCCCGGCAGTGACATCGACTTTCTGGTCCGCTTCTCACCCACGGCCTCGGCATTCGACCAGGTCGAACTGGCTGAGGATCTGGAGGGGCTGCTCGGGGTCTGTGTCGACGTGGTCAGCGAACGGGGACTTCGCACGTCGCACGGGGAGATTCGCAGTCAGGCCCGCCCCCTGTGACTCCTGACGCGGACATCGAACCACGAGCCCGACAAGCTCTGGTCGACCTTCTCGAGTTCGGTGCCCAAGCAGCGCGTCTGGTCGCCAAGGGCAAGGGGGCTTGGGACGCCGACGAGTTCCTCCGCCTGGCCGGCGAGGCCATTCTTTCCCGCATCGGTGAGGCAGTTGCCAGGGTCGAGAAGGCGGACCCCCAACTCATCGCCGACAACCCCCAAGTGAGGTGGCGGCCCATGAAGGGCACCCGCAACCGGGTGGCGCACGAGTACCACGCAGTCGACTACGACATCGTCTGGAACGCACTGCACCGCGACCTGCCCAAGGAGGTCGCGAGCGTGCGCAGGATCCTTGACGGCCGGGACTGACCGAAGAGCTTCAGAGGGACTCAGATCAGGCCGAGGCCCTGAACCGCGTCGCGCTCCTCGACGAGCTCGGCGACCGAGGCGTCGATCTTCGCGCGCGAGAAGTCGTCGATCTCCAGGCCCTGGACGATCTCCCAGCGGCCGTCCTGCACGGTGACCGGGAAGGAGGAGATGATGCCCTCCTGCACGCCGTAGGAGCCGTCGGAGCGCACCGCCATCGACACCCAGTCGCCCTCTGGCGTGCCCTGGAGCCAGGTGCGGGTGTGGTCGATGGTGGCGGATGCCGCGGAGGCGGCCGACGACGCGCCGCGCGCCGCGATGATCGCCGCACCACGCTTGGCGACGGTGGGGATGAAGGTGTCGGCCAGCCAGGCCTGGTCGCCCACGGCCTCGGCGGCGTTGCGGCCACCGACCTCGGCGTGGAACAGGTCGGGGTACTGGGTGGCGGAGTGGTTGCCCCAGATCGTCATCTTGCGGATCTCGGTGACCGGCACGCCGAGCTTGGCGGCGAGCTGCGAGATGGCACGGTTGTGGTCGAGACGGGTGAGCGCCGAGAAGCGCTCGGTGGGGATGTCGGGGGCGTTGCTCATCGCGATGAGGGCGTTGGTGTTGGCCGGGTTGCCGGTCACCGTGATGCGGATGTCGTCGGCCGCGACCTCGTTGAGCGCTTTGCCCTGCGGGGCGAAGATGCCGCCGTTGGCCTCGAGCAGGTCGCCGCGCTCCATGCCGGGGCCGCGCGGGCGGGCACCGACGAGCAGGGCGAGGTTGACGCCGTCGAAGACCTTCGTGGCGTCGTCACCGATCTGCACGCCGGCCAGCGTCGGGAACGCACAGTCGTCGAGCTCCATGACCACGCCCTCGAGCGCCTTCAGGGCCGGGGTGATCTCGAGCAGACGGAGCTCGACCGGGGTGTCCGGGCCGAGCAGCGCGCCGCTCGCGATGCGGAACAGGAGGCTGTAGCCGATCTGGCCGGCGGCGCCGGTGACGGCCACCTTGACGGGCGCGTTGCTCACGGTGGTACCCCTTTGTACGCAGGTGATGGTGTGTGGCTTCGACGCTATCAGCGCGAGAACGTGGCGCCACACCGGGCTCTGTGGTGAGGTGGCGGGCGTGACGAGCACAGCGCCGAGCGGGCGCGACCTGCGGCCACTGGTCATCGCGACGGCGACGGCGGTCGTCTCCCTCGCGCTCGTGCTGGCTGCCGCGCGGTGGGGCTGGCTCGGCCCGGACGTCGGTCGCGGCGACGGCTTCTGCGAGGCAGCCCGCCCCGGCTGGATCCGCCAGCCCGCGAACACGTGGAGCAACCTCGGTTTCGTTCTCGCGGGGCTCTTCATCGCCTGGTATGCCGGTGAGCGTGCCCGCCTGGGCGTCACCCTGGGTGCCCACCCGGGCCTGGCGACGGCCTACGCCGTGCTGGTCGTGCTGCTCGGGCCGGGCTCGATGGCGATGCACGCCACCCAG
>JBBQWX010000239.1:0-5393 GCA_038210185.1 Actinomycetales bacterium
GAGCTTGCGTAGAGCGGTGCGCTCGATGCGGGGGTCAAGCTTCTTGGTGCGTTGTCGTGCCCAGAGCCGCTCGGTGGGTGCGTCCCCGAACGACCTGATCACCCCGCAGAGCATAACGCGACGCGTTATGCCCCGTCCAGCTGTCACCGGCCGCGTGCAACCCAGGCCGAGAACGTCCCGCTCACGGCGCGATGCAGACGGCTGCCGATACCGGGAACTCACGCTACGACGTCAAGCGTGGTAGTGGTCGAGTCGTCACCCCGACCCGTCGCAAGACTTCTCGCCATGGCCCCCGATCTGCGTTTCCGCAGCTCAGGGGCCGTTCCAAGTAGTGGATGTGGAGGGACTCGAACCCACGGCCTCTCGCGTGTGAAGCGAACGCTCTAACCAACTGAGCTACACATCCGTGCCATGCGGCTTGCCGAGGATATACGGCATCCCCGGGCTCGCGGAAATCGGATGCCGGTGACCCGGGGGCGGTGCGTCGGCTACAGACCGGCGTTCGTCTCGAGCCACGTCGCGACACCGGCGGGCACGAAGCCGGGCACCCCCGAGAACCACATGACGAGCCACAGCGCCCCGGCCACGACGAGAGCAGTGCCCAGTCCGACCAGGCCCTTGACCCACCACGACTGCTCCCTGATCCACTGCTCCCAGGCCTGCACCTTCGCCTTGACGAAGTCGAGAAGCTTCGCCGCCGGCTCGAACTCCGACGCCCAGATCGCGATGCCGAGGATGACGATCAGCCAACCCGGCCCGGGCAGCGGCACGAGGGCGAAACCGCCGAGTACGAGCACGAGGCCCACGGCGAAGACGACGACCCGGTAGACGGTGAGCCACGTGGGGTTGGTGCGGATCCGGCGGCGCCAGGCCCAGTCCTTGTCGTCATCGCTCGGGTCGCGCAGCAGCCGGTTGGTGTGGCGCTCGTGCCCGGACTCCGGTGTCACGGGTCGACCCCCTTCTCGGCGTGCGTGGACCACACGTCGGCCACCCGCGTGGTGACCTTCCCCGGCGCGGGCAGGGCGCGCCCGTCGACGGCGGAGACGGGGAACACGTCCTTGATCGAGGACGTGAGGAACACCTCGTCGGCGCGCTCCAGGACGTCGAGCGGCAGGGCCACATCGACGACCTCGACCCCCTCGTGGGCGCACCACTCGAGCACGAGCTCGCGGGTGATCCCGGCGAGACAGCCGCTCGACAGCGGCGGCGTGCGCACGACCCCGTCGACCACCACGAACACGTTGCTGCCCGTGGCCTCGCACAGCTCACCGCGGGTGTTGGCGAAGACCGCCTCGAGCGCCCCCTGCTTCTTGGCCCACGCCAGCGCGATGACGTTGTCGGCGTACGACGTCGTCTTCAGCCCGGCCGTGGCGGCCCGCTCGTTGCGCACCCACGGGACGGTCACGATCGCACCGTGGGCCGGGAGGCGGGCGTGCGGCACGGCGGTGACGATGTGGGTGAGGTCGCAGTCGTGCCGGTCCGACCCGAGCGGACCACGGCCTCCGGTCACGGTGACGCGCAGGCGGCCGAACTCGACGGGCTCACCGGCGAGCACGGCACCCATCCCTTCGCGGATGCGCTCGTGGTCGGCGGGCGGCAGGCCCAGCCCAGCCATGGTTCGGTCGAGGCGGCGCAGGTGGCGTGTCACCGCGAAAGGCACTCCCCCGGCGATCTTGGCCGTCTCGAACGCACCGTCCCCGACGGTGACCCCGTGGTCGACGGCACTGACCGCTGGGGTGTCGGCGTCGACGAGCCTCCCGTCGACCCAGACCCTGATCTCACTCATGCGTCAAACCCTTCCATGCGTCACACCCTTCCATGCGACGCGCCCTCGCCCGTGGCGAGACCCACGAGACGCGCCGCCTTGAGCTCGGTCTCGTGCCACTCCCCCTCGGCATCGCTGCCCCAGGTGATGCCCGCGCCGGTGCCGAAGCGCAGCACCCGCCGACCCGCGTCGTCGTGAGCCGCCCAGAACGTGCGGATGCCGACGGCCAGCTCAGCCTGGTCCCGATCGGCGTCGACCCAGCCGACGGCGCCGCAGTACGGCCCGCGGGGAACGGGTTCGAGGTCGGCGATGGCCTGCAGCGCCGTGTGCTTGGGCGCCCCGCTCACCGACCCGGGCGGAAAGCTGGCGGCCAGCAGGTCACGCCAGCTCGTGCCGGGCCGCAGGGCGCCCGACACGTCCGAGACGAGGTGCACGAGCCCGGGGTGCTCCTCGACCCGGCAGAGGTGGTCGACCTCGACGCTTCCGGCCCCGCAGACGTGCCCGAGGTCGTGCCGCACGAGGTCGACGATCATCACGTTCTCGGCGTAGTCCTTGGCGAGCAGCTCGCCCACCGTCGGTGCCGTGCCCTTGATCGGGCGCGAGGTCACCCGGTTCCCACGACGCACGAGGTAGGCCTCGGGTGAGGCGCAGGCGAGCTCGAGCCCGGCATCCGGCAGGTTGATGGTCGCGGCGTAGGGCGCGGGGTTGCCGACCGCCAGGCGTGCACCCAGCGCGCCGATGTCGGCGGTGTCGGGCAGGTCGCACTCCAGGACCCGGCACAGGTTGACCTGGTAGACGGTGCCCGCTGCGATCCGACGGCGCACCTCGGCCACACCGGCGACGTAGGCCGCGTGATCCAGGCTGGTCCGCCACGCACCGGGCAGCGCGGGCCACCGCCCCGCGACGGCCGCGCGTGCGGGCACCGCCACGGCATCCGGCCACCGCCGCACCTCGTCCACCCGCACCGCGGTGAGCTCGCCCTCGAAGGTCATCACGACGACCCAGAAGCCGCTCGTGAGGTCGCCGGCGTCGTGGCTGACGGCACGGACGCCGCGGGCCACGAGCGACCCGAACCTCGCCTCCGCCACGTGGCGCATCGTATGCGGCGGCGCGCCGGGTCAGGTGCCGCGGACCACGAGGTCGGCGCGCTCGAAGGTGGCGCGGACGAACGCGGCGTTGGGCACGTCGACGGCCTCGACCCAGGCGGCGGCCCGCTCGGGTGGCTTGCCGAACTCGACGTGCCGGGCCACGAGCCGGGCCATCCGCAGCCCGGGATCGACCTCGACGGCCCACACCTCGTCGAGCAGGAGGCGCACGGCCGACCAGGGCCCGGTGTCGACCAGCAGGTAGTTGCCCTCGGTGATGACGACCTCGGTGTCACCGGGCACGCCGATCGCGCCGGCCACGGACTCCTCGATCGAACGGTCGTAGGTCGGTGCCCACACCGTGTCGGGCCCGGGGCGGCGCAGCCGGGTCAGCAGCGCGGCGTAGCCCGCAGCGTCGAAGGTGTCGATGGCGCCCTTGCGGTCGGCGCGTCCGAGCGCCGCGAGCGCGACGTTGGCGAGGTGGAAGCCGTCCATCGGCACCAGCACCGCCGCTGTGCCGCGCTCCTGCAGGCCTGCCACG
The DNA here is from genome assembly GCA_038210185.1 of Actinomycetales bacterium. Lineage (GTDB taxonomy): Bacteria > Actinomycetota > Actinomycetes > Actinomycetales > Dermatophilaceae > Fodinibacter. The sequence continues at coordinate 3,392 of JBBQWX010000239.1, forward strand.
AGCGAGGCCGTGAGCGTCGACTTGCCCGCGCCGGGTTCCCCCGTCACGCCGATGAGGACCGGCCGCTCCTCACCGACGCGGTCGCGCAGGGCCAGGACCCGGTCGACGAGCGCGTCGAGCGTGGGGGCGTACTCACCCGGCGGAGCGCTCTTGCCGGTCACTTCTTGCGCCCGCCTGCGAACTGCGACACCACGATCGCCACGATCGTGACGAGGAAGACCTGGCCGAGCACCGCCTCGGACGAGACCAGCAGCCGGGAGAGCTCGGTGGTGGGCACGACGTCGCCGATGCCGAGCGTCGACATCGTAGTGAGGCTGAGGTAGGTGAAGGTGCTCGACTCCTGTGGCTCCCCGAACGCCGGCACCGAGCTCCACACGTCGACCGCCTGGAACAACGCCGCGTACGCCACACCGATCTGCAGGTAGGCGGTGATCGCACCGAGCACGGTGCGGCCGCCGACCACGGTGTGCTGGGCGATCCGGCGGATGACGAGGATCGGCACCACGATGACCAGGACGAGCCACAAAGGGTCGGCCTCGCGCGGTGGGACACCGATGATCGCGCCGTCCCCGGCCACCACCTCCACGAGGGACAGGAAGGCCAGCAACCCGACGGCCACCAGGACCAGGACCGTCACGACCCGTCTCCCTCGGCGCCGCATCCCGGTCGCCCGGGCGGCCGCGAGCACGGCCGCACCGCTCATCGCGTGGCCGAGGAGGGAGTCGCCGTAGGACGAGTCGACGTTGATCAGGGAGGACACGACGATCGTCGCGATGACGAAGAACAGCACGACCCCGAACCGGTCGACCGGGTCCGCGCGCCACTTCTGCCACGCTCGGTCCAACCGCGAGAAGGCGGCCCGCAGCCGCGGACGCGGCCCGAGGGTCGATGGTGGCTCCTGGGGGGCCGTGGAGCCGGGCGGGGAAATGCTCAGCGGCGCTCCTCAGGCGGGGCCACCACAGCGGCGGCTCGGCGCGCCCAACATATCGCCCACCCCGGCCGGGCCCTTCGTGGCACGCCGGGCCCCACGCTCACGGCGGCTGTCCTGCGCGAGTGCTCACCGGCGGCGGCGGGACCCGACGAGTGAGCCTGACAACAGGCAGTCGTCCACCGAGGGCGGCAGCGCCACGCTCAGTGGGCGCTCGTGGCCTGCCGACTGCCTGCTCGTGGAGCGCTGACCGCTCAAGGGGTGCCAGGCGCGCGGTGGGTCGCGCCTGCGGCACCCCCACAGGGCAGAGCCCGACGGCTCCGGGTCGCCAGGGATGGCAGGGGGCTCGTCCGGGCCGGCTCCGGCGACCCGTGGCCACCGCTCGCGAACGTCCGACATTCGGCAGGTCGGGAAGGCCCTGGACCGGCGACCAGCCGACAGGGGCCAAGCAGCTCAGAGCTCGCGCTCGAGCTCGCGCTCGAGCTCGCCGCAGTGGAAGGACTCGCACAGGGTTCCTGGCCGCGACATGCGTCCCTCCCTCGTGGCGAGGTCGATGAAGTCGCACCCACCCGCCACGGCCCGGTCGACGAAAGGCCCACCGCAGGTGCGGTGGGCCTTCGTCGTACGAGTGGACGCGAGAGGACTCGAACCTCCGACCCCCACCGTGTCAAGGTGGTGCGCTAACCAGGCTGCGCTACGCGTCCGTGGGGTACTTCTCTGCGGTACTGCTCTGGGGTACTTCTCGAGGTGGAGACGGGATTTGAACCCGTGTACGCGGCTTTGCAGGCCGCTGCCTCGCCTCTCGGCCACTCCACCCTGGGGGCGGCTACACCCTCCGAGCGGATGACCGGGTTCGAACCGGCGACCTCAACCTTGGCAAGGTTGCGCTCTACCAACTGAGCTACATCCGCGCGCGCCGCGGCTCTGTCGAAACCCTTTGGCGTGCTCGCAGACATTATCCGATCGCTGCGACGATCTCCAAACCGGTAGGCCCTCCCGGCGCCCGGGTCGGCCTCAGCGCTCGGCGTCGACCCGGCGCCCGCTGTCGACGGGGCGCTCCGGCGGGGCCGACGG
>JBBQWX010000240.1:0-5309 GCA_038210185.1 Actinomycetales bacterium
TGGAGCGGGCGCGTCAGGGCCAGCTCGTGGTGCGCCTGAAGGGTGGCGACCCGTTCGTCTACGGGCGGGGTGGGGAGGAGCTGCACGCCTGCCGGGAGGCGGGAGTAGACGTCGTCGTGCTACCCGGGGTGAGCTCGGCGCTCGCGGTGCCGGCGCTGGCCGGCATCCCGCTGACCCAGCGCGGCGTCTCGTCGTCGGTGCACGTCTCGTCGGGGCACGCGGGTGCCGAGCCGGCGGCCGTCGCGGCGCTTGCGGCGGGGGCCACGCTCGTGCTGCTCATGGCGGTCGGGACTCTGGCCGAGATCTGCGACGCTGCTCTCGACGCCGGTGTGGGGTCCAGCCTCCCCGTGGCCATCATCGAGAACGGGTCGACGGGCCAGGAGCGGGTCACCCACGCGACCCTGGCGACGGCTGCGCGCACGGCCCGGGACGCCGGCGTGCGCCCACCCGCAGTGGTCGTCGTCGGGGCCGTGGCCGCCGAGGGCTTCATCGACGGCCCGGCCTGCGCGACGGAGGCGGGGGTTCCGCAGGTGGGGCCCGAACCCCATCACCCGGCGCTGGTCGTGTGCGCCCACGGCACGCGTGACCCGCTCGGCCGGGCGACCGTGCGCGAGGTGGTGCACGAGGTGGCCCTGCGGCTGCCCGGGGTGGCCGTGTACGAGGCCTATGTCGACGTGCACGGGCCTGATGTCGCCGAGGTCGTGGCCGGCTTGCGGCGGGACCCGGAGCGAGGGGTCTGCGGTGTGGTGGTGCCGCTGCTGCTCGCCGCCGGCTACCACGTGCACGTCGACATCGCGCGGGCCGTGGCCGATCGGCCCGACGTGCGCACGACCGGCGCGCTCGGCCCCGACGACCTGCTCGTCGACCTGCTCGTCGAGCGGCTGGAGGCTGCGGGGGCGGTGCACGGTCAACCGGTGGTGCTGGCTCCCGCCGGGTCCAGCGACGAACGGGCGCAGGCCGACTCCGCGGACATGGCGGCCCGGCTGGCGCAGCGTTGGGGTGGCCCGGTGCGGTTGGGGTACGCCGCCGGGCCCGCGCCGGCCGTCGCCGAGGCCATCGCGTCGGCCCGGGACGCGTCGGGCGGCGCCCCGGTCGCGGTGGCGTCCTACCTGCTCGCGCCCGGGTTCTTCCAGCAGCGGCTCGACGACTCCGGTGCCGACGTGGTGACCGGGCCGCTGGCCCCGGACCCACGGATCATCGAGATCGTGCTGGCCCGTTACCGCGCGGCGATCGAGGCGTAGCGACTAGCCCCAGCCCAGAGCCCGCAGCAGGGCGGCGGTCGCACCCGCGGCGAGCACGATCACGAGGAAGTTCGCGCGCAGCAGCAGCAGGACCATGGCCACGCCCACCGCCACGATGCGGGCGTCGAGCACGAGCGAGCCGCCCGGCCCGACGACGGTCTGCACCACCACGAGGGCCGCGAGCAGGGCCACCGGCAGCAGGGTGGTCACCCGCGAGGTGCGCTCGCCGGCCAGCACGCTCTCGGGCACGACGTAGCCCGCGAGCTTGATGAGGAGCGAGGCGACGGAGGCGATGACGACGGCGGCCCAGAGCGTCATGGTGTGGGGTCCGATCCGGGGAGGCTGCCGTCGGAGCCCTCGAGAGGGCCCTCGTGCCGGCCGGCACGGCGCAGTCCGATGACGAGCGCCGCGGCGGCCGACACGATGACGGGGACGCCGGCCGGGAGCACCGGCGACGTCACGAGCGCGATGAACATGGCGAGCACCGCGGTGGCGGTGGCGTCGCGGCTGCGCAGGCGCGGCCAGAGGAGGGCGACGAAGGCCGCGGCAGCGGCGGCATCCAGGCCGAGGGTGCGGGGGTCGCCGAACGCGTCCCCGAGCAGGGCACCCGCCAGGGTGGACAGGTTCCAGAGGACGAACACGGCGAGACCGGTCTGCCAGAACCCGATCCGTTGCGCTCGGGGCTCGGGCTGGGCGATGCCGGCGGCCGTCGACTCGTCGATGGTGAGATGGGCCGCCACGATGCGCCGCACACCGGCGACGCCGAGGAACTGCGAGGTCTGCAACCCGTAGAGCCCGTTGCGGATGCCGAGCATGGATGCCGTCGCGATCGCCGCAGGCGCCGCACCGAGGCCGCCGGTGCCGAGAATGCTGACGAAGGCGAACTGCGAGCCGCCGGTGAACATGAGCACCGAGAGCACCTGCGCCTGCCAGAGGTCGAGCCCCGCGGCGACGGCAAGTGCGCCGAAGCTGATGCCGTAGGTGCCGCTCGCGACGCCGACGCTCCACGCCTGCCGGACGACCTCACGACGACGCGCGTCGGGCAGGCCCGGCTCGCTCGCTGCGTCGGTCACTGCTGCGGGTCCTCCCCGAGCTCGGCGGTGAGGCGCACCTCGCGCAGGGTGTCGCCGTCGGGGGAGACCACGCGGTCGCGGAAGGCGCCGTCGGGGGCGAACCCCGAGGTGGTGAGGAAGGCGCGGCCGGCCTCGTCGTCGGCGGGCAGCCAGAGGGTGACCGACTCGGCCCCTGCCTCGGCGAGCAGGTCGACCCCGGCGTTGAGCAGTCGCGAGCCGTGGCCCTGGCGCCGGGCGTCGGGGTGTACCGCGAGCACGGTCAGCTCACCGGCGGCGGTGCCGGCGTCGGGGTCCTGGGCCGGCCCGATGGCGGCGAGACCGACGACCTGGTCGCCGGCGCAGGCGACCAGCAGGCGGTGCACACCCTCGGGCGGCGCGGTGAGGCTCTCGCGCCAGCCTCGGGCGAAGGCCTCGGGCTCGAAGAGGGAGACGACCTCGTCGGGCACGCGACCGGTATACATCTCGCGGAAGACGACGGCCTGCACCAGCCCCACGGCCGGAGCGTCGTTGGGGCGCGCCCGGCGCACGCTGGCGTCGGCGAGCGGCCCGGGCGCGTGGGCGTGCGGGTGGTCGTGGCCGTGCGGGTGGTCGTGGCCGTGTGCGTCTGCCACGTCAGTGCCCCCGGAAGTCGGGCTGTCGCCGCTCGGAGAAGGCACGGCGGCCCTCGGCGAGGTCGTCGCTGGCCCACGCGCGGGCGAACGCGGCCTCGTAGCGCGCGACCTCGGCGGAGTTGTCGTGGTGGGCGTCGAAGCCGATCTTCGAGCCGGTCTGGCTGAGCGGCGCCAGGGCAGCGGCCTGCGCGGCGAGGGCCTGCGCGTCGGCGAGGTCGCCGCGCAGCTGCGCGAACCCCAGGCGCCAGGCGTCGTCGGAGTCGAGCACGGTGGCGGTGAGCACCATCAGGCGGGCGGCGCCCTCGCCCCAGGTGCGCGCGACCCGGTCCAGGGTCCAGTGGTCGACCATCAGGCCGAGCTTCGCGACGGGAACGGCGAACCTGGCGTCCGGGCCGACGACGCGCACGTCGCAGGCGATGGCCAGCTGCATCCCCAAGCCCATGCAGGACCCGTCGACCGCGGCGATGGTCGTCACCGGGGCGGCAGACAGGTGTTCGAGCACCTCGGCGAGGCGGGAGGTGAACGACACGTCCTCGAGCTCGGTGAGGTCGGCCCCCGCGCAGAAATGCCCCTCGGCGCCGGTGAGCACGACCGCTCGCGCGTCGTCACGCAGGGCCGACTCGACGGCCGTGTGCAGCTCCTCGAGCGCCTCGAGGTTCAGCGCGTTGCGGCGGTGGGTGCGGTCGATCGTGACGGTGGCGACCCGGTCGGCGAGGTCGAGGTGGATTGGCACCCCTCGACAGTACCCAGCACGCCGCCCGATGCCGGTCACGGTCCGCCCCGACCGACAGGATCCGGGTCGAAGGCGATGGAATCCGGGTTGGACACGAGCACCGGGTTGCCACGAATGCCCGACCCGGCAAGGCTTCAAGGCACACTCGGCAGACCACCGACACGAGGAGAACAACTGATGGCGACCACTCGCACCGCTTCCGCCCACTGGGAGGGCTCCCTCATGGAGGGCGCCGGCCAGGTGTCGCTCGAGTCGAGCGGCATCGGCACGTACGACGTGTCCTGGCCGTCGCGCGCCGAGGCGGCGAACGGCAGGACCAGCCCCGAGGAGCTGATCGCGGCGGCCCACTCGACGTGCTACTCCATGGCCCTCTCGCACGGGTTGGCGCAGGCCGGCACCCCGCCGACCACGATCGACACCACTGCTGAGGTCACCTTCCAGCCCGGCACCGGCATCACCGGCATCGCGCTCAAGGTCGTCGGCTCGGTGCCCGGCATCAGCGCCGAGCAGTTCGAGGAGGCGGCGCAGGCCGCCAAGACCGGGTGCCCGGTGAGCCAGGCACTCTCGGCCGTGCCGATCACCCTCGAGGTCACCTTCTCGGGGACCGAGGACGCCTCATGACGGCCAAGGCCGACTTCACCGAGGACGAGTGGACCCGCGTTCGGCGGGCACCGTTGGTGGCCGGGCTGGCGATCTCGCTGGCCGACCCGGGTGGCCCGATCGAGACCGCCAAGGAGTCGATGGCGACCTTGAAGAACGCCACCAACCCGCCGTCGCGCGAGCAGCTGCTCAGCGAGGTCGCGCTCGACATCCAGAATCTGGCGCGGTCCCGCGAGAACCCGCTCAAGGGGTTCAAGCCCGAGGGGCCCGACCCCGGCGAGGGCGTGCTCGAGGAGCTGCGCGGTGTCGTCGCCATCGTCGGCGCCAAGGCGTCTGCCGAGGAGGCGAGGGCGTTCAGCGCGTGGCTCCTGGTCGCTGCCCAGGCCGCGGCGGACGCCGCCAAGGACGGTGGCTTCCTGGGCTTCGGCGCCGAGCAGGTCAGCGACCGCGAGCAGGCCATGATCGACAAGGTCAAGGAAGCCGTCGTCGGCGCGGTCGCCAACGGTTCACACGAACCGCGGTAACCGACGAGAGGTGGCGGCACCCAGGTCAGCAACCCGTCATTCCCTACTCTGCCCCGTTACGAGGGGGCGTATCGGCCGGGTCCGTCCCATCCGAATCCGTCGATTGTGCGTTGCACAAGGCTCCCGGTTGCGAGGAGGGTTTCACCGCTGACCTCAACCTCTCCGAAGTGGCCATCGACCATCGTGCAACCGAAGAGATTGCCGTTCAGACTGTTGAGGATGGTGACGGAACCCTCGGGCGCCTTGATCATCGGGTTATCGATCGCCTGGGTGGTTATCGCCTTGCCGCCCGGTCCACGGCGGAGGATGCGCTCCTCTTGGTGCTGACTCGTGTTTCGAACCTTCCGGATGGTTGGGAATGCTGTCTCCCACTCAGCGGCCACGGTCTGAATGGTGTTGTTGGCCCATGGTTCCTTCGTCAGAAGCGCGAGGGCCCACGCTACTGAATAGACAGCGTACAGAAAGGACATCGCGGAGAGAAATGGCACCCCGTGCTGGTAACACACCAGCCACACGCCCTCGCGCCA
>JBBQWX010000241.1:0-5298 GCA_038210185.1 Actinomycetales bacterium
TCGGGGTCGGGGTCGGGGAAGGTCGCGCGGGTGTGCACCAGCTCGTCGAGGATGGCGAGCACCTTGGTGGCGCTGGTCGCGAGCACCGAGCTGATCTCCTCCATGGTGATCGGTTCGGTGGTGTCGCCGACGCCCGAGGCGGGGTTCACGACGAGGGAGATGGCGGCATACCGCAGGCCCGCCTCGGCGGCGAGGGTCACCTCGGGCACGCCGGTCATTCCGGCGACGTCGGCACCTGCGAGCCGGGCCAGCCGGATCTCGGCCCTGGTCTCGAACCGCGGCCCCTCGAAGCAGGCGTAGACACCTCCGTCGCGGATGGACTGGCCTGCGCTGGAGGCGGACTCGAGGATCTCGCGACGGAGGTCGGGGTGGTAGGGCTCGACGACGTCGGTGTGCACGATTCCCTCGGGCCCGGAGCCGTCGAAGAACGTGACCGGCCGCTGCCTGGTGAGGTCGAGGAAGTCGTCGAGGCACAGCAGGTCACCGGGTCGCAGCTCCGGGTCGATCGACCCGGTGACGTTGACCGCCACGATGTCGCGCACGCCGAGGTCGGCCAGCGCCCGGATGTTCGCCCGGTAGTTGACCAGGTGCGGGGGTACCGAGTGGCCGGCTCCGTGGCGGGTGAGGAAGACGACCGGCAGGCCGTGCCAGGTGCCTCGGGTGACCCGTGCCGCGCCGAAGGGGGTGGCGACGGCCTCGTCCACGGCATCCTGCAGTGCCTCGAGGTCGTAGAAGCCGGTGCCGGCGATGATGCCGAGGGTCGGGCGGGTCATGTCCACGCACGCTACCAATCCGGGAAGGGTTCGCCCGGGCCCGCGCAGCCACGTGGTGCCCCAGTGGCAGGATCAGGCTCATGGGTGGACGGGTGTCGATCGCGGCGACCGGGCCGGTGTCGCTGGCGGCCGGGCGCGAGGTCGCCCTGGCCGGTGGCAACGCGGTCGACGTCGCCGTCGCCGCCGCCCTCGCGGCGATGTGCACCGAGCCCGGCATCGTCTCGCTCGCCGGCGGTGCGTTCGTCTCCGTCTGGCCCGCCACCGGAGAGCCGGTCGTCATCGACGGCAACGTCGAGATGCCGGGCCGGGGGCTGCCGCTCGAGCGCTTCGGGGGCGGGGTCCACGAGGTCGTCATGGAGTACGGCGGTGGGGTGCGGCTCTTCGCGGGGCACGGGTCGGTCGCGACACCGGGAGCAGCAACCGCCTGCGAGCTGGCCGTCGAGGAGCTCGGGGACCTGCCCTGGGCCGACGTCGTGGCGCCGGCGGCACGGGCCACGGGTGACGGCTACCGGGTCGGCGGTGCCGCGGCGCGCTACCTCTTCTTCACGGCGCACTCGCTGTTCGGGCGCGATCCGAACGCGTTCCGCGTCGTCACCCGTGCGGACGGCTCCCCGGTGGTCGCCGGTGACGTCGTCACCAACCCCGCCCTCGCCGATGTGCTCGGTCTCGTTGCGCGCGAGGGGGCTTCGGTGCTCACGACCGGTGAGGTCGGCCGGGCGATGGTCGACGACATGACCGCGCACGGTGGGTTGGTCACGCACCGAGACCTGGCCGAGTACACGCCGCTGGTGCGACCTCCCGTGCGCCGCGTCGTCGGCGACTGGGACCTCGCGGTGAACCCGCCACCCTCGGTGGGTGGCCCGATGCTCGCAGTGATGCTCGGCGAGCTGGGGCGCCGGGGCAACTGGCACTGGCCCGACATCATCGCCATCCAGCAGTCGGTGCTGCGCTACCGGTACGAGGTGCACGACCTCGCCCACGACCTCGACACCGCGGGGCACGAGCTGCTCCTGTCCGTCGACCGGCACGGGCTGGCGGGGCTCCCGACCAGTTCGAGCACCGCGAACATCTCGGTCGTCGACCGCGACGGCACCGCGTGCGCGGTCACCGTGTCGAGCGGCTACGGCGCCGGAATCGCCGTGCCGGGCACCGGCATGCTGCTCAACAACGCCCTCGGTGAACCCGAGCTGAACAAGCTGGGTCTGCACCAGCTCGCCCCGGGCACCCGCCTCGCCTCCAACATGGCGCCCACCACCGGCCGCACGGCAGACGGTCGGGTGCTGGCGATCGGCTCCCCGGGCGCCGACCGCATCACCACCGCACTGATGCTCGTCCTCGGGCAGGGCTGCCTGCACGGCGCCGACCTCAAGCACGCCATCGAGGCACCGCGCCTGCACGTGCGCATCGACGAGGACGGTGTCGCCGTCGTCGAGCACGAGAGCGACGACGCGATCGCCGAGGCGGTGCGCGAGTCCGGGCTGCGCGGCCACGACCACGGCATCCGGCAGATGTTCTTCGGTGGGGTGGGCGCGGCCTACCGCCGCGAGGACGGCGTGCTCCAGGCCGCGGGCGACCCCAGGCGCGAGGCGGCGGTCGCCGTCATCGACGTGCCGTAGTCGCCTCAGGCACGGGTCGCGCCGGTGACCACCCAGCGGTCGGTGCGCACGCGCATCCACATCAGGGTGCCGCGTACCGACATGAAGGCGGTGAAGGCGAGCCACAGCCAGACGACGGAGTTCACCTGGCCGCGCGTGCTGCCACCCTCGAGCAGCCAGTCGCCGGCGGCGTGCACGGCGAGGATGAGCGGCAGGTAGGCGGCGAGGGTCACGAGCATGGCGCGGGCCAGCCACGGGCCGTCGCCCGCGCCGATGAGCACTCCGTCGACGACGAACACGAAGCCCGAGAGTGGCTGGCCGAGGGCGACCACCACCAGGCCACCCGCGATCGCGGCCTGCACCGCGGGGTCGGGTGTGAACAGGGGGCCGAGCACCGGGGCCAGCAGGAGCAGCAGCACGCCGAACCCGATGCCCACGACGATGCCCCACCGCACCATCAGGGTCGTCGCGGCACGGGTGCGGTCGACCTCGCCCGCGCCCAGTGCCTTGCCCGTGATGGCCTGGGCGGCGATGGCCAGGGCGTCGAGGGCGAAGGCGAGGAAGGTCCAGATGGTGGCGGTCACCTGGTAGGCGGCCAGCGGCACGTCGCCGAGGTCGGCCGCCACCCACGTGGTCACCAGGAGCACGGCGCGCAGGGCGAGGGTGCGCACCAGCAGGGGAACGCCGCCGCGGGCCGCCGCGAGCACGCGCCCGGGGTGGGCCCGCAGCGGCACCGCCGTGCCCGCGGCATACCGCACCAGCACCACGACGAGCGCCGCTGCCATCGCGGTCTGGGCGATGACGGTGCCCCAGGCCGACCCGGCGATGCCCCAGTGCAGCCCGTGCACGAACCACACGTTGAGCACGATGTTCAGGCTGAACCCACCCACCGCGGCGAGGAGCGGCGTACGGGTGTCCTGCAGGCCGCGCAGTACCCCGGTGGTGGCCAGCACGACCAGCATGGCGGGGATGCCGAGGGCCGAGATCCGCAGGTAGGTCACCGCCTGGTCGATGGCGGCGGCGGACGCACCGAACACGTGGGCGAGCGGGCCGGCGAACAGGGCGACGAGGGCCGCCGTGACGGTGCCGAGGGCGATCGCCAGCCAGGTGCCGTCGATGCCGGCGGCGATGGCTCCGGCGCGCGAGCCCGCACCGAGCTGGCGGGCGACGACGGCGGTGGTGCCGTAGGCCAGGAAGACGAAGATGTTGGCCGAGGTGAGCAGCACGGCGCTCGCCACGCCCAGGCCGGCGAGGGATGCGACCCCGAGGCGCCCGACGATCGCGGCGTCGGCCAGCAGGAAGAGCGGCTCGGCCACCAGGGCCAGGAACGCGGGCACGGCCAGCCGCAGCACCTCGCGGTGCTGGCCCGGCCCGGTCGTCTGCGTCACGGGTGGCACTGTCCCACGGCCCGCCCCCCCGCGAAGTCAGGAGCACTTCGCACAGTCAGGGCCGTACTCGATCCAGACTCGGCGAGAACCTCCGGAGCGGGCGAACTGCTCCTGACTTCGAAGAGGCGGCTGGACGGCGACGGGGTGCCGAAAGGGGTGCCGAAGGGGTGTCGAAGGGATGGCGGTGAGATAGCGGTGGGATGGCCATGGGCCGGGCCTGTGGATATCTCGCTGGTGGCGACGGCAGGTTCTGGCACGGTGGCCGGGTGCTTGGTCCCGCTGCCCCGATCCCGTTCGACGCAGGCATCCTGCGTCGTGGCCGGGACCTGCGTGCTGCAGGCGTGGAGCCGACGCGTGGCAGGTGGCACCAGGTGCGCAACGGTGTGTGGGTCACCGAGCACGAGTGGCGCCGGCTCACCCCTGAGCACCGGCACGCCGCGCTCGTGCATGCCACCGGGCTGTGCCTGGAGCGTGAGGACCCCGTGTTCGCGGTGACGTCTGCGGCTGCCGTGTGGGGGTTGCCGCGGGTCGAGCAGTGGCCGGATGCCGTGCGGGTGCTCGTCGCGACCGAGGCGCGTGGTCGCGGGTCGTCGCTCGTCCGACCGCACGTGGGCCGCGAGGCTGCCACGGTCCGGCACGGGGACCTGCGGGTGACGAGCCCGGCCAGGACGGTGGTCGACCTGGCACGCACCGGCACGCTGCACACCGCCGTCGCAGCGGCGGACCACGCCCTGCGACACGAGCTGTGCACGCTCGCCGAGCTCATGGCCGAGGTCGATGCCGTGCCGCCGCGCGTCCGCGGTCGGGTCGCAGCGCGTCTGGTGGGAGCCCTGGCGGACCCCCTCAGCATGAGCCCCGGCGAGAGCCTGTCCCGCGTCCAGATGTTCCTGCTGAACCTCCCGAGACCGCAGCTGCAGAGGGAGGTTCGTGATGCCGAAGGGCTGGTCGGTTTCGTCGACTTCGGCTGGGAAGCCGTGGTCGGCGAGTTCGACGGCAAGGTGAAGTACCGCGTGGCCGAGAACGCCACCCCGGCCGAGGCGGCGGAGGTCGTCTGGCGCGAGAAGCAGCGCGAGGACCGGCTGCGCCGGCAGTCGCGGGTCGCCCGCTGGACCTGGGCGATCGCCCTTGATCGCGGCAAGCTGGGTGCGTTGCTGGCGCAGCACGGCATCCGCCCGCTGCCCGCCAACGTGTGGGTCGACCTGGGCGCCCGGGCTGCGTCGTAGCGGTCGCAGGGCGGTCGGACCGACGACGCTGCGGGCGGCTCGGCCCGGCCGGGTGACGTGCGCGCGTTCTCTTGCGAAGTCAGGAGCACTTCGCCGGCGCAGGGCTCTTTCGCCCAGTCAGGGCCGTATACGCCCCTGACTGGGCGAAGTGCTCCTGACTTCGCGAAAACCGGGTCTTCCGGCATGAATGTGGGTGACCCGATGGGATGAGCAGGGGTTTGTGGTTGTAGTGGAAGGGTTTCGGGCTTGGCGGGCGGGGCGCTCATTCGTGCTCGTTTCCCGGCCGTCTGCCGGGGGTGGTCAGTGAGGCCTTCGCCAG
>JBBQWX010000242.1:0-5266 GCA_038210185.1 Actinomycetales bacterium
CCTCACTGACCACCCCCGGCAGACGGCCGGGAAACGAGCACGAATGAGCGCCCCGCCCGCCAAGCCCGAAACCCTTCCACTACAACCACAAACCCCTGCTCATCCCATCGGGTCACCCACATTCATGCCGGAAGACCCACATAACGGGTTCGGTGAGCGGCCTGGGGAAACGGACCGGGAGCAATCCCGACACCGCGCCCCAGGCCGACTCCACCATCGCGGGCGCAGAAATGAGCAGCTCAGCGTCGCTTCTGCCGGACGCGGTGCACGACCCTGGGTCCTGGTCTGGGCGACGGGCATCAGCACCTGTCGTGGGGGTGCACGCCGAACGTACTGGTCCAAAACGACACCAGGGACGACCTCACGCTGCCTCGGATCTTGGCCAGCGGTCCGCCGATCACCACGATTGGGTGGCACTGCCACTTCATGGAACACCTGGAGGCCGACGTCGTCGTCGTGGGCTCGGGCATGGATGGAGGGACGATCGCGTGGGCTCGGGCACAGCGCGGTGTCGACGTGCTGCTGCTCGAGCGCGGTGAGCGCCTGCCCCGCGAGCCGGAGAACTGGTCGCCGGACGGGGTGTTCATGCGTCGCCGCTACAAGTCCGCGGAGACGTGGGCGGACGGCGCCGGCGGAGTCGGACTTCGAGGAGGTAGGGCACCTCGACGGTCTCGCCGGCCTGGTCGTTCCGCTGCGGCGACCTCGAGCCATTCTACGGCGAGGCCGAGCTGCTGTATGCCGTGCACGGCACGACCAGCGAGGACCCCATCGAACCGTGGCGGAGCGCCCCTTCCCGTGTGCCGCGCTGCCCCCCTGAGCCCTGCATGGCAGCGCAGCTGCTGGCCTCGTCGAATGCCGAGCACCCACTATGGCTGGGGAACTCGTCGGGGCAGCTCGGCCGCAGCTTCGCTACGCACGACAACACGCACATCGCCGCGGTGGACGTCGACCGGCGCAACGACCTGGTGTTCCAGAAGACCGTGATGGTGACCGACTGGTACGACGACGGCGGCGACGGCCGTCCGCTCGGCACGGCGCAGACGGTGGGCACGGTGAAGGGGCGATGATGAAGAGCTGGGCGGCCCGGATGCCCCTCCCGCTGCTCGACGGCGCGTTCTTCCGTCGTCGGCGGCGAGGAACCCGGCCCTGGACGATCGCGGCGCAAGCCTGCGTGTGGTGACTCACTGACCTCGCCGGGTGACCTCAGGTCAGGTACCGGCACAGCATCTGTTCGAGGTGGCTGGTCAGGCGTGGTCGTCGCGGCCGTCGTGGCACCGAGTCGCGGAGCGTACGCGTTCTGAGCAGCGCCCGCTTGCGCCGGTGAGCTTCAGGCGGCCCGCTGGGCGCGCCCTCGGGTATCGGCGGCTGCACTCTGACCCTCGGCGGCGGAGCCGGCTCATCGGAGGCGATCGGCACTGCGGGAGCGCTGATCCGGGCGGGCGGCAGCGGCGGGGTCTGGCTGCCCCAGCCGAGCAGGGGCGGCGGTTCGCAGTCGTACCGGTGCCTGAGCGGGGTGCTCACCTGCACCATCCGCCTCGCAAGGCATTCGCTGTCGTGGTGGGGGTTGGTCATGACCACCCGGGTGCGCCAGCCGGGGGCTTCCTTGGTCTGGTTGCAGCGGGCGCACTTACCGTTGCCCTCTGCGAACTCGGTGCGCCCACCTTCCCTGACCGGGTGCGCGTGGTCGGCGTGTACGATCGGCGCCTCGCACCACGGCGTGGTGCACACGTCGTCACGCAGCACCAGCATCCGCCGCAACAACCCACCGAACAGCCGCCGCCGCGAGTCCATCGCCACCAGGTCCCGACCATCCGGGGTCGCGTACAACCGCCGCACCCACACCCGCGCCGCCTCGACCGGCTCCCGGTCCGCGCCGGGTACGCTGGCTGGCCCGTCGGCCTGCGGCTGCTCGAGTCGTTCACGCAGCCAGGCCCTCGCGACCGGGGCCGGGACGGAGCCGTGGCCCGGGATCCGGGCTGGTTCCATCACCGACCTGTCGGGGTCACCCGACCCGAGCAGGGCACGGTCGGTCATGACCAGGTGCACCTCCACCGGCTGCAGCTGACCCACCGCACGCCCGGACAACACCCGCAACGCCGTATCCGCCGCGACCGCACCCACCCCACGACCCTGCGGCTCCTCGTCGGGGCACTGCCCGGCAACCACCGCCCGCGACCTGGCCTGCAGCGCCGCGTACGCACCCACCACATCCTGAAGGGGACCCACCACAGACAGGTACGCCATCCCGTCCGGGGCCGGGCGCACCGTCACCCGCCTGCTCTTGACCGCGGCCTCCATCCGGGCCACCACGCTCGCTGCGTCCAGCTCGGCCGCGACCCGGCCCGCCGCCGCACCGGCCTGCTTGACGCCCAACCGGCCCAGCAACGGACCCACCCGAGCATCCACCTCGCTCCGGTCCTCCATGGAGGATGTCGCCGTCGCCTGGACCACCGCTACCGCGACCCGCTCGCTGCACGACCCCGCCGACAGCGCGGCCATGGTGGCCGGCATCTCGTGCACCAGCGCCCGGCTCAACCCCACGAACCGGTCCCCCAGGCTCGGGGACTCCCGACGCGCCAACGCCACCATCGACCCTACCGAACGACCCACATCTCGCGGATCCACCACCTCCCGCGAGCAGCGCAAGGCATCCGTCGCCCGCGCCTGCACCGCCGAGATCGCCCCTTTCGCGCCCTCGAGGCTCGCGACCAGGTCGACCCGTTCGCGATCCGACAACGACCCCGCATCCACGCAGGCCAACCACGCGCGGAATCCCTCCACCATGACCACCGGCCCGCTCACGGCCTCCGACGAACACGCCCACTCGGACTGCGGCACAGCGGGACCCGGGTCCACGACCCGCCCCGCTGCCACGCCCCCATCCATGCAGTAATCATACGCATGTCCACTGACAACCCATCCGATCGCCGCACCCGTGTGGACAACCAGCGGATCGAGCAGCCCCTGTGGACACCGTGATCCGGGACGAGCTCGCGGCAGAGCTCAGCCCCAGCGGCTGCGAAGAACGCCCCCGCGACCTCGATCAGCCGGCCGTTCTCCGCGCGCTCACCGATCGTCGCCCGAGCACCGTCGGACCCGTACGGACGCACCGTCAGCCTGGCCTCCCACGTCGCCGCGAACTGCGACGTCGGCTCCCCAGCCCCGAACCAGACGAGGTTCGCCTGCGCGTCGGGCAGGGGCCACCCCGAGGCGACGAGCGCGTCCTGCGGGAGCCCGGGCTCGACTCGTGGTGTCCACGATGCAGGGGTTGGACCGGCAAACCCCACGACGCCCGGCGTACGCCGTCATCCAGCTCGGCCGCGCGACCGGGGACCCCGTGGTCGAGCCACGGGCGGGACGTCCCCCGAGCGGCTGACACCCTTGGCCGACACTTGTGGCCGGCTCGCGCCCGATCGTCGGTATGGGGCGAGACCTTGGGCCGCGCGGAAACGCCTTCGCCGTTCTGGCACCGGGGGGCGTCGGAGGTCGGACGCATCCTCAAGGAAGGGCTAGCGCCGTCGCATCGCACGGAAGCCGTCAAAGGGCCACAATTGTGGGACTCCTCAGGTTCCTGTGGGTCCGGGTGAGCCAGTTCTCGGCCGATTCGCGTTGTGGGGCTGGGCTGTTGCCTTGGAGTGGCGCTGCGGGGTGACGCGCACGTGTGGGCTGCCTAGGTTCGGGGTTGCGAAGCCAACCGGACCGGCAGGAGCTCTCACGTGCGCGCCACCACTGCATTCAACAAGATGCTCGCGATCCCTGGCGCCTATGTCGCCGCGGTGACCTTCGCGCCCGAGGGGGTCGTGGTCGACCTCAAGCGTCGCGCCAGGCGGCTTCGGTGTCCGTGCGGGTGGTCGACCCGCGCCGGATATGACCGCTCAACGCGGTCGTGGCGGGGGCTCGATCTAGGCGCAATACCGTTCAATTAGGTGACTACGGCTTCGTTCGGGCCACGGTCGGGTTGGGGCCAGTTGCGGTGAGCCAGGCGTTTGACGTGCCACTTGGTGTATTTGCGTTTGACGACGCGGGGGTTGGCGCGAGGTCGTCGTCGCGGTAGTAGTCGTCGGCTCAGCTCTGCGATGGCGTGGGCCCAGAGGTGGCCGATGGCGTCACGCACGTGAGGGGGAAAAAGCGCCCTGCTGGGCGATGGACCGGCGGGCGATGCGCAGCGCTGCGACGAAGGAGACCCGGTCCGGGTCGTGTCCGGCGTGCTCTGCGGTGTCGACCATGAGGGTGCGGATCGCATAGTGGCAGCACAGGTGTCCCCAAATCTCCTGGGTGACCAGGCCCGGGGACTTGGAGCGCAGCACCGCCCGCGGTCCGCGTTGGTGGGTCTTCAGCTCGTCGAAGGCACTCTCGAGCTCCCAGCGTTGGCTGTACGCGGCAGCCAGCTCGGCGGCGGGCGCCTGCTCGTGGTCCAGCATCGTGGTGATCAACCGGTACGGGCCGGCTGGCTCCCGGCCATCCTCGATGGTGTAGCTGACCACCCGGACCCGGACCGGGCGCTCACGGCGGCGGTCGGTCTTGGAGTCGAACACCTCGGCCACGAAGGACCCGTCGGGCAGCTCTGCGACCGGGTCCAGTCGCAGGTTGTCCTTGACCCGCCAGAGCAGGTCCGCCTGCGTCCCGCAGGCCTTCTCCCAAGCCGTGAAGCTATAGAACCCGCGGTCGGCCAGGCACACCATCCCCGGCCGCAACCGTCCCAACAACTCCCCGGACAGGGCCCCCTCGGAGCTGGTGTACGGGCCGATCACGGCATCGAAGATGGCGTGCGTGCCGCACTCGGCCAACGCCACCACGCGCGCCTGCGGGAACGCAGCCCGTTCGCCCTTCATCACCCCGGGCCGGCCGAAGTGCGCGTCGTTGGCCGGGGTGTCCGCCAGGTCCAGACACGTCCCGTCGATCGCGACCAGCCGGCGCCCGGCCAGCCAGGACCCGGGCGTGTCTGGGCCGGCCAGCGGGGCCGCGACCCGCTGAAACAACCGCGCCATCGGCTCCGGACCGAGCCGATCCCGGGCATGGGAGATCGCCGCCTTGTTCGCCAACCTGCCCGCCCCCTGCTGCCGGTGCGCCCAGGCCAGCCCGTCGGAGATCAACGCAAGCACATCCTCGTAGGAGCCCTCCGAGTGCAGCGCCATCCCCATCGCGAAGTAGGCCATCGACCGGGCCGGCAACGACCGCCGCCGCTGCTCGGTGCGCCCACACTCCGCGATCACCGCGTCCACCACCTCCGGCGGGAACACCTTCATCAACAGGCCGACCGACACCA
>JBBQWX010000243.1:0-5261 GCA_038210185.1 Actinomycetales bacterium
GCAAGTGGTGTTGCACCCTGCCCGAGCCCAGAGGGCTTCGCAAGCCCTCGCCGCCGGCCCGGCCGCGAATCGTCGGAGCGGCCGAACCCCCTGGTCAACACTGTCGTCACGCTGACGCGCCGTCAGCGTGAGGACCACCCAACCACACTGGCCGGGTCGCGAAGACCACCACTGGTGATCATCCAGCCTGTCGCTCAACAAGAGTTCGTCCCTGCTGTCGCCGAGGTGTGCGACGGGCTCGGGATCCGCGAAGCAGCCGCAATCGTGGGAATTAGTTTCGGGGGGCTTCAGGCGGTGCACGTCGCCGCGACTCTGGGGCACCTGGCGCCTCGGCTGGTGCTGCACAGTTGTGCTCCGTCGACCTTGGCCTACCCCGACACCAGGGCGGAGGCGGCGGCTGGCCCCCTGGGCTTCTCGCCGTGGACCCAAGGACTGACCTGGCGGGCCATCCGTCGGATGACGACCTCTGACCGAGGTCTGCGCCTGATGATGTCTACCCTGTCGACACTTCCGGTCGGTTCGTGGTGGCCGAGCTGGACGCCTGCTGACCGCGCGTCGGCGCGGGCGACCTTCGCTGCCATGGGCTCCGGCTCGGGGTTCGTCAACGACGTGCGCCAAGGCGCGCCCGGCCGGTCCACCTACCGCCAGTCTGTTCTCGGTTCGATTCCCTGCCCAACCCTGGTGACCGCCTCTCGCCACGACGGAGGAGTGCGTTTCGAACACGCCAAGGACTTCGTGCGCTTGATCCCCAAGGCCGAACTCTTCGAGACGGACGCGCCAAGCCGCTTCTACTGGCTCGGCCCCAGCAGACCGGCCCTCTCCCACGCCATCCACGACTTCGCCGACAAATAGACGAACTACCCATTGCAGCGGTAGGAACTGGCGGCGATATGCAGCAGGTTTTGCGGCCGACGATCCGTCCGTCTCTGCCGAGTTCCGGAAGGACTGCCGCTCCGGCCGGGGTGCCGGGTGAGACCAGGATCTGCGCGGTTCAAGCAAGTGGTGCGCGCCGGTGTCGTCGTCACCTGAGCGCCCCTGGCCTCTCACTCAGTTGCTTTCCCCCCGGTAATGACCGACGAGCAGCGCGACCTCGCGCCCCGGGCGCGCAGCCTGGGCCGGAGTCCAGTCGTCGCCGGGTACGCCACGCAGAGGACCGGTGCCGCCGATGCGGCCGTGGGCCTCGCTGATCGAGCGTGGTCGTCATCCTCGCGACGTCGAGACACCTGCGAGGCCCCGGACCCGCCGCGGGGCCCAGCGGGACCTGGTCGACCCGGATGTCTTCGCCCGCCCTGCACCGCACCTGGCAGCGGCTCCCTGCCCGGGTTGCTGCGTGCGAGGCGGCGCCGGCTCTCGGCGACCCCGGCCACGATGGCGTCGGTCTCCGCCTGCCGGCGGTCCATCCGCGCCTTCCGCGCCGCCTCCTCCCGATCACGCTCAGCCCGCACCCCGGCCATCGCCTCGTCCGCCACCTCGGCGTGTCGGATCTCCTCCTCGTTGCGCCACCCGGGCACGTCCCGGTTCAGCAATAGCTGAACGAGCGCAGCGCGACGTGCTGAGCTGGTGACCAGGGCGGTGACGGCCGGCAGGCGCGCTGAGCCGCCGAGTAGGACCACGTAGGTGATCTGGGACATCGGGAACGTCTCCCGCGGGGGTGGTGCTGATCATCCTCAGCATTCTCACTGTCGCGGGCCTCGGCAATTCTCCTGACGCTAGGAGACTTTGTCGGCGCGTAGCCAGTACGTGCACGACGGACGTCACGGGCGGGACCAATCCGGACGCGACGACGGTGACGAACTCCACTGGACGGCGACTCCCCAGCCGCCGCAATTGCAGAGGAGCACAGCATGAAGCGATCAACAGCACTGGTCATCAGCACCACGGCACTGGCACTCATGGGCACCGCCGCCGTGGGCAGCGGTTCGGCCCTCGCGCACGAACCGGCCTCCAGCGCCGGTAAGAGCAAGGACGTCAGCCTCTCCGCCACCCTGAGCGAGCTCAACAGCTCCGGCGCCTCCGGATCCGCGACCGCAGTAGTGAAGAACCAGAAGATCGAGAGCATCTCCGTGCAGGCTCACGGGCTGACGCCCGACGCGCCCCACGCCCAGCACATCCACTACGGCAACGACGCCCGCAACGAGTGCCCGAGCCTCTTCCAGGACGACGCGAATGACGACGGCGTGCTCAACACCGTCGAAGGCGTCCCTGCCTACGGCCCGATCGTCGTGTCCCTGACGACGACCGGTGGCACCACACCGGCCAGCGCGCTCGCGGTGAAACGCTTCCCGGTGTCAGCCGACGGCAGCTTCTCCTACTTCCGCACCAACATCGAGTTCACCGATGTGGCCGGCACCGGCTACACCGGCGGCGGCGGCACCGCCAAGCAGATCGCGGACTCCGTCCGCGAGGGCGAGGGCGTCGTCGTCATCCACGGCATCGACTACAACGGCAACGGGGTGTACGACTTCGAGGGGCGCGGCGCCAGCGAGCTCGACCCGAGCCTTCCCGCCGAGGCCACCGACCCGGCCGTCTGCGGCGTCCTCAACTGAGGCATCCCGGCTGACACCGGCTCCTGACGGCCCGCCCCGCTCCTCGGGGTGGGCCGTCGGCCTGAGCCCGCCCGCGCGGACCTCCGGCAGGCGATCAAGGTTGCCCGTCGCGTCAGAGGCGCCATCGCTGCAGC
Source organism: Actinomycetales bacterium (assembly GCA_038210185.1). Lineage (GTDB taxonomy): Bacteria > Actinomycetota > Actinomycetes > Actinomycetales > Dermatophilaceae > Fodinibacter. The sequence goes on from JBBQWX010000243.1 coordinate 2,681, forward strand.
GATGGCGTCCGTTCGGATGGCCGCCGCGCAGGCCGCACTCGGCAGCACGAACAAGGCGAAGACACCGCTGACCTAGTGGCGAGCCCTTCCGACCTGCGGCAACCCGCACCGTCGTGCACGCTCGTCTCCTCAGTTCCGCCAGACTGCATCGCGAACACCAACGGAAGTCATCCGCCGCTACCGATGATTGATAGTCGACTGGCGGCGTAGAGACTGTGAGGATCGCCAACGCAGCCTGAAGGTGCTGGGCTGTGTTTGGTGACCGCGGGTGTGACCCCCGAAGAGACTGGCCTGGTGCCTTGTTGCGACCTGTCCGCTCGTGGTCACCGGCCCCGGCCCGGTTGGAGGAGCTGGCCTGATCAGGAGCTTGACCACCTGGCGTTAGCGGCGCCGGGCGTGTCTCATCACAGTCCTGCCGAGCCTCCATCCCGGACCGGAACCACGTCCCGTCCGGAGAAGGAGAGAACGCATGAACAGTCTGGCCGATCTGCGTGAGGTGGTCGATGTCGTCATCGGCGTCGACACCCACGTGAACACCCATTCCGCAGCCGTACTTGATGCTGCCACTGGCAGTGTCCTGGGCGAGATCACCGTCGAGGCGACAGCCCAGGGCTATGCCGAGCTGGTGGAGTTCGCCAACAACCACCCGATGTTGCGGGCCTGGGCGATCGAGGGGACCGGTGGTCACGGCGCCGGTCTGAGTCGTCACCTGGTGGAGCTCTCGGAGATCGTCATCGAGTTGGATCGCCCGAAGCGAGCTGCGCGTCGCAACGGCGCGAAGTCTGACCCCCTCGATGCGATCCGCGGTGCGCGAGAGGCGATGGCCCGGCCGCGGTTGGGAACTCCTCGCGGACCGGGGGCGAACGCCATGCACTGTCAGTGCTTTTGGCTGTACGTCGCTGCGCGATTCACGCCTCCACCGATGCTCAGCTGCAGGTCTTCAGCCTGGTCATCGCAGCACCTGAACCTATCCGCGTCAGGTTCCGCGGTCAGAAGCTGGCCACGATGCTCAACACCGCTGCGAACCTGCGTGTTCAGTCAGCGTGGGACGTCGAGACGACCAGCACCGTGGTGGCGTTGCGGACCTTGGCTCGTCGCGCGCACGCGATGCTGAAAGAGGCACGCGAGCTGCAGAAGGCGATGGTGGCCATCATCCGCGGGTGGCGCCCTGAGCTACTCGAGGAGTTCGGCGTCGGACCGATCGTGGCCGCCACTGTGTTGTGCGCCTGGTCCCACCCCGGCCGGATCCACTCCGAGGCGGCGTTCGCGATGCTCGCCGGCGTGGCACCAATCCCGGCGAACAGTGGCCAAGTCACCACCCGATATCGGCTCAACCGTTACGGCGACCGCCAGTTCAACAACGCACTGCACACCGTGGTCCAGAGCCGGATCCAGTACCAGCCAGCCACCCGCGACTACGTCGCTCGCCGCACAGCCGAAGGCAAGACAGGGCGAGAGATCAAACGCTGCCTCGCCCGCTACGTCGCGCGCGACCTCTACCGCCTACTTGAAAACACGGCCACGGCGGCTTGACGAAGCATAGGAGCGTCGCACCCACTGGAGCTGGCCCGGCGTGTGTCGCGCGTTCCCGTCAGGGTGTGATGTCGGGGTGCACCATCCACACGTTCGGCTCCCAGTAGCTGCCTTGGTCGCGCGCCCGGTCGATGTGCACGGGAGCCAGCCCGTCGGGAAACACGTAGTCGCCGGACTCGGGGTAGGTCATCCCGGTCCAGCTCTCCCACTCGCCGACGGACCCGGTGATTCTCATGGACCGGGGCAGCGGGGTCGAGACTCGGGCGCCGAGGTGTTCATGTACGCGCATCCAAGGGTCTAGCAGACGTCCGTCCTCTCGTCGCCACCGGACGTAGCTCTCGATCGCGGCCAGCGGGTAGCGGTCTTTCCACGACGGTCGGACCGGTGCGACGAGGTGGGTGAGCTCGTGCCTCTCAGCGAGGGTACGCATGGCGCTGAGCAGTGGTTCGGCGAGGCCGCGGGTTCGGCCCTCGCGTGGCACGGCGGCTGCCAGAGCGCAGAGCGTGTTCACTGGCCGCCCTGCTCTGGCGCGCTCGAAGATCTGCTCTATCGCCGAGTCGACTCCGTCTGGCAACGCCTCGTCCCGGCCCTCCCACCACAGCGGGCCGGTGTTTCCTTCGGCCACCACCGCGTCGTGCTCCTCGTCGTAGAGCACGAACTGGAACTGCGGAAGGTCCACGTCGAGGGAGCCCCACCACCGGTTGAGCACATCGCCGTGCAGGTTGTACTCGGGCCATACGGCCGCGGAGGGAATCCCGCGGTCCCACAGGTCCGGTCGCTCGGCGGCGGTGTGCATGGTTGGCGTGCTCATGTGCTTCGCCTCACGGTGGGGATGTTCAGCTCAAGGGCCCGGTGGCCTACGTTCTCGCATCAGCCGATGAGTGCAGTGCGGGCCGGCCCGTCACAACTGACGTTCCGCACATCTCCGGTGTGATATCTCGGCAATTACGGGGTGGGGTCTTCGGCGTCGAGGAAGGCCCGTAGCGAGCGGGTCTCGAGGTCGGTGAGGAGCTCGCGGAGGCGGCGGGCATTGTCGAACCAGGGCTGG
>JBBQWX010000244.1:0-5185 GCA_038210185.1 Actinomycetales bacterium
GGAACAGATCCGCCTGCCGCGGCGCCAACCCCAACGTCACGACTCACCCAGCAAGCAGAAGCTTTGCGTCATAACGACATTCTCCCAAAACGCACGTCCAGGCCCGGGACCGCCACGCACGAAAAGCACCAGCCACCTAGGCCGCAGAGGCCGAGACGGTCTCGGACATCGCGTGCCCGACGGGCAGCGAGACCGGGGCGGTGAGGGTCTCGACCCGCTCGACGCGATCGCGCACCAGCTCGAGCACCTCGGACAGGCTCAGGCCCAGGCCACCGCACACCGAGGCGAGCAGTTCGGAGGAGGCCTCCTTGGTGCCCCGCTCGAGCTCGCTCAGGTAGCCCAGCGAGACGGCGGAGGACGACGCGACGTCGCGAAGCGTGCGGCCCTGGTCCTGACGGATCTCACGCAGGACCTCGCCGAGCTCGTGTCGAAGCAGGATCACGGTGCCTCCTCTCGCTCGTCAGCGCGGACCGTCGGTCGGCCCGCAGGGTCAACGGTACCCCGATGGGCCCACGCCGTCTCGGAGGTTCTGCAGACCCCGCGCGAGAAGGTCGAGAACGGCCAGCACGCTGGCCGCCCGGATCTGCTCCCGGTCGCCGGTCAACGCCAGCTCCTCGACGAGGATTCCCCAGGGGCCCGCGGCCCCGACGAACACGGTGCCGACCGGCTTGCCGTCGGCGGGGTCGGGGCCGGCGACCCCGGTCGTGGACAGGCCCACCGAGCAGCCCAGAACCCGCCGGATGCCGTCGGCGAGCTGGGCGGCGACCGGCTCGCAGACCGCACCCTCACGGGCCAGCAGGTCGCGGTCCACCGCCAGGAGGTCGGCCTTGACCTCGCTCACGTAGGCGATGACTCCCCCGCGCACCACGGTCGAGGCTCCCGGCACGCTCGTCAGGGCGGCACAGACCAGTCCCCCGGTCAGCGACTCGGCGGTGCCCACCGTCAGGTCGAGCTTCCGCAGCCGGGCGACCACTGGGTCCGCCGGCAGGCGGGGCTCGGTCACGGCCCGCGGCGCCGCCGGGCGGCGGCGCGCTCGGCCCGCTCCGCGCGCTTGCGCGCGGCCCGCTCACTGGTCTGGCGCAGACGAAGGGCCTGGTGCAGGTAGTCGATGCCGGTGACCACGGTGACGACGACGGCCGCCCCGAGGGCGATCGACGCCACCCACTGCGCCAGGTCCGGGTACGGCAGCGTCCACCGCGGGAGAAGGAAGAGGCCGATGCCGACGGTCTGCAACAAGGTCTTGACCTTGCCACCGCGCCCGGCGGCCATCACGCCGTGCCGGATGACCCAGAAGCGCACCGCGGTGATGCCCCACTCGCGCACCAGCACCACGATGGTGACCCACCACCACACCTCGCCGATCATCGACAACCCGACCAGGGCCATGGTGACCAGCGTCTTGTCGGCGATCGGGTCGACGACCTTGCCGAAGTTGGTGACCAGCCCGCGGCTGCGCGCGAGGTCGCCGTCGATGCGGTCGGTGATCATCGCGACGATGAAGACCCCGAACGCCGCCCAGCGGTAGCCCGCGTTCCGACCGTCGTCGACGAGCAGGAGCCACCCGAAGACCGGGACGAGCAGCAGGCGCAGCATGGTGAGGTAGTTGGCGATGTTCCAGGCGCTCGGACCGGTCGCCGGCACGACCGGGCTGGCCGGGTCGACCCCCAGGCGGTACGGGTCGGTGGCCCGCCCCTGCGCGAGCGGGCCCGGGCGCACCGGGCGGAGCGGCTTGTCGCTCATCGGCACTCCACGACGAGGTCGACACCGACCGAGTCGACGACGACGCCGGAGACGAACGAGCCCACGACCGGCAGCGCGCGGTCGGCGCCGGCGCGCACCAGGCACACGCCGTCGACGTCGGGGCCCTGGTGCTCGGCCCGGCCGACGGCGACCGACGGGTCGTCCTCGTCGTGCTCCTCGACGAGGACCACCACCTCCTCGCCGACGCGATCCAGGGCGCGCTGGGAGGTGAGCTCCTCGATGAGGGCGGTCAGCCGCTCGACCCGCTCGGCGACGACCTCGTCGGGCAGCTTGCCGCCGAGCTCCTCGGCCTCGGTGCCGTCCTCGTCGGAGTAGCCGAAGACCCCGACGACGTCGAGCCGGGCGCCGACGAGGAAGCGTTCGAGCTCGTCGACATCGGCCTCGGTCTCACCCGGGAACCCGACGATCACGTTGCTGCGCACCCCGGCGAGAGGCACGCGCGCCCGCACCCGCTCGAGAAGCTCGAGGAACGGCTCGGTGCCGCCGAACCGGCGCATCCTGCGCAACACGGTGGGCGACGCGTGCTGGAAGGACAGGTCGTACCACGGCATGACACCGGGGATCTCGGCCATGGCCTCGATCAGCCCCGGCCGCACCTCCGCCGGCTGCAGGTAGGACACCCGCACCCGCTCCACCCCCTCGACCGCGGTCAGCTCGGGCAACAGCTTCTCGAGCAGCGCGAGGTCGCCGAGGTCCTTGCCGTAGGAGGTCGAGTTCTCGCTCACGAGGAAAAGCTCGCGTACCCCCCGCTCCCCCAGCCAGCGCGCCTCGGCGATCACGTCGGTGGGGCGGCGCGACACGAACGAGCCGCGGAACATCGGGATCGCGCAGAACGAGCATCGCCGGTCGCAGCCACTAGCGATCTTCAGCGGCGCCCACGGGCGCGCGTCGAGCCGGGAGCGCACGAACTGCTCGCCGTCACCGTGGCCCGGAAGTGCCACCCCGGCAGCGGCATCCGAGCGGTCCACCGGCGACAGCGGCAGCAGCATCCGCCGGTCGGACGGCACGTGCGATGCCGGGCGCGCGCCACCGAGGATGGCGGTGAGGTGGCTGGACATGTCGCGGTAGGAGTCGAAGCCGAGCACGGCGTCGGCATCCGGCAGCTCGTCGGCGAGGGTCTGGCCGTAGCGCTCGGCCAGGCAGCCCACCGCCACCACGGCCTTGGTGCGGCCGGTCTCCTTGAGGTCGGCCGCCTCGAGCAGGGTGTCGATGGAGTCCTTCTTGGCCTGCTCGACGAACCCGCAGGTGTTGACCACGGCGACGTCGGCGTCGGCGGCGTCGTCGACGAGGGTCCAGCCCTCGGCGGACAGCCGGCCCGCGAGCTCCTCGGAGTCGACCTCGTTGCGGGTGCACCCGAGGGTGACCAGCGCGACGCTGCCGCGGCTGGAGGGGGAGGCCATATCGTCACTCTAGTTGCGCGCCGGCCCTGCCCACCCACCCCGAGTAGGGTCACGCGCATGCCCTCGGACACCTCGGCCCGGATCCGCGAGCTCCTCGCGGAGCACCCCGTCGTCGACGGCCACAACGACCTCCCCTGGGAGGCCCGCGAACGGGTCGGCTACGACTGGGACCGGCTCGACATCTCCCGCCCGGGGCAGCCGACCCACACCGATCTACCCCGCCTGCGGGCCGGCGGGGTGGGAGCGCAGTTCTGGTCGGTGTTCGTGCCCGCGAGCCTGCAGGGCGATGCCGCGGTGACCGCCACGTTGGAGCAGATCGACGCGGTGCACGCCATGACGGCCCGGTATGCCGGTGACCTCGCCCTCGCGACGACCCGGGCCGACGTCGAGCGCGCCTGGTCGCACGGGCTGATCGCCTCACTGCTCGGCGCCGAGGGCGGCCACAGCATCGACTCCTCGCTGGGCACCCTGCGGATGCTGCAGGCGCTCGGGGTGCGCTACCTGACCCTGACCCACAACGACAACGTGCCGTGGGCCGACTCCGCCACCGACGAGCCGGTGCTCGGCGGGCTCTCGCCCTTCGGTCGCGAGGTGGTGCGTGAGATGAACCGGCTCGGCATGCTGGTCGACCTGTCGCACGTGTCGGCCGACACCATGCGCGACGCCCTCGAGGTCACCCAGGCGCCGGTGATCTTCTCGCACTCCAGCGCCAGGGCGGTGTGCGACCACCCGCGAAACGTGCCCGACGACGTGCTCACCCGTCTCGCCGACAACGGCGGGGTCTGCATGGTCACCTTCGTGCCGAACTTCGTCTCGCCCGCCGTGCGCGACTGGGAGTCCGACGGCGGACGGCCCGACCTCGGCGCGCCGACCGCGACCATCGACGACGTCGTGGCGCACTGCGAGCACGTCCGCGAGGTCGCCGGTGCCGAGCACGTCGGGCTCGGCGGCGACTACGACGGCGTCGACGTGCAGCCGGTCGGGCTCGAGGACGTCAGCGGCTACCCCCGCCTGCTCGCCGCGCTCGCCGACCGGGGCTGGAGCGACGCCGACCTCGCAGCCCTGACCGGGGGGAACGTCCTGCGCGTGCTCGGGGAGGCCGAACAGCGCTCGCGCGAGATCTCGCTCACCCGCGGACCGAGCCTGGCGCGCATCGAGGACCTGGACGGCATCACTGCTGACGGGCCCGCATGACCGTGAGCGCGACGAGTCGCGAGATGACCATCGCGACGTACATGACCCCCGCGAGCTGCTCGATGGTGCACACCGCACGCGCCTGCGGCAGGATCGGCCCGACGTCCGAGAGGCCCACACTGGTGAGCTGCGCCGCCGAGAGGTAGATCAGCTCGAGGAGGGAGCGCTCTCCGGGACCGGCGAAGGACGTGAACGAGCCTGGATAGATCTCCTGGATCGCGAGGAACACGTACGCGAACGCGAACACGAGCACCGTGAAGCAGGCCCCCACCGCGAAGAGCTCGTCCTTGGTGACCCACGAGTCCTCGAACATGTAGGCGATGAGCGCGTACGCCGTGTAGAAGTAGAAGACTGCCAGGGCCGTGTGGGCGAGCGCGACGACGGTCGTGCTGGTGTTGAACAGGCTCCAGACCTCGAAGACCGCCGCCGGCATCGCGAGCGTGATGGAGAGCCAGGTCAGGGCCGGAGTGCTGCGCACCGTGAAGACCGCCGTCACGAGGGCCGACAGGCTCAACAGCGAGATGACGGCACGACCCCAGTCCGAGGACTCGAGGGCGGGCAGCAGGAGGATCACCAGGATCTGGACCGCGAGCAGGAAGGCCGACGGCTGCTTGCGCAGCGTGGCCTTCCACCGAGCGCTGCGCGACGGAGGCTCCCGCAGCTCCTCCCACATCAACGGCATGGCCACACCCTAGGACCCCGTGTCGGTAACACGTAATGCGTTGCGGCTGCGGGAGAATGGGGTATGTCGGAGCCGCAGGTCGCCGGGCAATCGGTGTTGATGGACGTGGAGCCAGCCGCGGCGGGGTCGGTGGGAGCGAAAGCGCCTG
>JBBQWX010000245.1:0-5181 GCA_038210185.1 Actinomycetales bacterium
CCCGATCCTGCTGCTGGACGAGTCGACCTCCTCACTGGACGGCCTCAACGAGCAGCGCATGCGCGACGCGATCGATGCCGTCGCGACCGATCGCACGCTCATCGTGATCGCCCACCGCCTGTCGACCGTCGTCGACAGCGACCACATCGTCGTCATGGACCACGGCCAGGTCGTCGGTCAGGGCAACCACTCCGACCTCGTGGACTCGACGCCGCTCTACCGCGATCTCGCCCGGCATCAGCTCCTGGTCTGACCCGGTCCTCGCGCGAAGAGGCGCGCGCCTCTAGTGTGGGCCGCGCCAGGCACCTTGGCTGCCTGGCGCTCCTGCAGGTGTGGATGTCGCCGGCGTGTTCGTGCCTCGAGGAGGAGTTCATCGTGACCGAGTCGCTGGGTGTGCCGGTCGGCCTGTCGGATGCGGAGCTTGCGAGCATCTATCGGGACTTGCACGCGCACCCGGAGCTGTCGTTCCAGGAGGAGCGCACCTCCCAGCTCGTGGCCGGCTACCTGCAGGGTTGGGGCTACGACGTGACCACCGGGATCGGCGGCACCGGTGTGGTCGGCATCCTGGACAACGGGCCGGGACCGAGCGTGCTGCTGCGCGCCGACATGGACGCCCTACCGATGGCGGAGAAGACCGGGCTGGACTTCGCGAGCACGGCGCGGGCCACCGACCGGCTCGGCAACGACGTCCCCGTGATGCACGCCTGCGGCCACGACGTGCACATCACCTGCCTGCTCGGGGCGGCCAGCGCCCTCGCCGCGGACCGCGCCGGCTACTCGGGGCGGGTGATGGTGCTGTTCCAGCCTGCTGAGGAGCTCGGCTCCGGCGCCAAGGCCATGATCGAGGACGGCCTGTTCGAGCGGGTCGGGACAGCTGACGTGGTGCTGGGACAGCACGTGGCCCCGCTGCCGGCGGGGATGATCGCCATCCATGGCGGGATGGCACTGGCGGCCAGCGACTCCCTGACGATCACCCTGCACGGCAGGGGCGGTCACGGCTCGCGCCCGGAGACCACCATCGACCCGATCGTGCTGGCGGCGGCGACGGTGATGCGGCTGCAGACCATCGTCTCGCGCGAGACGGCGGGCACCGAGACCGCGGTCGTCACCGTCGGGATGATCAGCGCCGGTACGAACAACAACATCATCCCCGATGAGGCCGAGCTCCGGCTCAACGTGCGCAGCTACGACCCCAAGGTGCGCGACCGCACCCTGAACGCCATCACCCGGATCGCGCAGGGCGAAGCCATCGCCTCGGGTGCTCGGGAGCCGAGTGTGCAACACACCGACTACTTCCCCCCGCTGATGAACGACCCCGATGCCGTGGAACGCACCAGCGCCGCGTTCTGCTCCTGGCTCGGGCCCGAGCATGTCGTGGACCTGGGAACGATGACCGGTAGCGAGGACGTCGGCCTCCTGGCCGAGGCGGCCGGTGCGCCGTGCGCGTTCTGGTTCCTCGGCGGCGCCGACCCAGCGCTCTTCGAGAGCGCCACCAGCGAGGCGGAGGTGATGGAGGTCGTGCGCGCCGCCCCGAGCAACCACTCACCCTTCTACGCGCCCGCCGTCGACCCCACCCTCCGACTCGGAGTTCAAGCCCTCCTCACCGCCTTCAAGACCTGGGCGCCACCCGCCAGCTCCTGACTGAACCCGCGGCGCTCGGTTGCCGGCTCCCGACGCCCGGCGCCTGGCGGAGCGGGCTGTGGGCGGCGTCAGCCGGCGGTCTCGATCCGCCATGACTCGGAGGTCACGCGAAAGCCCAACCGTTCGTAGACATGCTGCGCCGGGTTGCCCACCGTGACGACGAGCGTCAAGGTCGACCAGCCGAGGTCGGCAAGGCGACCTGCGGACGTGGCGAGCAGAGCAGTTCCGAGCCCATGGCCGGCCACCGCGGGATCGACGCAGACGTCGGTGACGAATGGTCCCGCGACGACGGTGCCGCTGGCAGTGGTCTCGGTGATCAGGATCTGTCCGACGATGCGGTCGGTGTGGTCGGCGACGTGGAGCGATGCACCGGTGATCCAGGGCCCCATCGTCTCGCCGCGCATGACGTCGAGGACCGCCTGGGCGGCCGACGCGCTGTCGCGGTCGGAGGGCTCGTGGTCGGGATGATCCGGTGGATACGCCCGAGTGACCACTTCGCCGTACTCGATCGCACGGTCCGGATTCGCCGGCGCGATCGAGAAGCCGTCGATCACGGGTGGTTCAGGCGAAGCCAGCGTCAGGTCGAGCACCATCACGACCGCATGACGGTGCAGGTGGCCGCCGGAGGCGATCGACGCCGCAGCCGCCGCCGGGTCGTCCACGATTCGCTGCACAGCCATCCGAGACACCTCCTCGGCGGGCGTCAGACCTTTGTGTGCTTGTCCTGGAGGGCCCGCTTGTCGCGAACCTGGGAGGCGGCCACCACCAGCGCCACAGCGGCCCCGATGAGCAACACCACCCGCACCACGACTCGTGCCTCGATCATCGACGTACCCCTCACTCTGCACGCGATTCCCGATTGGCGCCGCATCGTCGAGACTATGCCGGTCGCCCCGTCAAGGGAATGCGTTCGGGTCGATCGGCACCGCTGCGAGGAGGGGGCCCTGGCCGAAAGGCGTTGCGACAGTGGGTTTCGCAGCGCACCCCCCAGGGTTGTGGCCTCAGGTCTGGGCCGAGGCGGCCTTTGTCGCAGTGCACAGGAACACGCCGAACGGGCGGTCGCCCTTGAGGATGGTCGTGGCGTCCACGTACCTGACCTCGGCGAATCCGGCGTTGGTCAACTGCTCGGCCAGGTGCTGCCGGTCGAACCCGTGATGCCCGTGAAAGTCGACCTTCTCGGCGTGGTAAGCCCCGTCGGGATCCTCGTCAAGGTCCCCGATGGCCAGTCGACCACCATCGACAAGGAGCCCCGCGACGGAGCGCAGCAACGCATCCACGTCCTGAACGTGGTGCAGGGCCATGGAACTCCACGCCACGTCGAAGGCGCCGTCGAGAGGGTCCGTAGTGAGGTCTGCCTGGACAGCGCGCAGTCGGCTACCGAGTCCGGCCGCCTCGATCCGCTCCTGCGCTACCTTCACCATTCCGGCGGACGGATCGGTCACGACAACGGAGCCGACCCTGCCGGCGAGCAAGATGCTCAGACGACCCGTGCCACAGCCGACGTCGAGCGCGCGCATCTCAGGGTCAAGGCTGACGGACTGCTCGATGGCCCGGGCCACCGCGACCTGACGCTCCTCGTGGCCCGGGGCGTCGTCCCACGTCGCCGCTTCCTCATCGAATCCCTTGTGCTCGTGCATGGGTTCGACCCTAGTCGCGCCACTGCCAGCCGAGACCGCCCAGTGGGCGGGTCACACCGAGGCGGTGCCTGTGCACGGACGCAGGCGGCCGTAGAGATGCACACTGCGACGATTCTGCGGCGGTCCCTAGCACTCCAACACGCGTGTCCGGCCGTGTGTCGTGGCCAGTCTTGACGCTGGGTCGTGACCGAGTCAGCGGTCCGAGCCGTGCGCCTGCGCGTGTTGGGCTCGACGCGCCAGGTCGACCCGGTTGGCGCTCCCCGTCTTGCGCAAGATGTTCGACACGTGAGAGCTGACGGTCTTCTCGCTGAGGTACAGGGTGCGGGCGATCTCGCCGTAGGTGCGACCGGCGACGATGTGTCCGAGTATCTCCCGTTCCCGCTTCGTGAGCCCAGGCAGCATGCCGACGGCTGTATCGGGTGCTGGTTCCAGCGTGTCGAGGGTGATGCGTGCCGTGGCGGCGAGTGCGGTGACGTCGTCGAGAACTGGGTCGGCCCCGAGCGCGGTGGCAAGGGTGGCTGCGCGGCGCAGCAGCGTCGCGGCCTCCTCGCGCGTACCGCCGGTGCGGATCAGGACCGCCTCACCGGCCCGGTATGCCGCGTACGCCGCGTCCCAGGGATGCACGTTGTCAAGAGCCTCGGCCGCGCGTCGCCAGAGGGCTACCTCGTCGGGGTCACGGCGGGCTCGGGCCACCTCTGCCGCGTACAGCGCGTCGAGTGCGTCGACCTGCCGCCGGTACACCAGGTTACTCATCGATCCATCCGGGATCACGTGCGGGAAGCGCCCGACGAGGTCGTCAACCAGCTGTAGGTGTCCGCCGGGGTCCTCGCCGTGCTCCTTCGCGTCGGCAACGAGGTCGGCGAGCGCCCGTGCGGCCAGTGGACACAGCCACTCGCACAACGTCGGCGGCACCCCGGCCGACAGCAGCCCGGTCATGGCGGCCGAGTACGCCCCCCGTGGGTCGCCGGCACCGGTTCGCACCAGGGCCCTTGTAGCGTCGAACTGCAAGGCCAGGAAGGCGGTTGTATCGGCGGACAGCTCGTCGGCCCTGGCGAGGTGGTCCTCGGCCTCGTGCTGTCGTCCCTGCGCGACGGCCAGGCGTGCAGCCACGAGTCGCGCGTGGACATCGCCCGACGTACCAGGGTCGGAGCCGAGCGCCACCCGCAGCAACGCCGTCGCGCCTCTCCAGTCGCCGGACCTGACGAGTGCATCGGCTTCGTTGATGGACAACCAGGCCAGGTACGGGTGTGGACCTCCCAGCACGGTCAGCTGCTCGCGTCGCCTGCGGAGGACGCCGGCCCAGGCAGGTTCGGCGTTGCTCGCGGTCGTGTTCGCCTCCCACAGTGAGGCGTGGACGAAGCCCCACCAGTCGCGAGCCTCCGCGGCGCCTTGCACACCGCGCGCTGCCAGCGCCGGCCCGCCGGGCTGCTCGCTGAACTCCGCGCCCATCGCCGCGGCCGCGAAGGCGTAGGCCGTCACCCTCGGGTGGTCGATTCCATCCGCCGCCTCGACGGCGGCCGCCACGGCGTCCTGGGCGTCGGGAGTGTCGGCCCAGAGCGAGGCGTGGGCCACCTCTGCGAGGGCGAAGCCGTGCTGCCACGAGCCAGGCCAGCGCCTCGACAGCTGTGCGGCGCGTCGCATCGGCTCGACTCGCAGGAAGCCGCGCGCGGTCGAGAAGCGGAGATGCTCACGGCGCACCAGCAGCTCGCAGACCAGCAAGGGCTGCGCGGCCTCGTCGGTGGTGGCGAGCAGCGCCTCCACCGCAGTGTGCTCCACCTCGAACTCGCCGAGTCGGGCTGCAGCGTCCTTGAGGCGGAGGAGGAGGTCGGCGAGGGACTCCGTGGCGTCATGGACGCGAGCATGTAGGTCGACCGCCTGCTGGAGGAGCATCAGCGAAGCCTGC
>JBBQWX010000246.1:0-5149 GCA_038210185.1 Actinomycetales bacterium
GGTGCTGCCGCACCTGAGGGCCGTGGAGGCCCAGCTCGGCCACCGCCCCCCGCCGGACGCCGGCGACGTCACGGCACAGGTGCTCGAGGCGATGGTTCGCCAGGTGAATACCGCCTTGGCCGCCTTGCGCGAGCTGACCCGGGGCGTCTACCCCATGCAGCTGTCCCGACTGGGGCTGGAGCCCGCGCTCGAGGCCCTGCTCCTGCGCAGCGGTGGGGGCGCGGAGCTCCACGTCGAGGCCTCGGCCGCGGGCCGCCGGTTCTCCTCTCGCGTCGAGGCCGCGGTGTACTTCTGCTGCACCCAGGCCGTGACGGCGGCTGCGGACATCCGGTGGGTGGGGCTGCGGGTCGACTCCGACGTGCTGGTGCACACGGTTGACGGGGTCAGGGCCCCGGACATGGACGTGACCGCGGTTGAGGATCGCGCCGGTGCAGCGGGTGGGAGCATCGAGGTGTCCGACGATGTGCTCACGCTGCGGTTTCCGGTGAACGCAGACGAGTCGGGGGCCGCTCAGCCCGTGATCTCGCGCCATAGCCGAACAAGCCGATCCGGGCCGAACTCGGCCTTGGCGACATAGGCAGCGGCACCGCATCCGGTCGCGTCCAGCTCGTCCACGTCATAGGTGGACAAAAGCACCACGACCGGTCCACTGGGAGTCGCCGTGAGCGCACGGCTCGCCTCGATGCCGTCCATGCCCGAGAGCTGGACGTCCATGAGCACCAAGTGGGGCCGAAGCTCCTCGGCCGCCACCAAAGACGCTTCCCCCGAGTCCACGGCGCCGACCACCGCGAACCCCCCGGTCGCCTCCACCACAGCGCACATCGCGCGGCGGAACCGTTCCTGGTCGTCGACCACCAGGACGCGCACGTCAGCCACACCGACACCTCATTCGACCAGCGTGCACCCCCCAGGGCACCAGAAACACCGTGCTGACCGCCAGGTGGGGTACGGCTGGCCTCATCGCCGCCCGGTGGCCCCCCGCGCGTCGAGGAACGCCAGGACGGCGACGACGCGCCGGTTCATCTCGGACTCGTGAACCAGTCCGAGCTTCTGGAAGACGGCGCCGACGTGCTTCTCCACAGCGCGCTCGCTCATGAACAGCGCCTTGGCCGTGGCCGAGTTGCTGCGTCCGGCCGCCAGCTCCTGCAGCACCTCGTGCTCGCGCGAGGTGAGGCCGAGCAGGGATGAGCCGGCTTCTCGTGCCTTGCGGGCCAGCAGGGCCTCGACGACCGTCGGGTCCAGAGCCGAGCCGCCGCGGGCGACGTCGTACAGAGCCCGTACCAGGTCGTCCACCTGAGAGACCCGCTCCTTGAGCAGGTACCCCAGGCCGGCCACCCCCTCGGACAGCAGCTCGAAGGCGTAGTCCGCCTCGGCATGCTGTGACAGGACGACAACACCGGTCTCCGGGAACTCTGCCCGGATCCGTTTGGCCGCCTCGATCCCCTCGATCGTGAAGGTCGGCGGCATCCTGATGTCGGTCAGCACTGCGTCGGGGCGATGCCTGGCCACCGCTGCATACAGCGCCTCGGGCTCACCGACACACTCGAGCAGCTCCACCTCCGGGCTGACGGACAGCAGGGCCGCGACACCCTCGCGGACCAGGTAGTTGTCGTCGGCGAAGACGACTCGCACGGTCATCCGACCACTGTAGGCCCGGGCTGACGATCGACGGAGGTGCACCCACCGAAGACCCTGCTCATCCGCGGTGAAGTAGAGCTCGACGTCGTGGAATGGATCCTGCACGAGCGTCTGCAGATGAACGGCAGCCACTCGATGACCGCCGGGCAGCGGGTCGAATGGGAAGCCGAGATCCCCCGCTCCGCACTGGGGGCGCAGATCGCCGTCTCCATGGGGTGGACCTGGGTCGTCCTCGGTGAGGGCACCGCCGGTGCCGCGCGCATCCGCCAAGCCCTCAGCCCGGCTGCCACCCTTGACCACCAGTTCCAAGGCCACCTTCTCGCGGCCTGGCTCGAGGTCTCGGCCGGCGATGTCGCGCTCGCCACCCGAGACCTCGACCTCGCCCGAGACCTCACGCAGCACCACCCCAGCGAAGGTGCCGACGACCTCACCTCTGCGGACGTCGACCGGCACCAAGCATTTCTTGCCCTCCAACAGGGACAGCCCGACCTGGCGGCCGCCGCGGCGGCCCGCAGCGCTTTGACGTATCAGCGTCTCGATCGTGACTGGGAAACGGCGAGCAGCCTGGTCCTGGCCGCCTACGGCGCACTCATGCTCGGCGACACCGGATCCGCCGCCCGAGACGGCGCCGCCGCCGTCAGCCTCCTTAACCGCATCGGGGACACCTGGGGGATGGCGCACGCGCAGGCGCTGCTCGGGGGTGTCGCTCAGGCCGAGGGACGGCTGGCGGTGGCTGTACGTCTCCCTGTCATTCCATGGCTTCGGCGACGCCTCCGACGGTGCGATCCGCCCGGAGGAGAACACCGTGCCGACCTCGGAGGAGCTCGCCTCGATGAGGCAGGAGCTGAACAGGACAGACTTGCAAATCTCGCAGACCGACTCCCCCGACCCCGTTGCCGCAGGCACCTCGGTGACCTACACGGTCAACGTGAAGAACGTCGGACCGAACCCGGCCAACTCGGTCGCAGTGAGCGACACCCTCCCGACAGAGGCCACGTTCGTCAGCAGTTCCATCCCCTGCGCACGTGCCGCTCAGAGCCTGACCTGCCAGCTGGGCAGTATGGAGGCCGCGACCGACCGGTCGTTCACCGTGACTGCTTCCGTCCCTGCCGACCTCGTGTACACCCGCGGCGGGCCGGTCACGATCACCAACACGGCCACGGTCGTGAACGGGGCCGGACCCGACTCGGATCCGCCCAGCAACTCGTCCACCGAGCAGACCCGGGTGATCGCGGTTGCGGATCTCAGCGTCACCGCCGCCACCACGACTGCGCCGCTGGAAGTGCTCATCGGCCAAACCGGAAGCGCGAGCCTGAGTGCCACCGTTGCCAACGGTGGACCGTCAAGCCCGATCGACGCTGTTCTGACGACCACAGCTTCTGCTGACAGCGGCCTGACCGTGGTGCCGGTCTCATCGACGACGGCGGTCAACGCACTGGCTGTGGGGTCGCCTCGGTCAGTGGGCTACTCAGCGACCGTACGGTGCGACGCGCCGGGCGCCAAGACGGTCACCGTCACGACAGCAGTGACCACCAAGAACGCCGTCGACATCGACCCCGACCCGGCCAACAACAACCGGACGGTTCAGTTCAGCGTCGACTGCGTCGTACCGGTCGGGATCAATGTCCGACCCGGTGGCTCGCCCAACCCGATCAACCTCAACACCGATGCTGCCCTGGCCGCCCTGACCACGGTCCCCGGCGAGTACGGCCTGCCAGCATGGCTCCACGAGTACAACCACCACCGACCCCAAACCGCCTGCGGGAACAAGCCACCCGTCACCCGCTTAACCTCAATCCACCGACGTGCTCTGGGCTGTCGGCGTGATCTCGCTCTTGGGCTGGGGGCTAGGCGCGGGCGTGGGTGATCGCCCGACCTGGGTGTCGGGGTGTTCCACGTTCGGGTTCCTGGGGTCGCGCCGTGTTCGGCTGGGTGGTCAGGTCGAGGCGGTGGTGGGCGGGTCGGCGACCCGGTCGAACAGGCGGGTCCACGGCTGCTGCCATGGCCAGCCCTGGGGTAGGTGCAGCGTGATGCGTCGGGCTGAGGACGCGACCCGGGCCGGGATGTGGATCAGCTTGCGGCGCACTGTGGCGGTGGCCGCCCTGATGAGGTCGGGTGCCGCGGTCAGGGCGGCGGCGGTGCGGGTGAGGTTGAACGCGATGACTGCGAGCACGAGCCAGGCGCTGTTCGCGGTGAATCGTCCGGGTAGGTGCGCCAGCGCGGAGGCCTTGAGGTCGGCGTGGACTTGTTCGATGATCGCGTGGCCGCGATGGGTGCTGTCCGCGGCGACGGTGTCCAGCTGCTCGGCGGGGACGGTGGTGAAGAACGCGTGGTAGCGCCACAGGTCGAACAGGGTGCCCTGCCCGGCGGCCTTCTTCTTCTGGGCGTGCACGTCGGGGATGCGGCGCACGGCGAGGCGGCCCGGGACCCGCTCGGCCTTGCTCCTGCTGCTGAACGCGGTGTAGGGCACCTCAGCAACTTCGGCCTTGGACACCCACGTCCTGGTGGCCTCGTCGAAGATCGCGTTCGGGTACTTGATCGTGGTCCACGCGTCCTCGCTGATGCTGGCGATCGCGGCCTTGACGGCCGGGTCCAGGCGCACGGTGACCGACACGGCCGCGCCGCCGGTGATCGCGGCGTGGACGGCGTCGCGGCCGTAGTAGGCCGAGTCCATCCGCACCAACACCGGGCGGTCATCAGCAAGGAGGCGGTGGGCCTGCTTCACCGCGTCACCAACCAGACGTCGCGAGCCGCGCGGTGACCCGCAGCTGCCTTTGCGCAGCCGCTGCGCCACGATCAGCGGCGCCGCCCCGGGCGTGGTCAGGGTGGCCAGCAGCGCGTTCAGGCCGCGGACCCGGGTGTACCCGAACCCGGCGCCCTGCTTGGCGTGGCCGTGGACCTCGATGATCGTGTCGTCCACATCGACGAAGGCGAACCCGCCAGTGTCGCCGGCGGCGCGCGGTGCCGACCCCAGCCCGACCAGGCGGGCCAGCGCGAGCAGGAACCGCGCGGCGACCGCGTCGAGCTGGCGCACGTGCCCGAACGTGAACGCCCGCAGGAACGACCCCAGCGTCGATGGGGCGTACGCGTTGTCGAAGACCCGGGCCATCCCCCCGTGCCGCAGCAGCGCCATGTCATCGATGCTGTCGGCGCCGGCGACCATCCCCGCCACCAGCGAGGCCACCTTCAACCCGGCGTTGGCGCCCTTGTCCGTGGCCACGCTCAAATGCTTACCAGCCAAGTCGGCCAGCCCCGCCCGCTGCGCCAGGGCGAGGACCGGGACCAGTCCCGCAGCCGACACCAGATTCGGATCGTCGAAGACCGCCGAGGTCGCCGTGAGGGTGTGAGAGAGTTTCACCTACGAGATGCCCCTTTTGTGGGCCTCCCGGCATGAATGTGGGTCGATTTAGGGGTCCGGGCGTGTGGCTCGCTCGTGTGGGAGGACGTGTTCGATGGGTCCGAGGGTGACCATGATCAGGGCGAGGGCGGCGTTGGCGGAGTGGAAGCCGTA
>JBBQWX010000247.1:0-5111 GCA_038210185.1 Actinomycetales bacterium
GGTCGCGGTGATCCACACGCTGTACAACCAGCCCGCGGCCACCGCGACGGCGACCAGGACCATCATGTCCAGCGTGCGGTTGCGCAGCGCCCGGTAGGCGCCGTCGAAGAAGATCCAGGCCGAGTAGAACACCACCGGCAAGCTCAGCAGCAGGGCGAAGACGTCGTCACGCAACCCGAACGGCGCCGGCACCGAAAAGCCAAAGAAGTCTCGGCCCATCGGCGACCACAGCGCGATTCCCACCGTCAGCACCGCCGCGACGACAAGACGGTTGCGCATGTCGCGGACCATGTCGTCCATCGACATCCCGCCGTGCCCGCCGTGCCCCATCATCTCGTGCGCCGAGTGCTCGGAATGGTCTCCGGGCGTCGCTGACCCAGGATGCGCAGCGTGGGCCTGCGTCTCAGGCGCCAGGTGACCGTGATGACCTTCAGGCCCCATCGCCTCTACCGGCGCTGCCGCGACGCCCACGTCCCCGCACACGTGCATCGGCACCGAGCGGCCGGCGCAGTGGTACCCGCACTCGCGCACCCACCCGGCCAGTTCGGCCACCGAAGTCACGTCCGGGTCGTAAGTAACGGTGGCGCTCTGGTTGGCTGCGTTCGCCGCTACAGCCTCGACGCCGGTGCGGCGCCCGAGTGTGGCCTCGATGGCGCGCTCACTGGTCGCCCAGTGCAACCCACCAACATGCAGAACCGTGGTCTCGCTCATGGTCCACTCGCTCTCTCGCGTTCTGTCCTTCAGCCGCACCAACGTGATACCCCCCGGGGGTATTCCTCGTACCTGGCTTACGGCCCGTCAGGGGTCGGGGTTTGCGGCGCAACTGACCACGGCTCACGGGCCGATCGTCGCGGGCGCTCGACGATCGGCCCGTGAGAGGCGCTGCCCGAGCGTAGTGGTCGCACACCTGCTGGTCTTTTACCGTGCGCCACAACCGCCGGTGCCTTCAGGCACCGGCGGTGACGTGGTCAGCTCGAGTCAGCAGACGTGAGAGGGGTCCCACATGGAGAAGCCTTGATGCATCCCGGGATTGTGGACCCCGTCCAACCCCATGGTCTGCGCGCATTCGCGAACGTGCTGCCCTAGGCGGCAGCGTCCGATGGTGCTGCGGATGCCGTGCCGGTGCCCAGCATCACTCCCAGCACGGCCGCCGCTCCTACTGCTCCGAACCTGGATACCCAACGTGTCATCGTGCTCTCCTTGCGTCCTCGGAATGGTTCCGGTCGGCTGGAATTCAGCGAACCGGCGGTAGCACGCTCTTACGGGAGCGGTACTCCTCGGCGTCGATCTCGCCGCGGGCGAACCGCTCGTCGAGAATGCGCTGCGCATCGCCGCCTGCACTGCCCACCCTGCGTGGGCTGGGGCGAACCGGCCCGCGGAACAGGGCCACGATCCCGACAATGACCAGGGCCCAGAAGGCCACCATGACCAGCGTCATCAGGAGCCAACCTCCCGAGCCGGTCCCATATCCCCACATCATGTGCCTCACCTCTCTCGATGGTGCGATGAACCCAGAGTGCGCGTGCGACCCCGTGGTCCCGATCGCGTTTCCGTGAAGGTTCACTGAAGATCTCCACCGCGGAGCGCTCTGGCAGGTGAACGCCCCAGCGCGGCTGCGACGATGAGGGCATGGCTGCCAGTGACACCACCCCGACCTCGGGCCCCGGTGACGCATTTCGCTCCGACCGGGCTCCCATCCGCGCGCTCGTCGTGGAGGACGAGGTCGAGATGGCGACCGTGATCGGGAGCTACCTGGAGCGCGAGGGCTACGAGGTGCATCTCTGCCACGACGGGCTGGACGCCGTCGAGCTGGCCAGGCAGGCCGACCCCGACGTCGTGGTCCTGGACCTGGGACTACCCGGACAGGACGGACTCGAGGTGTGCCGCCAGCTACGGACTTTCTCCGATGCGTACGTGGTCATGCTCACGGCCCGGAGCGACGAAATCGACACCGTCATCGGCCTCTCGGTGGGAGCGGACGACTACCTGACCAAACCATTCAGTCCGCGCGAGCTCGTTGCTCGCCTGCGAGCGATGCTCCGCCGCCCGCGGCCCATCGGCCAGGCGGAACGGGATGTCAGCGACATGCGGGTGTTCGGACCGTTGACCATCGACGCCACCGGGCGGGATGTCTGGCTGCACGACGAGCCCATCGACCTTACCCGCACCGAGTTCGACCTCCTCGCAGCCTTGTCCGAGCGACCCCGGATGGCCTTCAGCAGACGCCAGTTGATCGACAAGGTGTGGGGGCAGGCGTGGGTCGGCGACGAGCACCTTGTCGATGTCCACATCGGCCATCTCCGGCGCAAGCTCGGTGACGAGGCAAACGCGTCTCGCTTCGTGCGCACCGTTCGCGGCGTGGGCTACCGGATGGGCACCGGAGAGTGAGCACCGGCGCCTGGTTCGCGACGCGACGGGTCACCGCCGGCCTCTCCACACGGCTCCTCGTCGCCCAGAGCCTGGTGCTTCTGGCGGGGGCGGCCACATCGTGGCTGGTGGCCTCCGTCGTGGCGCCGGGAATCTTCCGTCAGCACCTTGTGCAAGCTGGTGTTGGTCACACCTCCACTGAAGGCGACCATGTCGAGCAGGCATTCGGCTCCGCCCTGCTCATCTCGATGGGCGTGGCCCTGCTGACCTCGGTCCTCATGGCGCTGATCGTGACGGGCTACTTCACCCGCCGGGTTCAACGCTCCACCGCGCAGGTCTCCCACGCCGCCGCCAAGATCGCCGACGGGCAGTTCGGTGCACGGGTTCCCAGCCCGGGACTCGGTCCCGAGTTCGACCAGCTCGCCACCACGATCAACGACCTTGCCGAACGACTCGGCGACATCGAGGGCACCCGCCGGCGCATCCTCGCAGACCTCGCGCACGAGATGCGCACGCCGCTGGCGACCATCGAGGCCTACCTAGAGGCCCTCGAGGACGGTGTGCGGGCCTTGGACGCGGAAACGCTAGAAACCCTCCACGGCGGCACTCAACGTCTGCATCGCCTCGCCGAGGACATCGCCGCCGTAACACGGGCCGAGGAGGGACAGCTCGACTCACGGCCGGTGCGCATCCGTCCACAAAAGCTCCTCGAGTCGGCCGCCACTGCCGCGCGCGACGCCTATGAGTCCAAACAGGTGCGTCTTGAGGTCGGGCCTGCTTTGCCACTTCCTGATGTTCACGTCGATCCAGAACGCATGGCGCAGGTCCTGGCGAACCTCTTGGAGAACGCACTGAGACACACACCGCAGGGTGGCTCGGTTCGGCTGTCGGCGACACGTCCCGACCAGCACTGGGTCGAGCTAGCCGTTGTCGACTCCGGCGACGGGATACAGCCGGCCGATCTACCGCACATCTTCGAACGATTCTACCGAGCCGACCCCGCGCGCCGCCGCACTCCCGGCGGCAGCGGCAGCGGAATCGGACTGACGATCAGCCGGGCCCTGGTCGAGGCACACGGAGGCGGCCTGTCTGCGGCCAGTGCTGGCGAGGGCCACGGTTCCACGTTCACGATCCGACTGCCCGCAGCCGCCGGATGACGCTACCACCACGGGGGATTAAACCCCCCGGGGGTATGATTGAAGGAGGCAAAGGAAGGCACGCAACCATGACGGACAGCACTTCACATCCTGCCACGGTCCCGGGATACATCGACCACAAGGACGACCAGATCACCCGGCTGCGCAGGATCGAAGGCCAGGTCCGGGGTCTGCAGCGGATGGTGGAGGCCGACACGTACTGCATCGACATCCTGACCCAGGTCGCAGCTGCGAAGAAGGCGCTGGACGCCGTAGCCCTCGGGCTGCTCGACGACCACCTTCGACACTGCATGGTGCACCATCCCGCCGACGCCGACACCATCGACGACAAGATCACCGAAGCCTCCGCGGCCATCGCTCGGCTCGTCCGAGCCTGACCGATCACGAACACCGCCATCGAATCCTGGAGCAGAACACCATGAGCACACAGAGCTTTCCCGTCACCGGCATGACCTGTGGACACTGCGTGGAAGCCGTGAGCAGCGAAGTACGGGAGATCGCCGGAGTCACTGACGTGAATGTCGACCTGGTCGCCGGGGGCACCTCGACAGTCACCGTCACCAGCGAAGCCCACGTCAGCACCAACGACATCGCCGCTGCCCTGGACGAAGCCGGCGAGTACCAGCTCGCCTCCGCCTGACGCGCAGTCAGACCCCTCGGACCGGAGGGCGGCCCCCGCAGCGGCTCGCACGCGAGCGCCTTCCGCACTACCAGTTGCCGCGGCGGTCACTATGAACGCGCCGCCGGCTGGATGACGCCCGAATGCGGTTGTTGCAGTCGGCATCTGGAAGGCAAAAGTCGCCGCGCGCGTGGCCGAAGAGCTGACTCCGCCGCGTGGTATTCACACTCGCCGTTGCGGCTTCTTGACACCGTCGCGGTGCCACTGTGGTCGAGGACACACCTCCCGTGCGCATGTTCAGTGAAACTTGACCAAACCTCAACGGTGACCACCGGGTGGCTCGTCGATGCTGACAGCATCCGATGAACCTCCGAGGAGGCCCCCTTGTCCACGCGCACCGACCCACCGAAGGGCGCCCCCGAGGTCACCGTGGTCGAGTCCCCCTCATGCCACTTCTGCACCGACGCACACCAAGCCCTCGATCAGCTTGCGGCCGACGGACACCCGTTCCGCGTGGTCACCCTCGACGTCCGCGAGGCGGCCGGCCAGGAGCTGATGCGGCGGCACGGTGCGGGCATGAGCCCGCTGGTCCTCGTCAACGGCGCCTACTTCAGTCAGGGCCGACTCCCCCGCCGGAAGCTGACCAAGCTTTTTCAGCGCTCGAGCAACCACGCCATCGTCGAGTCACGCGGAGCCTGACCATGAACAACCTGCTCACCACCGGCTCCGTCCTGGCCGCCTTCCTCGCGGGTGGGGTCGCACTGTTCGCCCCCTGCTGCATCGTCTTCCTCGCCCCCAGCTACATGGCTGTCGCGGTGAAGAACAGGCGCTGGCGTCTGCTCCCACTGACCTTCGTCTTCGCGGCCGGACTGGCTCTCGTGCTGGTCCCGATCACGATCGGCATCAGCCTCGTGGCCTCCGCCATCGCGTATTACCACGCCCCGCTGTACTTCGCCGGTGGGGCCCTC
>JBBQWX010000248.1:0-5090 GCA_038210185.1 Actinomycetales bacterium
GGTCCGCAGCGGCTCGCGGATCTCGACGAACAGCTGCTGGCGCAGGATGCCGACGCGCCCGGCACCATCGGGCTCGTCCTGGAAGCGGCGCTCGGTAATGGTGATCGTCACCGCGCGATGACCGAACGGCATGACCCGGCCGACGTGCACGGTCTCGACGAACCAGTCACGCCCGAGGGCGGCGTGGTGCTTCCACGAGGCTAGGTCGACGACAGCACCGTCGTGGCCCGCGGGCCGAGGGGCGTCCCATACGCCCTCGAGGTCGAGCCAGCCGCCGAGCGCGGTGAGCATGAGCCGGTGCGCGCGCAAGGGAACGGGGGCGTACCGGCGCGGCGGGCGCCCGAGAGTCCATCCGCTCTGGTCGGCCGTGAGGCGGACGATCTGGTCGCGCTCGAGGGCGGTGAGGGATGTCGTGAAGCCGGGCACGTCCTCGTCCGGGGCGCCGTAGTCAGGCGACCAGATCGCGGCGAGCTCCGACTCGCCGTCCGTGGCGTCGACGACCTCACCCGCGACCGTGCGCCTGCCCAGCCGGGTGTGCCACAGCTCGGTGCGGCCGTCGCGCGTCACGACGTCGAGGGCGTGGGAGAACGTCGCGTCTGCGTCCGCCGGGGACTGCACGAGCCGGTAGGGCAGCTCGATCGCAGTGACGTCGACAGCGGGCTCGCGGGGGGTGCCGAGCAGCGCGAGGCCCGGCAGGCCGTCGAAGACCGCGCTCACGCCGTCCCGCGCCCTCTCACGGGCGACGAGCCGAGCACCGAAGGTTACCTCCGCGTACAGGGCGAAGGCGGCCGCGTGCACGTCCTGGAGTCCGAGGCCGGCGGCCGCGGCCGCCGTCTCGTCGGCAAGGGACTCAGCGGCCAGCGTTAGGGCGGCAGCCGACAGGTCGCCGGGCGAGACGGACGCGACGGCGCGCTGGGCCGAGCGGTCGACGACGGCCGTGGCCTGAGTCTTCACGCCCTCGGGGAGCAGGGCGGCGACCGCATCGGAGATCTCGCGGAGGCGGCCCGCCACATCCACCGTGACGGGCCCGATCAGCTGGATCGGCGCTCGGGCGAGCGGCCAGGTCGCCATCGCCCGCAGCAGGGCGGCGCTGGTGAAGTCGAGGACGTCAGTGCCGCTCGGCATCCGGAAGGCGAGGCGGGTCGGCCCGGAGTTGCGGGACTGAACCGGCAGCGAGCCCGGCGGCAGCGGGGTCGGCTGGTCGGTGGTCGAGCTGTCGAAAATCGCCTCCTCGGCGAGCGCCTGGGGAGGGAAGTGGACGGCGAGGGTGGCGTGCAGGTTCTCGCGCCGGAGCACGCGTCCGGCGGCCGGCTCGCCGGCGACGAGCTCCTCGACAGCGAGCCCGTGCAGGGCGATGTCGAGGACGACGAGGTCGTCGGGACGCAGCACCCGCACGTGCGGCACTCGTGGCGGCCGGTACCTGATGGGCGCGAGCGCGGCCACGCGGTCGTCAGGACGCAACAGCCAAAGTCCCGGTTGCCGGGTGCTCAGTGCGGAGACGAGCTGCTCGACGTCAGGCACGGGCCCACCTCGCCAGGCAGCTGGCATGTCCACCCCCGGGCCAGGGACGCGGAGCGGCGTCTGGGTGGGTGGTCACAGATCGCTTCTCGCCTCTCACTCCGCTAGGACCGCCCAGGCCCCTAGTGGTGCTCACGTGGGCCGCAGAACGATTGGGAAGCACCGGCGCCCCAACATCAGCGGAGTTGCCGTCGACACGCCCTTCGGCCCACACCATGCGATCAAACCCCCGCTCTCAAGCCACCATGCTCGTCGTGCCCAGTTATGGAAACCACACTCAACGTGCCTATCAACCTCCCGATGGGGCAGCCTTGTCAACCCTCGGCACCTTCCGGTTGGTCATGCGCACGTGCTTTCACGGATGCTGGTGGCTGTCTTTCAGCGAGCCGTCCGCAGTGAGGACGCGCGGCCGGTCCAAGACGGTTCTAAGTCGAATCGACTGGGTCGCACTCCCCCGGTCCCTTGCAAGGCCCCGGGGCCCCGATCCGGTCGCCAAACCACTTGCCCCACAGGCGGCCCCGGCGCCTCGTGCCGCAGCACGGCTGGCAGAACCTAACTGTTCTCCTTCATGACAACCGCTCAGAGCCGGCCTGCGTGGCTTCGTCGAGGATCAGCGTCCTTCGGCGAGGGGAGCGCGGCGACCCACGCCGCCAGGCCGTCCAGCGCTACCAGGACGACCGAGAGCTCGAAGCTCCCATTCGTCGAGAAGGGCAAGGGCTCGGCCCCGTTCGCGGGCGCCTGACCCCTTTCCAAACTCCTCACACGCCCCCCGGCAGCTGGGTGCGCGGGCTCAGGCGCGCGGCGCCCGGTGACGACACGATCGGGGCATAAGCGGTTATGCAGGCAAGGACCGGGTGCTGGTGGGGGTCACCGCCGTCGTCGGCGTGCCCTCCCTCGGGGTCGCCGCCGCCTCGGTGGTCGCCTACTGGACGCTCGGGAGGGTGCACCGGGCCTGCCGAGCCCTTCGACCCCGACGGGGCGCAGGCCACCGCGGCCAGGGCGTCCGCGACCAAGCAGGTGTCGGCACTGGCCGACCGGCTGGTCGCCGGGCACGAAATCCTCGCAAACGCCACCGACGACGGCTGCATGCGCGGCTACAGCGACTTGCAGTACAAGGAGACCTACGCCGAGCAGTGCTCCGTGCTCGCCAGCCGGCTGGTCCTGGTCACCACCGATCGCGACGACGTGCCCGACGGCCTCAGGGCAGCAGACGCCGCTCTTACGGCGGTCGGGTGTCGCCCCGCCTACGACGGAATCACCCTGGACTGGATGCGCCAAGGGTACTGGGACGACTCGAACCCGAACGTGCACCAGTGCGGGGCCGCCGGCCTGCCCGGCACGAGGTACCGCTGCGCGGACGACCTCGAGGTCGCGGTGACCCCAACGTCCAATCGTGGGCGAAAGATCGACCCGCCCGTCTCCGCGGACCCAGTCCTCCTCGACGAGATGCTCCACGGGGACTGGTACACCGGCCGACGCCGCCACCCTCGAACGGTCGGGCGCCGAGCTCGCCCTCGTCTTCAACAACCGTGAGCTCGACCTACTACCGGACCCGGTTCGCAGGCACGCGCCACTGCAACACCCAGGGCAAGCTACGCCCGACCTGCGCGAGGGTTGGACGCGACGACGTGGTCTGAGCAATCGCGTAACTCACGCGCCGTCCGCACCCGCCGGCATCCACGCTGACGACCCCCCGAACCGTACGGCTCGCCACTGATGCAGCAGAAGCTGGTCCCCCGGACCGGGGGCATCCGCGAGCGGCGACGGATCGCGATCGACAGCATGGATCGAGGGCACACCTACCGACGCCGGCCAATCACCGCGCATGGGTCGGTGCCCGCGTTGTCGACACGCGTGGTGCGTGAGGCGCACTTCGGACTTCGCCGCCGCGACCGCTGGCCGCGTTGTCCGCTCGGACCCGGCGTACCCCTAAGCGGGAAGGCCCCGGGACCGTGCGGTCAGGGCCTGATGGCGAGGGTCGACCTGACCTACCTGCCGTGGAGGACCTTGGCGATCACAGGGTGCACCGCGGTGCATCGTCCAGGCCCTTCATGGCGGCGGTGTGTGCCTTCAGAGCTGGTTGCGCATCGCGGACCATCCCCAACCACCGCTTGTGGTAGGCGCCGCTGTCGGCCTTCGCCTTGGTCTTCATCATCTCGAGATGGGCCGCCCACTGGGTGTTCACCGTTGTCCCGGTGGATCCGACCCGAGCCAGCGCCTCCAGCCGGCCCGCGCAGTCGCGGACCGCCGCGGCGGCATCCCCGTCGGGCAGTTCCGCTGCGCCGTCACAGCCACCGTCGGTTGTTTCGGCCGACTCCGCAGCCGCAGCGAACGCCGTCAGGTCACCGGGGCCGCGAGCCTTGGATACAGCCCAGTCGTCCTTGGCTTTGTCCAGCGTGTACTTTCCCGCTTCCAACGTCAGCTGGGCGCGGATGTGGATGGCCCAGTCTCGAGCAGAAGCCGCCGACGCGCCCGCCAGCTGCTCACCTGCCGCGACCGCCGCGGCGCAACTGCTCGCCAGCACTTCGGCCGGGTCGGCCCTGTCGGTGGTCTCAGTCGATTCCACAGACGGACTCGCGGAGGTCCTCGACGACGGCTGCGATGACGATGCGGCTGTCGGTGCGGCCGAAGGTGCGGGGTCGTTGTCTCCGTTCGCCCTCGTCACGGCCCACCCGACAGCGCCCGCGACCACAAGCAGGCAAAGGACCACGGCACCCACAGCAGCGCCGCGCCCCGTCCGGGCTTGTCGATGCCTTGCCACGGGTGGATTGTGGCACAGCGAACCCGCGACGTGAACCGTCGTACGCGCAGCGTCGACGGGAGGTGGACGGCCATGGTGGCTGATCGTGTGAACCACGGATCACCCGGTGTTCGGCCCGGACCCGTGGCTCGGGTGCTTGCCGACCCCGTCGGCACGCTCTTCTGTGTTGTCGACCTGAGCAAGTAGCAGGCCGAGGCGGAGTTGCGAAACGCGCGGTGGAAGCGTGCCTGCCGCACCTGTCTCACTTCGCAAATGAGAGCGGTATGGCTCAGATACGGCTACTCCTCGACAACCCCTGCCCACGTGCTCGCGCGTCCTCGGCTCACGAGCCGCCCCGGTGGGCGCCGCCGACCCTCAGGACCACGCGCCGAGTCGGTGTCGCACCACCCTGCGGCGCAAGGTGGGCAAGGCCTCGACCTCGTAGCCGGCGTCGAGGAAGACCTGGGGCAGCCCGACCGATGCCTCGTCCCAGATCACGCTCTTTCCCAGCGGGGGCTCGGTGGGGTAGCCCTCGAGCACCCGGGCGCCGACCTGCCTGCCGTATTCGACGGTGGCGGCGGCGAGCTCGTACATCGGCCCCTGTCGACGAAAGCCCTTACGCACCACGAAGCAGGTGACCGACCAGACGCCCTCGAGGTCGGGCTCCATCCGCATCCACGACTTCTGCCGGGCCCAGATCCTCGGGTAGTTCTCCCGCGGCTCGACCGCGACCCAGCCGGCCGGCTCGCCGTCGACGTACCCGACAAGGCCGGATGTGGGTCCGCTCGTACCGCAGCCGGCCTGCTCCAAGAGGGCGGCGTCGCGCTCCTGC
>JBBQWX010000249.1:0-4946 GCA_038210185.1 Actinomycetales bacterium
CACGCAGGTGGTGGGCATTGCACAGCGCGTGCGTGGCGTCGTAGCGGCGGTAGGGAAAGAACCCGTCGTGGACCGCGACCCCGGTGATGCCGGGCAGCACGCCACCGATCTCGATCGAGTCGGCGCCCCGCCCGGAAGCGAGGTGGTAGCTGGTGAGCCGGTCGGTGCAGGCGACGTGGACCCAGCGCAGTCGCGCGCTGACCTGGCCGCCGGTCTCGTCGAAGTGCACCACCGGCGCGGCGCGCAGCCTGGCGCGGACCTCGGCGATGAACCCGTCGAGCCGGCCTGCCGCGGTCGGCAGCAGCCCGGCCAACCACCCGGTGGAGACCGGCGCGCCGAAACAGTCGGCCATCGCCTCCGCCGCGCGTTCAACCAGAAGGTGCTGGCGGGCCAGCAGGTAGGTCCCCAACGCGGCGACACCGGGCCCGTAGCACACCGGCCCGGTCGCCTCCGGCGGGAACGCTGCGGTGGTGACCGTCCCGCACGAGCACACCCGCTGCTCGGCGCGGTGCTCGATCGCGACCAGTTCGATCGGGGGCAGGTCCAGCACTTGGCGCACCTGCACACCGAGCACCGGCGCACCATCCAGGTCGCTGCCACAGCAGCGGCACGAGCCCGGCCGGTGCACCACGACCTCGTCCGGTTCGGCCCGCCGCTCCAGCCCGAAACCCTGACCACCGGGCTGCTTGCCAGGCTTGCGGCCCGACCCCTTGCGCAGCGACCGAGGCGGCGGCTTGGTGAACACATCCGAGCTTGGCGGCTTCGACGAGTTCTGCGAGTTCTTGCCAAGCCTGGCCTCCAACTGCGAAACCCGTTCCGTCAGCATGCGGTTCGCCTCGCGCAACTCCTCGACCAACGCCCTCAACGCGGCATTCTCGGCGACCAGCTCCTCATACGACGCCGC
Organism: Actinomycetales bacterium; assembly: GCA_038210185.1. Lineage (GTDB taxonomy): Bacteria > Actinomycetota > Actinomycetes > Actinomycetales > Dermatophilaceae > Fodinibacter. The sequence continues at coordinate 905 of JBBQWX010000249.1, forward strand.
ACCAGACACCCCTTCAGCATCACCCGTCACACGGCCAATCAGCGGAGACGCGCGGCAGACCCCCCTGAATAGTTACCAGCTGTGCGGGTATCAGGGGTCTGCAGGAACGCTCCTTCCCGTGACGGCCCACGAGGGGTCAGCAGTGGAGCAAGGAGTCGGACATGGGCACACTCGGCGTCGAATGGGTCAGGAAGTACAACGGACTCGCAGGTGATCTGACGAACACGCAGGCGCAGGCCGAAGGCTTCTACAACACGCTGTCCGGGGTCCGGAGTTTCAACTGGGGCGACGACCTCGCCTGGGACCAGGACTTCGAGCAGCTCGGGAGCGGCACCCCGTCCTCCGGCACGGACACGACGTGGGCGGACAACGTCGACGCGGTCTTCTTCTCCGGGCACGGCAGTCAGGGCGCCTTCCACTTCGGCCGCAGGATCGACGATGCCGCCGCCAAGAACACCGAGGTCGTCCTCGGCGACTGGGACCTCGAGTTCGCGGCCCTCGACGCCTGCCTCGTCCTGGAGGAGTCGGGCGTCTTCGGCCGGTGGGGCTGGCCGGTCTTCAAGGGCCTGCACGTCCTCTGCGGCTTCCACACGGTGACCGGGGACGAGCCGCACCGCGGCCGGATCTTCGCCCAGTACCTCAACGCCGGCCGGACGGTCCGCGAGGCGTGGATCCGAGCCGCCCAGGACACCGAGGGCTCGGGGACCCAGTGGGCCTACCTGCGGGCGGACGGCGCCGGCGGCAGCACGTACACCGACCACTGGTGGGGTCAGGGTCCGATCGCCCCGGACCCCACGAGCCCGACCACCCTCTTCTACGCCAGGGGCGCCTGCTGAGGCAGAGCCCCGGCGCCCACCGACACCCGATCAGCTGCTTTCGAGGAGAACGCCATGCCACTCACCGTCACCATCTCGGACCTGCGCCTGCCCGATGCCTTCCCGGTCCTGCGCGGCACCTACTGGCCCTGGCGGCCGGCCGAGCTCGAGCGGCTCGCGGGGCAGCTCGCGCCCGGAGCCGTCATCGAGGAGGGCGGTCTCTGGCACGTGGGCCGCACCGACCGCCACCTCATCGAGGTCTACGCCGCGAGCCGGTCGTTCCGGATCGCGGAGGTCGACGACGAGGACGAGGACGAGCTCCAGCGGGCCGGCGACGCCGGCCTCGACCGCGACAAGGCGGTCGACCGGGCACTGGAGTACCTCGCGCCGTTCCGCCCCGACGGAGCCGACCTGACCGTCGTCGACGTCGTCGACTCGACGGTCAGCGTCAGCGGGTCGCCTGACCAGGAGCCGCGCCGCCTCGTCGTCTCCACCGACGTCTGCCTGGGTTTCTCCCGCAAGGAGGTCGCCTTCGTCGGGCCCGGCGCCAAGGCACAGGTGTCCCTCCGCGCGGACGGGGAGGTCCGGTCGGCGTACCTCATGTGGCGCGACGTCGAGGAGATCGGCACGGTCACGGCGCGGTCTGCGGATGAGGTCGCTGCGGCATTCGGGTCGATGCCCGGTTTCGCGGGGCTGACCGACGACACCGCACGCGTCGAGGTCACCTCCGCCGTCGCGGGCGTCTACGCGCTGCCCCCGACCGAGCCCCAGCAGCTGTTCCACCCGGCTGTAGAACTACGAGGCACGGTGACGACGGAGCATGCCTCCCTCGGGTTCTGCACGTGGGTGAGTGCTGTCGACCCGGCCCGCTTCGGCCGCTCGCGGCGAGGCGAGCGCCGGACGCCGCCGCCCGAGGTCCTCGTCGCCTGACCCGGTTGCCGCCGTCGGACGAGCGGCGCCGGCGGGGAGGTGTCGACTGCGGCACTCGTCACCTACCTGAGGTCGCTGGGGAGGCCCCGACTCTTCGCGGCAGCCGAAGACGGCGGGGTGGTGCGCGACACCAGCGGGTCGCGAAGCGCTGGTGCCGAATCGCCAGCGTCGAGCCGACAAAGTTTCAGACCATTCCACTCGCCGTCGAGGCGGTCGCTGGAAGGTCCTTCTACGTCGCGCGGTGTGTATCGCTGGTGTTCGCTGAAGCCGGGCGCCGGCTTCGCGCCAACCGGTGGTGGTCCAGGTTCACGGCCGGGTGTCGCGGTTGATCGGCGTGGTGGCAGTGGAGCTCTTCGTGCGGTGGACCAGCGCGACCAGCTGGGCGCGGTCGCGCACGTTGAGCTTGGTGAGCAGGTGGCTGACGTGGGTCTTGACGGTGGAGTAGCCGAGATGGAGGTCGCCGGCTATCTCGCGGTTCGAGCGCCCGTCAGCGAGAGCGAGGAGGACGTCGCGCTCACGCGGCGTCAGCGTGGGCCAGGTTGTGGCCGGACTTGGGTCGCCGCGGCCAGTGGTGGGGTTGCTGTCGTCGATGAAGCTGTTGACGAGCCGCCGGGTGATCGAGCGCCCGAGCAGGAGTTCATCACCTCCGGCGAGGGCCCGAACCGCCGCGATGAGGTCGTCGGGCCGGATGTCCTTGAGCAGGTAGCCCCGCGCTCCGGCCTGAAGCGCCCGGCGCAGATCGTGGTCGTCGTCGAACGTCGTCAAGACCAGCACCGGCAGGTCTCGCGTCTCGGCTCCGTCGGCCAGGTGGCGGATCGCCTCGACCCCATCCATGCGAGGCATCCGCAAGTCCATCAGGACCACGTCGGGGCGGTCTCGACGGACCGCCGCGAGGGCCTCCACCCCGTCACCGGCTTCCGCGATCACCTCGATGTCGGCAACAGAGTTCAGGATCAAGGAGAACCCGCCCCTGACCAGCTGCTGGTCGTCCGCGATGACGACGCGGATCACGGCGTCACCGCGCCCTGGGCGGACCCGGCGGTGGCCGGTCGCCCGTCCAAGGGGATCCGCGCGTCCACCCGGTAACCACCGTCGGGCCCGCAGCCCGTGGTGAGCGTGCCGCCGTAGACAGCCACCCGCTCCTGCATACCGTCCACCCCTCGGCCGGGTTCGCCGTGCGGCTGCCCCGCGCCTCGTCCGTCGTCGGCGACCTCGATCTGCAGGTCGTTCGCCAAGTGCCGCACCGTGACCGTCGCCGTCGCCGGGCCCGCGTGACGCAAGGTGTTGGTCAGGGCTTCCTGGACGATCCGGTACGCCGCAAGCTGGACACCGGCCGGGATACCGCGCTCGACATCGCAGCTCAGACGCACAGCCAGCCCAGCAGCCGTCACATCGGCAGCCAGAGCCGGAAGGGCGTCCAACCCCACCAGCTCCTGATTCGAAGGGGCCGACTGGTCGCCGTCGCGGATGACCGACAGCAGCCGCCGCAGCTCCTCCAAGGAGCCTCGGCCCGTCTCGGTGATCCGTGCCAGTGCTTCGGCCGCCTCGTCCGGTCGCGTCCCGAGGAGGTGCTGAGCAACGCCCGCTTGCACCACCATCACGCTCATGGCATGCCCCAGCACATCGTGCAGCTCTCGGCTGATCCGCAGCCGCTCCTCGACCGCAGCTCGATCGGCCCGCTCCCGCTCCAGGTCCAGCTCTCTGCGGGCCGCAGCCACCTGAGCATCGTGCAGGGCCTTGCGCTCCCGTACCCCAGTTCCGAGCACCCAACCCACCACCAGCAGGACGCCGTTGACCGCGATTCCCTGGAGGCTGAGGTCGACCGGACGCATCACGGCGGTCGCCGCAAGAAGGGCGGCGACCGCACCTACGGCGTGGCGGGTGGCACGAACGGTTCCCCAGGCCGCGACCGAGTAGAACGCGATGAGCACTCCGACCGGAGCCACCGCCACGACGTACCCCCCGGCCATCAGCCCCACCAGCCCTGCGGCGCAGGCCAACAGGGACGCAAGCGGCCTGGTTCGGCGGATGGCGAGGGGCGCGACCGCGATGACCGTGAGCACGGTGGACACCAGATCCGACGTCCGGTTGGTCTCGACCCCGTCGACCTGCGACCGGTGTAGGGCGACGGCGACCACAGTGCAGCCGAGGGCGAGCAGCACGTCGAAGACCCTGGTCGAGCGCGAAGCCCCGCGGACTGCGCCGAGGCCCGAAGGTCCAGGTGGCACGGTTCCAGCCATCACGGCCCGCCCTTCTCGGCGCTCACCGGACGTGCCCGCCTGGCTCGACAGTACGGC
>JBBQWX010000250.1:0-4869 GCA_038210185.1 Actinomycetales bacterium
GCATACGCCCCTTCCACCATCCTCGACGATTCAGGACACCTGATGCGTACCTACACCCCGAAGCCGGGCGAGATCACGCGCACCTGGCACGTGATCGACGCGACCGACGTCGTGCTCGGCCGGCTCGCCAGCCAGACCGCGATCCTGCTGCGCGGCAAGCACAAGGCGACCTTCGCCCCCCACGTCGACGTCGGCGACTTCGTCATCATCATCAACGCCGAGAAGGTCGCTCTCACCGGCGCCAAGCTCCAGCAGAAGAAGGCCTACCACCACTCCGGGTTCCCGGGTGGCCTCAAGGCGACGTCCTACACCGAGCTGCTCGCCAAGAACCCCGAGAAGGCCGTCGAGAAGGCCGTGCGCGGCATGCTGCCCCGCACGACCCTCGGCAAGGCGCAGCTGAGCAAGCTCAAGGTGTACCGCGGTTCAGAGCACCCCCACGCTGCCCAGCAGCCCCAGCCCTTCGAGATCACCCAGGTGGCCCAGTGATGACCGAGAACGTGCAGATCGACGAGACCGCCGGGACCGACGTCAACGACGCCCTGGTCACCGAGTTCACCTCCGAGTCCGATACCGCCGTCGCCGGCGAGCAGGCCCAGCGTCCGCGCGCCACGGCGCCGGGGGCCGCCACCGGTCGTCGCAAGCAGGCCGTGGCCCGCGTGCGCATTGTGCCCGGCACCGGCGAGTGGACCATCAACGGCCGCACCCTGCAGGGGTACTTCCCCAACAAGGTGCACCAGCAGATCGTCAACGAGCCGCTCAGCCTGCTCGAGCTCGACGGCGCCTACGACGTGCTCGTGCGCGTGCACGGCGGTGGCCCCTCCGGCCAGGCCGGCGCGGTGCGACTGGGCGTGGCTCGCTCGCTGAACGGCATCGACACCGAGCTGAACCGCCCGGCGCTGAAGAAGGCCGGTTTCCTCTCCCGTGACGCGCGCGTCCCGGAGCGCAAGAAGGCCGGTCTGAAGAAGGCCCGCAAGGCGCCCCAGTACAGCAAGCGCTGACCTGGCGGGCGGCACGCCCTCGGGGTGCCGTTGGCCCACACCGAAGGCGGCACCCCCCACTCGGGTGCCGCCTTCGGCGCGTTCCGGAGTAGGTTCGACACGGCATCCACGTCGAAAGGCACCACCGCAATGACTCGACTCTTCGGCACCGACGGTGTCCGCGGCCTGGCCAACGGCCCGGTCATCACCGCCGAGCTCGCCCTCGCGGTGTCCGTCGCTGCGGCGCGGATCCTCGGTCAGGCGGGGGCCGACCCCGGGCGCCGGCCCAAGGCGGTCATCGGTCGGGACCCGCGCGCGTCGGGCGAGTTCCTCGCCGCGGCGGTCATCGCCGGACTGGCCGCGGCCGGGGTCGACGTCTACAACGCCGGCGTGCTGCCCACCCCCGCGGTGGCCTACCTGACTGCCGACACCGGCGCCGACTTCGGCGTCATGCTGTCCGCCTCGCACAACGCGATGCCCGACAACGGCATCAAGTTCTTCGCCCGTGGCGGCCACAAGCTGCCCGACGACGTCGAGGACCGCATCGAGGCGGCGATCGGCGAGGAGTGGCAGCGGCCCACCGGCGCCGACGTCGGGCGGGTCGTCATGCTGACCGACGGTCACACCCGCTACATCAGCCACCTGCTGCGGGTGCTGCCGAACCGGCTCGACGGCCTCAAGGTCGTCATCGATGGTGCCCACGGTGCCGCCAGCCTGGTCTCTCCGGAGGTCTTCCGGCTCGCTGGGGCCCAGGTCGTCGAGATCGGCACCGCGCCGGACGGGCTCAACATCAACGACGGCTACGGCTCCACCCACCTCGACCCCCTGAAGGCCGCGGTGGCGACGCACGGGGCCGACCTCGGCATCGCGCACGACGGCGACGCCGACCGTTGCCTGGCCGTCGACGCCACGGGCACTGAGGTCGACGGCGACCAGATCATGGGCATCCTCGCCCTGGCCCTCAGGGAGCGAGGGGCGCTGGCCAAGGACACCCTGGTCGCCACGGTGATGAGCAATCTCGGTCTGCTGCAGGCGATGCAGCGCGAGGGCGTCTGTGTGCTGCAGACGGGCGTCGGTGACCGCTACGTGCTCGAGGAGATGCGCTCGGGTGGTTACTCCCTCGGTGGCGAGCAGTCCGGGCACGTCATCCTGCTCGACCACGGCACCACCGGCGACGGCGTGCTCACCGGCCTGATGCTGGCCGCGCGGGTCGTGCAGACCGGCCGCACCCTCGCCGACCTCGGCGCCGTGATGACCCGGCTGCCACAGGTGCTGGTCAACGTCAAGGGCGTCGACACCAGCCGGGTCGACAGCGACGACCACCTCCGCTCGGCCGTGCACGCCGAGCAGACCACCCTCGACGGGGCGGGCCGCGTGCTGCTGCGCAAGTCCGGTACCGAGCCGCTCGTGCGCGTGATGGTCGAGGCGCCGACCCAGGAGCAGGCGGATGCCGTGGCGGCCCGCCTCGCCGTTGTGGTCCGGGAGCGCCTCGCCCTCTGACCCGCGTTTCGCAGCACGTCGTCGTTCTGGGTGGCGGAATGGGTGTGGGGCGTCGGGAGTTGGCCCCACTGTTCGCACCCGGTCCGCCCGCCCCCCCACCGAGGAGTTCCCTGATGCCACCCGAGTCCTTGACCGACGTCCTCTACACCACCACCGCCAGCGCTCAGGGCGGGCGAGGCGGGCGCGTCCGTAGCGAGGACGGCGTCGTCGACCTCGAGCTCGGCAAGCCGGGGAGCGTGTCGAACCCCAAGGCCAACCCCGAGACCCTCTTCGCCGCGGGCTACGCCGCCTGCTTCAACAATGCGCTCGGCCGCATAGCCACCTCGCAGGGCTTCGACGGCGCCGGCGCCGTGACGGTCGCCGCGGTGAGCCTGGGCAGCACCGGCACCTCCGAGGTGCCCGGCGTCGGTCTCGGGGTCGAGCTCACCTCGACGATCCCCGGCGTCGACGCCGACACCGCGCAGGCGCTGGCCGAGGCGGCTCACGAGGTCTGCCCGTACTCCAAGGCCACGCGCGGCAACATCGACGTCACCGTGACGGGCCGGCCGGCCTGACGAGGACGGCATTTCGCTACGTTGGCGTAGCGTAAACTGTTCCGCATGACCCCGTTCCCCGACGGTTCGAAGAACCCTGCCGGTACGGCCGATTCGGCGCCCCGTCCGATTCTGGTGCTCGGCGCCACCGGCAACGTGGGCGGGGCAACCGTGCGGGCGCTGCGCGCGCGCGGCATGCCGGTGCGGTCGGCCACGACGCGGATCCGACCGGGCGATCCGGATCCGGGCACCGACACCGTCGAGCTCGACCTGTTCCGGCCCGAGACGTTCGGCCCGGCGGTCGAGGGCATCGGCGGGCTGTTCCTGCTGCGGCCGCCGCCGGTCTCGAAGGTGGGGCCCACCCTCAACGCCCTCACCGATGCCGCGCTCGCTGCAGGGGTCGACCACGTCGTCTTCTCCTCGGTCGCCGGCGCCGACACCAACCGCGTGGTGCCGCACCACCGGGTCGAGACGCACCTGCGTGACCAGGCGCCGTCGTGGACGATCCTGCGCCCGGGGTTCTTCGCGCAGAACCTCGCCGATGCCTACCGGCAGGACATCGTGCGTGACGACCGCATCCTGCTGCCAGCCGGTGGTGGCCTCGTCGCGTTCGTCGACACGCGTGACATCGGCGACGTCGCTGCCGCCGTGTTCGCCGACCCACGGGCCCATCGCGGCCGGGGCTACACGCTCACCGGACCGCAGGCCGTCGGCTTCGACGACGTCGCCGCGATGCTCAGCCGCGCGCTGGGCCGACCGATTCGGTACGAGCCCGCCTCGGTGCTGGGATATGCGAGGCACCTTCGGCGACAGGGGCTTCCGCTCGCACAGCTCGTCGTGCAGACGGTGCTGCACACCGGCTTGCGAAGGGGTGACGCCGAGACCGTCGACCCGACCCTCGAACAGCTGCTGGGACGCCCGGGCCGCACGCTCGAGAACTACGTGCGGGAGCACGCCGCCACATGGGGACCGGACGACCGGTGACGGGCCGGCGCGACCCGCGTGTGGTCCGGTCGCGGGAGCGGGTCCTGGCCGCTGCGGTCGCCCTGGTCGCCGAGAAGGGCATGTCGGGCGCGACCATCGAGGCCGTCGCCGCGCGGTCGGGGGTCGCGAAGACGACCATCTACCGGCAGTGGCCGCACCAGGCCGCCCTCGTGCTCGAGGCGTTCCGTGGGGCCGCCCCGGATGCACCCGCTGCCGACAGCGGCAGCCTGCGCGACGACCTGGTGGGCCTGCTCGGCGGCCTGGCCGACGCGCTCACCTCGGGCCCCGCAGCGCTCTTGATGGCGGCGCTGCTCGACGCAGCGGGGCGTGACGCCGACTTCGCCGAGCTGCACGCGCAGGAGGCCCGCCGCCGGCACCGGCCGGTGTTGGCGGTGCTGGAGCTGGGGCTGGCCAACGGGGAGCTGCCGGCGGACGCCGACCTCGACGAGCTGCTCGACCGGCTCGCCGGCCCGGTGTTCCACCGGCGGTTCGTCTCGGGCCTGCCGCTGGACCGGCGCTTCGTCGAGCACGTGGTCGACACCGTCCTGGCCGCTCCCTGACGCCGCCACGCAGCCCGCCCGCCGTCAGCCGCCCGCCCACGTCGGCGGTGGTGGCCTCGCGCACCGCGGCTCGGATCCGGTCAGGGTCCCCGGACAGGTAGGCCGGTGCGCTGGGTGTGGCGGGCAGCACCAGGATCCCGGGCATGGCGCCCGGCTTCGGCGAGAACCACGTCGCCTAGCGGGAGTTTCCGGGCTATTCGGGTCTTGATCGGGTGAGGCGGACGAGACACCCGGGCTGACCTGCGGTTTCTCGGCGTGTCGGCTGTTCTGCGGGGTCGGAATAGTGTATGACCTAAAGCATGGCGAGCTTGTACA
>JBBQWX010000251.1:0-4815 GCA_038210185.1 Actinomycetales bacterium
CAGGTCGATGACACCGACGAAGTCGTTCTCGGCACCGATCGGCAGCTGCAGCACGAGGGGCTCGGCGCCGAGGCGGTCCTTGATCGTGTCGACGGTGAAGTAGAAGTCGGCGCCGAGCTTGTCCATCTTGTTGACGAAGCAAATGCGCGGCACGTCGTACTTGTCGGCCTGGCGCCACACGGTCTCGGACTGGGGCTCCACGCCCTCCTTGCCGTCGAAGACGGCGACCGCGCCGTCGAGGACGCGCAGCGAACGCTCGACCTCGACGGTGAAGTCGACGTGACCGGGGGTGTCGATGATGTTGACCTGGTGGTCCTCCCAGAAGGAGGTCACGGCGGCCGACGTGATCGTGATGCCGCGCTCCTTCTCCTGCTCCATCCAGTCGGTGGTGGACGCGCCGTCGTGGGTCTCGCCCATCTTCCGGTTGACACCGGTGTAGAAGAGGATGCGCTCGGTGACGGTGGTCTTGCCGGCGTCGATGTGCGCCATGATGCCGATGTTGCGGACCTTCTTGAGGTCCGTCAGGACGTCCTGTGCCACGTGCGTGCTCTCGTCTCGTTCGCGGGGTGTGCGGTTCCGGGTGCGGGTCGGTCAACGCCGACCGCGGCCCCGGTATGCCGTCGCGATGGTGACGCGGACGGCATACCGGAGCGGGTGGTCACCAGCGGTAGTGCGCGAAGGCCTTGTTGGACTCGGCCATCTTGTGGGTGTCCTCGCGGCGCTTGACAGCGGCACCGAGGCCGTTGGAGGCGTCGAGGATCTCGTTCATGAGGCGCTCGGTCATCGTCTTCTCACGACGCTGGCGCGAGTAGCCGACCAGCCAGCGCAGCGACAGCGTCGTCGCGCGGTTCGGCTTGACCTCGACCGGCACCTGGTACGTCGCGCCACCGACGCGGCGGGACTTGACCTCGAGGGTCGGCTTGATGTTGTCGAGCGCGCGCTTGAGCGTCTGCACCGGGTCGGTGCCGGTCTTCTCGCGGCAGCCCTCGAGGGCGCCGTAGACGATGGTCTCGGCGATCGACTTCTTGCCGTCGAGCAGGATCTTGTTGACCAGCGACGTCACCAGGGGTGACTGGTAGACGGGGTCGACGAGCAGCGGCCGCTTCGGGGCGGGTCCTTTGCGAGGCATCAGCCCTTCACCTTCTTCGCGCCGTAGCGACTACGGGCCTGCTTGCGGTTCTTGACGCCCTGGGTGTCGAGGGCGCCGCGGATGATCTTGTAGCGCACACCCGGGAGGTCCTTCACCCGGCCGCCACGCACGAGCACCATCGAGTGCTCCTGGAGGTTGTGGCCGACGCCGGGGATGTACGCGGTGACCTCGATGCCACTGGTCAGGCGCACGCGGGCGACCTTGCGCAGGGCGGAGTTCGGCTTCTTGGGGGTGGTGGTGTACACACGTGTGCACACGCCGCGGCGCTGCGGAGAGCCCTTGAGGGCAGGAGTCTTGACCTTGGTGGTCTTGTCCTGCCGGCCCTTGCGCACCAGCTGGTTGATGGTAGGCAACCTGGTTCCTTTGCTTGTCTGGTCGATGCCCCGGCGACGATGCCGGCGCTCCTTGGGATGTCCGGCGCCCGACCCCACGTTCGAGAAGACGCACACCGGATGCTCCTCCCTGCACTCCCCATGACACACCTCGGATCGAGGAGTTGGGGCGCCCGGCAAGAGGTGGGCGAGGCCGTCGCTGCGTGCCTTGCGGCGAGCGGCGCGGCTCCTGGGTCTGGACCTAGCCAGACACGATGACCCAGATTACCGGTAGGCCGGGGGGCGCTCCAAATCGGTCACCCGGCGTCGAGGTCGAACGCGGGGGCGTAGCGGAAGGGCCCGGCCAGCTCAGGTCGCCAGGACTGCAGCCGCCGCACCTGGAAGTACCGGTCCTGCCAGGGGCCGGGCGAGGCGATGCCGTGCTCGGCCGCGGTCTCGAAACCGAAGTGGGCGTACCACCCGGGGTCGCCGAGGAGGACGACCGCGGGCTCACCCCCGAGGTCGGCCGTCACCAGCACGGCGGCCATCAGGGCCGAGCCGATGCCCTGGCCCTGGTGCTCGGGGTGCACCGCGATCGGGCCCAGCGCGATGGAGGGCCCCTCCCCCATCGTGGCGCGGCTGCACACGAGGTGGCCGAGGACCTCGCCGTGCAGGTCGGCCACCAGGGTGAGCGCGTCGAGGACGTCCCCCTCGGTCCGCAGCCGGTCCAGGATACGGGTCTCGAGGGAGTGCTCGGCTCCGTCGGGGATGCCGAAGGCCAGGTCGTGCAGGGCCCGGATCGGCTCGAGGTCGTCGGGGCGCTCCCGGCGCAGCACGAGGTCGCGGTTCACCCGCTCATCCTCGCAGGGTCGCGGCGAGCACGAGGGAGTACAGCGCATAGTCCAGGGAACGGCCCTCGCGCTCGACGACGACCACCTGCTCGGTGACGTCGTCTCCGTCGTCCGCGACGGCACGCAGAGCCGCCAGCAGGGCAGGTGCGACGTGCGATGACCACACCACGAGCAGACCCCCCGGCCGCAGCGCCGCCCGCACGCCGGTCAGCCCCTGGGGGCTGTACAGCGGCGCGTTGGAGGCGTGCACCAGGAAGTCCGGCCCGTTGTCGACGTCGAGCAGCACGACGTCCCACGGACCCTCGGGAAGGGCGCGGCCGGCGAGCACGTCGAGCACGTCGGCGACGTGGAGGGAGCACCGCTCCCCCTCGAGGCCGGCCAGCTCGGGCACCACCTCGTTCCGGGCCCACTGCACGAGGGGGGCGGCGAGCTCGACCACGTCGAGGTGGCGGACCCGGGCGTCCTCGAGGACGGCTCTGGCGGTCGCGCCCAGCCCCAGGCCGCCGACGAGTACCCGTTCGGGCGCCGGGTGCCGGCACGAGGCGGTCACGGCCAGGGCGACCTCCGTGCTGGTGTCGACGGTGTCCATCGCGAAGGCTCCGTCGACGACGAGCTCGAGCACCTCCCCGCGTCGCCGGAGCGCCACCTCTCCCTGGGGGGTGTCGGCGCGGGCCACCGTGACGACCGCGGGCGGCTCCTCGCGGTCGGCCCCACCGACGGTGCCCGTCACCCCGTCACTGTACGGACGCCGAACGGGCGGGTGTGCACGGTGGTCACCCACCGGCACACCCGCCCGTTCGTGGCGGAACGACGGGGTCAGATGCGGTCCAGACCCAGCTCGCTGTCGTCGAGCCGGACGGCCTCACCCGAGCCGGGCCCGAAGGCGGCGTAGGTGTAGTCGTCGTAGCTCGGCATGGAGTACATCGCGGCCTTGGCCTCCTCGGTCGGCTCCACCACGATGTCGCGGTAGCGGGGCAGACCCGTGCCGGCCGGGATGAGCTTGCCGAGGATGACGTTCTCCTTCAGGCCGAGCAGGGAGTCGGACTTGCCCTCCATCGCGGCCTCGGTGAGCACCCGGGTGGTCTCCTGGAAGGAGGCCGCCGACAGCCACGACTCGGTCGCGAGCGAGGCCTTGGTGATGCCCATGAGCTCCGGACGACCCGAGGCCGGCTTTCCGCCCTCGGCCATCACCCGACGGTTCTCGTCCTCGAAGCGGCCACGCTCGGCGAGCATGCCCGGCAGCAGGTCGGCGTCGCCCGACTCGATGATCGTGATCCGGCGGAGCATCTGCCGGACGATGACCTCGATGTGCTTGTCGTGGATCGACACACCCTGCTGGCGGTAGACGTGCTGCACCTCGTCGACCAGGTGCATCTGCACCGAGCGCGGGCCGAGGATCCGGAGCACCTGCTTGGGGTCGATCGAGCCCTGGGTGAGGCGCGTGCCGACCTCCACGTGCGTGCCGTCCTGCACCAGCAGGCGGGCCCGCTTGGTCACCGGGTAGGCGTGCTCCTCGGAGCCGTCGTCCGGCGTGAGCAGGATGCGCCGCGCCTTGTCGGTCTCCTCGATGGTGATCCGGCCCGACGCCTCGGCGATCGGGGCGACACCCTTGGGGGTGCGCGCCTCGAAGAGCTCCACGACACGCGGCAGACCCTGCGTGATGTCGTCACCGGCCACACCACCGGTGTGGAAGGTACGCATCGTCAGCTGGGTGCCGGGCTCGCCGATGGACTGGGCGGCGATGATGCCGACCGCCTCACCGATGTCGACGAGCTTGCCGGTGGCCAGGGAACGGCCGTAGCACAGCGCGCAGGTGCCGACCTTGGAGTCGCAGGTGAGCACCGAGCGGATCTTCACCGCGTCGACGCCCGCCGCGAACAGCGCACCGATGACCACGTCGCCGAGGTCGATGCCGGCCGAGGCCAGCACCTCGCCGTCCTGGACGACGTCCTCGGCCAGTGTGCGGGCGTAGACCGAGGTCTCGACGTCGTCGTGCACCGTTCGGACGCCGGTGCGCTCGTCGGTCGCCGCGATCGGCATCGGCAGGCCACGGTCGGTGCCGCAGTCGTCCTCCCGGATGATGACGTCCTGCGACACGTCGACCAGACGACGGGTGAGGTAGCCCGAGTCGGCGGTGCGCAGCGCGGTGTCGGCCAGGCCCTTGCGCGAGCCGTGCGTGGAGATGAAGAACTCGAGCACCGACAGACCCTCGCGGAAGTTCGCGCGGATCGGTCGCGGGATGATGTCGCCCTTCGGGTTCGACACCAGACCACGCATACCGGCGATCTGGCGCAGCTGCATCCAGTTACCGCGCGCACCCGAGGACACCATCCGGTAGATGGTGTTGGTCCGCGGGATGTTCGCCTCCATCTCCTTGGCGATCTCGTTGGTCGCCTGGGTCCAGATCTCGATGAGCTCCTGGCGACGCTCGTCGTCGGTGATCAGACCGCGCTCGTACTGGGTCTGGACCTTGGTGGCCTTCTCCTCGTAGCCCTCGAGGATC
>JBBQWX010000252.1:0-4767 GCA_038210185.1 Actinomycetales bacterium
CGCATCCCGACACCCGGAGCGAGTGGCGGGCCTGGTGACCATCGACAGCTATCACGACGATCCCGACGGCCTGCGCTCGGAAGGGCTCGTGTGGACCGACAACCCGGAGTTCGTGGACTACATCGACTACTCCGAGGAGCTGGACACGCTGACCATGCCACTCGGCGGCTTCCCCGTGCTCGTGATCAGCGCCACCCAAGCCGACACCGGAGGCCAAGAGAACCAAAGCTACTGGCTGAAGCTGTCGCCGAACTCCAGGCAGGTCACGATCGAGGGCCCGCACAACTTGCAGGACACGGCCCCCGAGCAGGTCGTGACCGAGATCATCAACGAGTTCAACCGCACCTAACCGTTCAACCCGGGGCGCGACTGCTTTGCCTGCGTCGGCGCGGTGAAACCCTTGGCGTCCAGAGACAGCGCTGGCGAGAGCAGCTTGGTCAGGCCCGGTGTGTCGATGATGCGGAAGGCGAAGTTGCGCATCGCGATGCGGAGATCACTCGTGGGAACGAACCACTTCGCGGTCCGACGCCCTCCGGCCTGCTTTTCATGGATCGCTGGCCGCAAGGCTGCTTCGAACCGGTCGAGGGTCTGCTCGATCGTCGCGCCGCTTTCGGCGAGCAACACGGTGTCAAGAGCTTCGCCCAGGGCCACGCCGCCGGCGACGGCCATCGAGGCCCCCTGCCCCGCGACAAGGGACACCGCATAGCAGGCGTCGCCGACGAGGACGACTCGCCCCTTGTGCCACGAGGGCATTTGCGTCTGGGCGACGATGTCGTAGTACACGTCGTCGACCGGGTCGGCCGCGAGCATCGCTGGGACGAAACCCCCGATGTCGCCGAAGGTCTTACGCACCTTCGCCAGCGGGTCGGCAGGGATATCGAGGGAGTCGTCGGTCCATACCAGGAATGTCGCGTGGCGGCCGGGCTCAAGCTCATACACGCCCGCCATGCGGTGCGGCACATTGAGCATGATGTAGCGGCCTTTGGTCATCTCGCCGACAGCGGCGCTGTCGAAGAACCATGCGGCCGTGTGCAACCCGAGCGGCCGGATGTAGTCCCTCTCGGGTCCGAAGACCTGCTCCCGGATTCCTGAATGAATGCCGTCGGCGCCTACCAGCAGGTCGGCTTCGAGCACCTCCTCACCGACGTGCACGCGGACACCATCGGGGTGGGGCTCCGTCGAGGTGACGGTGTCTGCGAATCTGACGTCGACCGAGTCGGGGATCGCATTGAACAGCGTGGTCTCGACATCGCCGCGCAGCAAAGGGAGGAGCCTGCCGTTCATCGCCGCGCCCAAACGAGAGTAGTGCAGCTGGGCAAGGGTCCTGCCCCTCGTGTCGACCCAGTCGACGGCCTCAACGTCGTGATCGCAGCTCTGCAGGGCGGGGAGGAGGCCGATCCTCTCCGCCGCGTCATACCCCGGGCCAAAGAAGTCGATCATGTATCCGCCGTCGCGGAGCGTGGCGGCCCGTTCGACGACCGTGACGTCCCAACCGTGCTTGTCGACGGAGATGGCGGCTGCAAGACCGGCGATGCCGGCGCCGCAGATGACTGCGTGCATGTGCTTCAGCGTCCTTCATTAGATGGCGGGACTGTTGCTAGAGAGGTGGGGTTCAGCGGGCCGGCCTCGGGCGCGATGGTGTCTACGAGTGCGCGCCAGGCGGCGGCCTGTTCGCCAGCGCGCTCGGGGAACACGTGCCGGTGCATCGCCATGCCGTCCGCCGCGATGAGCAGAGCGGTGGCGAAGGCGTGGGTGTCGATGCCGTTCGGCAGCGAGCCCGCGAGCCTGGCGCTGAACGACTCGATGCCGAGTTCGAGAACGTGCCCCATCCTCTCGCGGAGCGGCTCGTCGCTCCGCGCCCGCGCCATGAACGCGAAGGCGACTCCCATCATCTCGGGGCTGTGGTTCGTGAAGTCCTGCGCGTCAGCGCCGACGGCGAGCAGCCAGGCGCGAAGTGACATCGGAGCGTCGGCGAGACTGCCCAGTGAGCTCAGTGCGAGCTCGAACGCCTCGAGGACCACGGCATCGAGTGACTCGAAGTGGTGGAACAGGTTTCCTCGGCTGACGCCGGCCGCTTCGCACAAGCGGGACGCGGTCAGGGCACTGGCCCCTTCACGGGCGAGGATCGAAAGCGCCGCGTTGACGATATCGGCGCGCCGCTCGACGGGTTTGAGTCGCTTGGCCACGAGGGCGACACTACAGACAGACCGGTCGGTTTGCAATGCCCAACTCACAGCACAATCCCAAGGCGTCCCTGTGAATGCTGCCGGTCGGTGGCGGCGCTCTGTGATCGCTCCGCTTCGCCACCACCCCTGACGGTCACCGGAAGGGGATCCCTGACCGACCAACGTTCGGGCTCAGGTCAGCCCACCCCCGCCTCCGTCAACACGCAGGAGCGAGCCTTGTTCCAGATGCGTTCCGTCGGCGACCACATGCACACCACCTCGCATCAGTAGGGGTGTTGCGACGACCTACCGGCTGAACCTGCCGATCCCTATCGGGGTGGGGTTCAGTCGGATTGCGGATGGCCATCGTTCTCAGCAGTGGAGAGCCAGGCGGGGCCGGGACCCAGCGAGCCCCGCTCATCGTCGGGGTTGCTCAGGACGCACGTGCGCAACGACAGGCACCCGCAGCCGACGCAGCCGGTCAGCTTGGCCTTCAGCCGCTCCAAGTCGGAGATCTGCTGGTCGATCCGGGACGTCCAAGCGCGGGAGACGCGGGCCCAGTCGGCCTTGTTGGGTGTCCTCGCCCCTGGCAGGTCCTGCAGTGCCTCGCCGATCTCCTCCAGGCTCAACCCGACGCGTTGCGCAGCGCGGATGAAGGCCACCCGGCGCAACATGTGTCGAGGGTAGCGGCGTTGGTTTCCAGAGGTGCGGTCGGCTCGGATCAGCCCCTTGGCCTCGTAGAAGCGCAAGGCCGAAGCGGCTACGCCGGAGCGGGCGGACAGCTCCCACGGTGATCCTCGCCGGTAGACGGGACACGGGTTCTCCTTTCCGATCTTGACTTCAACCTAGCTTGAAGTACAAGGATGCATGCATGACTCTGGTGGGCGACAAAAGATACTCATTCCAGGACCTACATCGGTTGATGGCGCTTCAGACCGGGGACGAGAAGCACGACGCTGCCTCCACCTCGACGTTGGACGTGCTGTGGGTGCTGTACAACGACGTGCTCGACATCGCCCCCGAACGCATCGACGACCCGACACGAGATCGGTTCTTCCTCAGCAAGGGACACGGGCCAAGCGCCTACTACGCAGTGCTCGCCGCCCTGGGCTTCGTCCCGGTGCAGTGGCTGGCCGGCTTCGGCGGCTTCGACTCCCCACTGGGCTATCACCCCGACCGGAACCTCATTCCCGGGGTGGAGATCTCGTCGGGATCGCTGGGCCACGGCCTGCCAATGGCCGTCGGTGCCGCACTCGGGCTGCGGGCACAAGGCAACCCCGCACGCGTCATCGTCCTTGTCGGAGACGCCGAGCTCGATGAGGGCAGCAACGCCGAGGCGATCGAGTTCGCCGGCGCCGCCGGACTGTCAGCGCTGACCGTCGTCGCGGTCGACAACTTCTCAACCACCTGGGCATGGCGCGGTGGGCTGGATACCCGCTTCGCCGCCGCTGGGTGGGACACCTCCCGCGTCGACGGACGCGACCACGCCGCGCTGGCGCACGCGCTGCGACGGCGCCACGCTCCGGTCGCACCGGACATCGTCGTCGCCGAGGTGGAGGGGGCATGATGAGGAGCCTTCCCATGCGAGAGCAGTTCGTGGCAACAGCCACGGACCTGCTTGAGGAGGACCCTTCGGTGGCAGTGGTGTTGGCCGAAATCTCCGCCGCGATGTTCGCCCACGCCGCACGCCGCCATCCCCGCCGTGTCGTGAACGTGGGGATCCGGGAGCAGCTGCTGGTCGACGTCGGCGCCGGCATGGCCTTGACCGGGATGCGGCCGATCATGCACACGTTCGCCACCTTCCTGATCGAACGAGCCTTCGAGCAGGTCAAACTGGGCTTCGCCCACCAGAACACCACCGGTGTCTTGGTCAGCGCCGGAGCCTCCTACGACGTCTCCCGCGGTGGACGCACTCACCAAGCCCCCGGCGACGTGGCGCTTGTTGACACCCTGCCGGGTTGGACCATCCATGTGCCCGGCCACCCAACCGAGGTGGACGCCCTGCTCCGCTCTGCCGTCACCAGTGACCGCCCGGTGTACCTGCGCACCTCCACACAGCAGAACACGGACCCTAGACCGATCGACGTGCGTGGCCAGATGGCACTGGTGCGGCAAGGGTCTCGGGGGACCGTCGTGGCCGTCGGTCCCATGCTGGACCCCGTGCTGGCGGCGACCGATGGCATCGACGTCACGGTGCTTTACGCCTCCACCGTGCGCCCCTTCGACGCCCAGACCCTGGTTTCGACGCTCAGGGCGCCGAGTATCGTGCTTGTCGAGCCCTACCTCGCCGGGACATCAGCCCGCTGCGTGGCCGACGCCCTCACGCACCTTCCCCACCGACTCCTTAACATCGGCGTGCCACGGGTCGAACTGCGCCGCTACGGCACCCCAGAGGAGCACGCATCCAAATACGGACTCGCACCCGCGGGAATCCGCCATGACCTGGAGAGCTTCCTCAACCACCGCGGCGACCCCGCCCACTTCCGGTAGCGCAGGTCTGCGTGTGGACCTCGAAGGCAACTCGCTTGCATGGGTTCCTGTCCGTGGCGGTGCAGACAAACGGCCTGATGGCCCCGCCACCACCATGGTGAAAAGATGACCT
>JBBQWX010000253.1:0-4693 GCA_038210185.1 Actinomycetales bacterium
ATCACAACAGCCCGACCCGGAGGTCGCCTGGTGTCGTGAGCTCGTCGCACGATCGGCGCCATGACCGGATTCATCAAACCTCGGCGGAGCGCGACGCGAGGCGTGTCGGCCCGTTGACCTGATCCGAAACTTGAGACCAACCGCGTCGGGCAGGTCTACGCTGCGGTGGGTGGAGGCAGCGCGAGCACGGAAGTGGGTCACGCGTGCCACGAATCTCAGCGTGCCAGTGGGGTTCATGGTGATCGTGTCGTTCGGCGGGGGCTGGTCGACGACCCCGGCCGCCGCCGCGTTCGGGCTCTACGGACTTTGCCTCGGAGTGTTTGCGCAGCTTCACCGGCCGACGACGCCCGGTAGCCGGCGCGTGTTCGCGCTCCTCTTCGTGCTGGTGTGCGTTGCCATCCTGCTCACGAGCGCCCCCGAGCCACTCGTCATCGCGATCGCCTGCGTTGGCGGGTGGACCGTCGGGCTGGGTCTTGCCGCGAGCTTCGATCCGAACGACAGCGCGTCGGTGAAGCGTTCGTTCAGCGGTCAAGTGATCCGTCGCGGCTGAGCGGGAGGAGCGGAACAACCGTGGAGTCAAATCCCGCAGGACAAGGGAGCTTGTGGCGAAGAGCGGTCGTCGCCCTCGCCGTGGCCGTGTGTGTCTTCTACCTGTTCGTGACCCCGGGGTTCAGCTCCGTCTCCTTCGACGCGTATGACGTGGTCATGGTGTTCGCCATCTTCTGCCTGCTGGCCCTGGGCACGGCTCGCGTGGGCATCAACGTGGCCACGGTGTTGACGGCCGCTGTGGGGACAGCGTGGCTTCTGAGTGTCTTGGGCGTGGACTCCATCCGGGTGGAGCCCACTGCGCCAGTGGTCCTGCTCCCGATCTGGCTCGGAGTCCTGGCCGGGCGATTCCTACGCTCCACAGATCGGCTCGGAGCCGCGATGGGAGCCACCCAGCAGAGCTCAGTATCTGCCCCCTGACAGCCAACGCTCGTCCTGCCCAGACCAAGCACCCGAGTCCCCGCCGATCGGCACGATGCGCGGTAAATCCGGTAAGCGCCTGACGCTGACGACGGTTCGTCTGGGGTCGCCGCTGCCGGGCGCTCTTGGCTACGGGTTGGTGGTGTCTGCGGTGGGGGGACGGGCGGGTGTGTTCAGGTCCCGGACCAGGTAGGCCCATGGGAAGGCCCTGCAGCCGAGTTGCCACCCGTCTTGTTCGTGGTGTCGCAACGGCCCGGTCCACACCACCCGTTTGTGCTCCCACTGGGTGTCGGTGCGGACCATCTTGTGGCGCAGCATGCCAGCCTGCACGGTGTGCCAGCCCATGCGGCCTGCCAGTTCCAGTTCGTGCATCTCCTCGAAGGCGGTCACCGGGCCCAGCCAGCGGTACTGCGGGTCATCCTGCGGCTGCTCACGAGAACCGAACCGCTGCTGCACCCCTTGGCGGGTCAGTCCGAGCTCGGCACCGATGGTGGCCCAGCTGTGGCCGCTGCCGCGGGCGGCGCTGACGGCCTGCTGGAGCAGTTCTCGCGATGCGTGCTCGGCCGCGGCGGCCCCCCGCACGATCGCCAGGTGGTCCTGCGGTTCATCCGGGTTCAGCGGTAGGTCGGTGCCGAATGCTCCGAGGATCGCCTGCCCGATCTCGGCGCTCAGATCGAGGTGCTGCTCGCGGGCTGCCACCTCAGCGGTCCGGTCGGTCACTGCTGTCGTCCCGGCTGGGGAGCCAGTGTCCGCCGTCTTCCAGGTCCTGCTCACTGCGGCGGCCTTGCCACGTGCTGGCGCCGACCAAGGACGCGCCCAGGACCATCAAGGCGATGGTTGCCCCGATGAACAGACCTCTGAAGAAGCCGCCGTCAACGGCCAGGCCGACGAACAGGCACACGAACCCGAGCAGGATGAGGGTCACGCCAGCAATGCGGCTGGACCCGGACGTGGCCAGGTGGGTCAGTTTGGGTCGGTTGAATGCCATGCGTCAACACTATGTTGACAGACTGACTCGTGTCAACAGGATGTTGACGTAAAGTCGCCGCCTCGTCAAGCTCACACCATCCATCGCCATCGCGGCTACGTTCAGTGCACTTCTGGGGTGATCTGGCGGCGGCGAACCCTCTTAAGGCGTAGTCCGCTGAGGCCGAGGGCAACGAGCAGCGCCGACGGCAGCATGAGTGGCGAGCGCCAGGGTTCGAAGGCGCCGTAGCCTTGCACGGCGATCGCCAGTCCCGCGGCCATGGCAGCACCTGCGACGAGTTCGGTGAGGCTGAGGATCAGCGATAGGGCTTCACCATCTGCTCCTCGACGTATCGCGACGACGGCTGTCCACGTGAATACCACGCCGGTCAGCGCGAGCACGAGGCCCGCTCCGAGGAGAACTCCGTCCAGCTCGCTCGCTCGGCTGGAGACGATGAGCTCGATGGCGAAGGCGACCGCCGCTGCACCAACGAGCAGGTGGCCGAGGCTGACGATTCTGCGTGCGGCGCTCCGGGGACGCGGCGTCGTTTCCATAATTCATGGAAGCACTCGCCGGGGCTGTAAGCCTGTGGGCCGGGTTACGCGACCAGCACGGCGAGGGCCTCTCCGGTTGGCTCGAAGTAGAGCCAGGCCAGTAGGCCGCGAAGGAGCAGGTTGTGTGTGGTCGGGCCGCCCCTTTTGCGGTGGTGTGCGCTCACGCAGCACGACGGCGTCACCTCATGCTTGATGTGTGCGAACTTCCCTGAGCGTCCTTGACGCTGATGTGCCGCCACCTACTTCGTCACGGCCGGGGCCGCGACGAGGACTGAGATCCGAGTCGTCATCTGGGTCCGGGGTGCTCGGGTGGTTCATGCCAGCAGGCCGGCCAGTGCCCACCCGGCACTCGCGGCGGCCAGCCCGATGGCCAGGCTGAGGACCGCGTTGAGGGAGGCTTCTGCGATGGAGCCGTCCTCGATGAGGCGGATCGTCTCGAAGCCGAAGGTCGAGAAGGTCGTTAGTGCTCCGCAGAAGCCGGTTCCGACCAGTGCCAGTACCCATGGCGGGGTTCCAGCGACCGCGACGCCGCCGGCGACGAGGCCGAGCAGGGCCGATCCGAAGACGTTGACGGTGAACGTCCCCCACGGGTAGACGCTGTCGTGTCGGGACTGCACGAGCAGGTCGGTGAGGTAGCGCAGCGGCGCACCAACCGCCCCACCCACGATGACGAGGGCGAGCGTCATCCTCGGCCCTGCCGGTCGCCGTCGTGCCGGCCGACGTACTTGATGACCTCGACCTCCTCGAGCATGACCAGTCCCTCGGTGACGAGCTCGTCGATCTGCGGGAGGAAGGCGCGGATGCGTTCGTCGGTGTCGACGATGACCACGGATGCGGGTAGGTCCTCGCTGAGCGAGAGGATGCGGCTGGTGTGGATGTGGCTGGACTTGCCGTAGCCCTCGATTCCCCGGAAGACGCTGGCGCCGGCGAGCCCGGCCTGGTGGGCCCGGTGCACGATCTCGGTGTACACCGGCCGGTGGTGCCACTGGTCGGATTCCTTGACCAGAACGGTCAGTCGGGTGGCGGGTCCGCGAAGGGTCATGGCGTGCTCCTTGGAGCGTGGTCGGAACTACCCTCATCACGAGGTCGACGGTGGCGGTTCGGGAGTGTGCTGAGCCAGCGCGCGGTGAACACCCCGAGCCAGACCGCCGCGAGGCCGACGACCAACGTCCCCAGGACGTAGGTCAGCGCTGCGACGACCTGGCCGGCTGCCAGCAGTGCGTGGGTGTCGAGCATGTAGGTGGAGAAGGTGGTGAAGCCACCGAGCACACCGACCCCGAAGAAGGGCCGCAGGTAGCGGGACGGCGGCCACACGTCCAGGACGAACACCATCAGGAGCCCGAGCAGGAACCCCCCGGTGACGTTGACGGTGAAGGTGCTCCAAGCAACTTTCCCGGGTTCGTGCGGCAGGGCTTCGGCCACCGCGTACCGGGCGGCGGAGCCAACTGCGCCACCAACGGCGATCACGGCGAGGATGTCGAGCCGACCCCGAAGCAGATGAGACCCGCTTTTGCGTGGCGGTGGCTCGACGGGCAGGTCCGGATCCACAGGGAGCGGCGGCTCCATCGCCCGGGCGCCTTGACCACCCGAGGCGCGGCCAGCGGCCAGCCCAGAGCGGTCAGCGTCGTGGTGACCGGTTTCGCGCATACGTCCTCCTACCCGTCGGGTAGGGACTGTGGGCGACCCATGTCGCGGTTGTCGGCGAGCCCCACCGCCATCGATCGACACGATAGCCGCTGCGCCCCGCCGGGGGCAGCGAGCGTCGTGTTGCTCGAAGTGAGCCGTTCGACACGGCGGCCGGTCTCCCGGGCGAGCACAATGAAGATGTAGGGGCTGACCTGCCCGACGTCGAGCAGACGGCCCTTGCCGGTCTCGACGGAGCACCACAATGGCGACACAGCCTCATCTGCACGGCCGCCCACCGGACCCACCCGCTGTGCGCCGTGTCGTCGTCGGGTACGACCACCACGCGTCGTCCGCCGCAGCGCTGCGGGTGGCGGTGTCGATGGCGACCGCGTTGGACGCCGACCTGCACGTCGTGCACGTGGTCGACCTCCAAGACGCGGACCCCAACATCGACGACCCCGACTGGGAGCTGCGGACCCAGGAGAACGTGGACGTAGAACAGCGCGCTGCCGAGGCAGCCCTCGGCGACTTCGCCGGCCACTGGACGTACGAGACGCGGCATGGCCAGGCCGCGCAGGTC
>JBBQWX010000254.1:0-4649 GCA_038210185.1 Actinomycetales bacterium
TCCACGCGCGGCGCCAGCAGACCCTCGACGCCGCCTACGCGGCCCACCCCCACCGGTTCGGCCACCGCCGACCCCAACCCCCAAGAATGCCCACCGAGGCCTGGATCAACCAGCCCTCACGAGAAGCGCTCATCCAGAGCGCGTAACCCCCCGCTGTCTCAACTGACTTGACAGGTTCCGTAGCGCGCGACGAGGTCAACGACGAAGCGGGCGGCGGAGCCGTCCTTGCGAAGACCTAGACCTTCGCACCCTTGTTCACCGCCCCCGAGGTGGTAGAAGACGGCCGGGCCGCGATGACTGTCGACGTGGGCAGCGCTGACCGATCGCGGCTAACGGGTTTTCTCGTCGCCCAGCGACCATCCGGCGCGCGCAGGCCCTATCGGGGCGGATGGGGATGGACCTAGACTAGGCGTCGCACGGCTGCCCTGGACCCCGGTGGCGACATCCACCACCGCAGGAGTCCGTCATGGGAGTTGTCGCAACGCCACAAGTGCAGCGGACCCGGTCGTGCGCAACGCTGCGGGCATCGCATCTGGACCGTGGGGCGCAATGGGTGCTCGAGCTCTCCGGAGAAGCTGACATTGCCACCCTGAGCATGTTGGCCGAAGAGCTGGCCCAGGCGGTGGGGATGAACCGCGAACACCTCGCGGTCGACGTGACCAGGCTTCGGTTCTGCGATGTCCGCTCGGCTCACCTGATCCTGACGGCGCGCCGAACCGCGCCGGTGGATGTGACCGGCGCGACCGGGTCGGTGAAGCGCGCGTTCGACATCCTGGACCTGCTGAACAGGCGGCCCCGGTAGCGGACGACCGGTGTCCAAGTGGGCGATCGATGTCCCGCTGGGTGAGCGCTGGGCTGGCGAATCGGCACTTTGATGAGCACACAGCTCGTCCTGGACGCCTTGGAGCAGGCCGTGACGACCAGGGGCCGCACCGGATCCCGCCTGGATTCCGCTGTTGGACAAGGAGTAGGGGATTGCACTACATCGATCTGTTACACCGAGCGTCTCGCCGAGGTCGGCATCGTGCACGGCTACCTCAACGACGTCCCCACGGAGGAGTTCGAGGAGACGTTCTGCGCTACGAGACGGACCGACCAGCCCTTGTCCGGAATCCAATAGCTCGAGTCTCCATCAGGCCTAGAACGATTCACATCGGCGACGCCGATAGTGAGGGTGAATTGGTGTGTTGTTAGCGGCCACCAAGGAGAAGCTATGCGCGACCCAGGTCAAGGCGGCCTAACCGTGGGCGGCTCGCACGGTGGTGTGTCGGCCCATGACGGGCGGGGCGCCGTCGGCCCAGGGAGTCAGCCCACTCCCGTCTCGACTCGTGCTTCACCCCTGCCGCCACTTCTGGAATCCGTCGTACCCCATCCCAGAGGCGAGCTGCGCCCACGTCTCGGCACTGGCCCGGGGGCGGATCACCACGCTGGCCTGGAGCAGTCCGCAAGCCAAGCTGGCCGCGGAGGCCAGGGCCGGCTCCGCTGCGGCCCCAGCATGGAGCCGCTCCTCGGGGGGCCTACCAAGCAGTTCCGGACGTTCCAGGCTGATGACGCTGCGCCCAGCCCGCGGGACCCCGCCCCGGCCGCCAGGCCCGGCACCGAATGGACGTTGGCGCACAAGGGTCCGCCGCCGATCCCGGTGCTCGGCTTCCCATACTCCGTTGCTCGAGGCACCCAGCCGGCGCGCGAGGGCCGTCGGTCTCAGGGTGGGGTCATCAGCTCTGGGTGCTGGCCGGGGTCGGTGACCACCGCCTGAGCGACGTCGCTCAGACGGTGGTGGTTGCGACGGGCGTAGTCGCGCATCCGCTCGAACGCCGCGTCGACGTCGATGTTGTGGGTTCTGGCCAGCACGCCCTTGGCCTGCTCGATGGTGATCCGGGTGTTCAGCGCGCTCTGGAGCTGCTCGGTGAGGACCTCTGCGCTGCGCAGGGTGCGTTCCTGGAGCAGTCCGATGGTAGCGATGTCGGCCAGGGCCTGGATGATCCGGACGTCGGTGGGCTCGAAGCGGCCGGTGTCGGTACTGAACAGGTTCAGGGCGCCGATCACCCGCTGGCGGTAGCGCAGCGGGAAGGCATGCACCGACTGAAACCCCGCGGCGACGGCCCGGGGGGCGAACAGCGGCCACCGCCCTTCCGCCTCGCGCAGGTCGGTGTTGACCACCGGGGTCCCCGTACGGAAGCAGTCCAGGCACGGACCCTCGTGGTACTGCAGCTGGAAGAGCTCGAGAAGCCTGACCGACTCAGCCGAGGAGGCCATGTACTGCAGCTGCCCGTGGGGGTCGGCCAGCAGTAACCCGGCCGAGGCGGCCTGGCTGACCTCGGCGGTGTGCACGGTCACCAGCTCCAGGAACTCCACGACGTCGAAGTCGTCCACGAGGGTGTCCGCGACCTCGACGAAGACGTCAGCCAACCTGCTAGTAGCGATCATGGTGTCCGAACCCTTCTGCTCGCGGCCCGAGCGAGCGTCCTCCTGGTTGGTCACGACGCATCTCGATCCAATGTCAGTTTACTCCCGACGACGTCCCTGGCGACGTCGCCGAGGGCCCGGCCCTCGGCATACGCGTACCCCCGCAGGCGCGCCATCGCCTCGTGAATGCCGACCCCGAGGTCGACCATCACCATCCCCTGCGCCTGGTACACCTCCAGCCGGGAGGCCAGCACGTCGTCCAGGTCGGCACCGCTCGCGCCGCCCACGATGCTGTCCTGACCGTCCACCAGTAGACCCATGGCCACCTTGGCGAACGTGAAAGCCTGCGCGAGACCATCGGGGGTGAGCGCGCCCGGCACGTCCCGATAGACATCCAGGGCGCCGGCACGAGCGGCCCCGACCTGCAGCGGGAACGCGAACACGGCCTCAACACCGTGGTCCCGCGCGGCGGGCCCGTAGCCCGGCCAGCGGGCGATGCCGCGCCCGGCCAGGTCAGGCTCCAGGACCGGGCTGCGCGAGGTGTAGGCGTCGATGCATGGACCCTCGCCCAACATGAACTGCAGCTCCTCGATCACCCTGCTCGCCGAGTCCGAGGCCGCCACCGTGCCGCCGCCGTAGTTGTCAGCGGTGAGAATGCTGACGCCGACACCGGTGGCAGGCAGCGCCCTAGACAGGGCCGAACACAGCCGCTCCAGCCGCCCGATCGTGCCCGGCGCTCCACCGGCCAACGCTAGCTCGTCGTCGATGAGATGGTTGGCATCAGTCATCCGCCGCGGCAGGTCATCCATGGATACCTCCCCGGCTCGAAAGCCCACCGAGCCCGGTCCACCAGGTTCCCATCGCTCCCGCCGCAGTCGCCGCCATCCCGGCTTCCGGGATTTGCGCTGGCCGGGCCAGGGTCGTTGGCCGTGCCGGGACACAACCCTGGGGGTGCGGCGCTTTGACGGACCGTCGGTCGTTGCTCAAGTCCGGCCTCCCGTGCCTCGTGCGTGACGCCCGAAGTCACCGGGGGCTTGGGCGACTGTGTCTGACCAACGAACCTACCGGCGATTCCCCGCCGACGACCGATTGTCGACCTCTGGGTCCCGTCAAGACTCTTAAGCGAGGTAGTCAGGCGCCTGAGGTCGTCCGCTGTCCACCACACGAGCCCGGCCTCGGCGAAGGCCTTGAGACACCCCCCCACAGGGCCACTGCCCTCACGCGCGTGGAAGAGCCGGGCGTTGCGGACGTTGGCGTGCAGGTGCTCCGCCAGGGGTGAGGGGACGCGGTGGTGCTGGTGGTGGGCATCGGCCCCACCGACCCACACGAGGTCGGCTCGACCTGCCGGGCGACCCCACCGAGGTCGGTGTCCGGCGACGTAGCCGACGCAGTCCTCGCAGAACCCGCCCGCGGCCCGGTCAGCCTGCGTCTGGGACAGCCCTGACGGGCGCGACGCCTCAGAGGAGGGCCGCGGCCGGCCCATGGGGCCGCGGCCGTCGCAACGGCGGTATCGCCAAGCGCGGCACCGACCGCATCGAGCGCTCCCAGAAGCTCGTGTCGGCCCCCCGGCTCGAGCAGGAGGCCGCAGCACGCCGTGAGCAGGCCCGTGAGACCGCCACCGCCGGCAGCCGACAGGCCGCTCAGAAGCGCAACGCCGCCCAGAAGCGAGCCGTCTCGGGCCTGAAGGAAGCCGACGCCGCCGAGGCGCGCGACATGCAGGAGGCCAAGACCAAGGCCACCAACACGGCCTCGGCGAAGAAGGCGGCTGCCACCAAGCGGGCCAACGCCCGCACCGCCACCGTCGCGCAGACCAAGGCGCGCGCCGACTCGGCCGCGCAGGCCAAGAAGCAGTCCGCCCAGCGGGCCGCGAAGTCCAAGCTGGACGACGCCGGCAAGACCAAGCAGGCCGCCGCCAAGACCCGCGCCGACGCCGATCGCCTCGGCGACCTCACCGAGGCCAAGAAGCACGAGCGCAAGCTGGGCTGAGCACGCAAACCGCCCGAGACGCGGGGACGGTCGGGGACGGCTCGGCCAAGTCCGGGCGCCGCGACATCTACAAGGACGACGACACCGATCACACCCAGCGCATCGATTCGGGAAACCAACGCCCCGCCCTCTTCGGAGGGCGGGGCGTTGTGCCATTTGGGAGCGGGACTGAATCGCCCCAGGTTTGCCGTGTCCTCCTGACTGCTGGCGGACGCCCCTAGTGGGCGCTGGGGCGCCAGCCCACAGTGGGCGAAGTG
>JBBQWX010000255.1:0-4633 GCA_038210185.1 Actinomycetales bacterium
GTCAGACCATCCCGAACCTGGTGACCGTGGCGCTGGGAACTGGTAACCGGGTCACGCTGTACAACGCCTCCGGCACCATCGACCTGATCGCCGACCTCGCCGGCTACTACACCGAGTGACCGGTCACCCCGGACCCGAACCCGACGCCGAGCTCGGGCCGGGTCAGGCGCGGCGCTGCCGCGGCACGAGCACTTCCTCGTAGAGCAGCAGCAGCCGGCCGCGACCGGAGCGTCCTACACGGGCTATTGGAGAGCCGGTGGCGATCGGTGCTTCAGCGGAGCGACGAGCCGCTACTTCGCCGGCACGCTCGACGAGGTCGCGATCTACCCGCGGGCGCTCTCTGCCTCCACGGTGTCGCAGCACTTCGTGGCCGGTGGTCACTGATGGCAAGGTGACCTCGGACGCGTGGACCTCCGGTGACGGCACCCTGGTCGACACGGCGACACCGACACACGTAGGGCTTTCGAGTCGCCTGACGCATCAGGGGCGGGTGCGGGTTGCCGCGAGCTCGCGCACGAGGGCGACCACCCGATCCCCGTAGCGGCCGACCCCGAAGAGCGTGCGCGCCGACTCCCGGCCGGCGAGCGCCATCTCGCGGGCCCACACCGGGTCGGCCAGCAGGCTCTCGACGGCTTCCGCCACTGCCTCGGCGTCGCCGGGCTCCACGTGCAGCCCGGTCACTCCGTCGACGATGCTCTCGAGATGGCCCCCCACCCCGGCGGCCACGACGGGTCGCTCGGCGAGCTGGGCCTCGACGACCACGTTTCCGAGTGCATCGCGCGTGGAGAGGGACAGGGCGATGTGGCTGCGGTCGAACACGGCGGCCGACGGTGCGACGTAGCCACTGAACGTCACGAGGTCGGCCAGCTGCCGCTCGCGCACCTCACGCCGAAGACGCTCCTCGTAGGCCTCGTTGCCCGGATAGACCGTGCCCGCGATCTCGAGCTCGACAGTGCAGCCCCGCCGGCGCAGGACGTCGACCGCGGCGATCGCCACGTGCTGTGCCTTGCGCTCGGACAGGCGGCTGACGAAGGCCAGTCGGGGCCGGGTGCTGCTCGGAGGGGGCACCGGAGGCCCGGCGCGTTCGGGGACGCCGTTGAGGATGACGACCGAGCGGTGGCCAAGCCGCGGAAGCACCTCGATGGCCGCCCGTTCGGCCGTGCGAGAGATGAACAGCACACGATCGGCGGCCGCCAAGGGGGCTGCCATGAGGCGGCGCACCGGCCCGGGGTCGGCATCCTCTGCCTCGTGCACGTGGCAGAGCACGGCCACGCGCGCCACTCGGGCCGCCAGTATCCACCAGGGAATCGTCGTGGTGTTGACGTAGACGACGTCCGGGCGGACAGATCTCAGCGTCGACCGAAGCACCGGTGCGGCTCGCAGCACCTCGGCGGTGAGTCGCACCAGGCCCAGCGGTGAGAGGTAGGCCCGCCGGATCACCGGGAAGCGGACCACCTGGGTGAGCGCTCCCACGTCGGCGAGGCGCTGCTGGAGCGGGCCCGGTTCGGAGGACACGACCAGCACGTCGAGCCCGGCTCCCTTCATGGCCGTCACGCTCTCGAGCATCTGCAGGTCCGAGCCGTAGACGTCGGCGCCGGGGTTGGCGACGAGGACGCGCACTGACATCAGCTCCGGCTCGGCTCGGGCAGCCGGTCGGCGGCTGCCCGCGAACTTGGGCGCGGGACTTCTGGGGCCGTCGGTTCGCCCCGCTCGACCGCCGTCCCGGCCGCTGTGCCCCTGGGCGGGGGCACGTCGTCCTCCAGGGCAGTCTGTCCGCGCAGCAACACCGACGAGAAGGCAAGCGTGCACAGGACGATGAACGACGTCGTGGCGTCGAACAACCCGCTCTCGAGGAAGCCGCGAAGTACGAGGAAGACGGTCAGCGCCACCATGACCCCGCGCCAGGCGCGCGGTGCCCGTAGCAGTCCCGACAGGATCGCGGCGATCCAGCAGGCCCCTATCACGAGTCCCAACCATCCCGCCTGCACCAGC
This sequence comes from Actinomycetales bacterium, assembly GCA_038210185.1. Lineage (GTDB taxonomy): Bacteria > Actinomycetota > Actinomycetes > Actinomycetales > Dermatophilaceae > Fodinibacter. The sequence continues at coordinate 1,993 of JBBQWX010000255.1, forward strand.
GCTGACACCCAACTGCTGTCGAGAACCTGCTCGGTCCACGGCTGACCAATGACCTGGACGGTCCTCTGCGACAGGCCACCACCAAACCACTTGTGCCAAAAGGGCTGTCCTGGGGCGAGGGCGGCCTGCCACGCGAAGAGGCGGTCCGCGAGGGTCATGAGCCGGGCGGCGTCCTCGCCACGGGTTACGAGCTGTTCGCTCAGTGGCGTGAGCACCACCAGACCGTAGACGGCCGCGGGGACGGCGGCCACAGCACACGCGATGGCTACCCGCACGCGGGTCGCGAAGAGCACCAGGACGACCAGGGCGGTGGCGCCAGCGGCGAGGGACGTGCGTGACTCGGTGAGCACGATGATGGCGACGCAGCCCGCAATGAAGAAGATCGATGTCGGCCGGTCCTCGCCGCGGAACACGCGGGCGACGACCCAGAGCAGGCACATGACCGCGAGCGAGGCGAGCTCGTTCGGGTGCAGCGGGGGCAGGCCGCCACGCAATCGGCCGGTTGTACCCAGCGCCAGTGTGGTGATCGTGGCGACGACGACCAGCACGCCGAAGGTGAAGATCACGGCATGCAGCACGTCCTGGGGGCGGTAGGTGCTCATGAGCACCGCGACGATCAGGAGCACGAGCATCACTCGTACCGCGAGCACCAGCGTGGGGACGAGGCGCCCGTCAGCGGCGGCCCCGAGCACGCTGCACGTGAGAAATGAGCAGACCCACAGAAACGGCGATGCCGGGATGTCGAACCGGTGGCCTCGGGAGCGAACCAGGGCGACTCCGATTCCGAGCGCCATGAGGGTGAGAGCCCCCTTCGCTAGAACGACTGGGTCGGCGCCCCCGTCGTACAAGACGTCAGGGCGCCAAGGCACCTGGGCGCTGATCGTCAGGAAGCACACGACGATCGCTCCCACGTGCGGCCATCGCCGGGTCATCGGCCTACCTGTCGGGCGCGGACGGAGGAGTCTGGACCTGCGAAGAGCCCTTCGGCAGAGCGGTAGCGCGTTCCTCTACGCGAGCCGGCGGATCGTTCGGCCACGACTCGGTGTCGGTCGGGCCCGAGGCAAGCACCGGAATGTCCGGACGACCGCCCTCGACGCGAATCGAATCCACCAGGCGGCGGCCCAGACGCCGCTTGCGCTTGCGCTCGCGGAGTTCTGCTCTGTCCGCGACAGGGGTCTCGAGTGAGCGGCCGAAGGGGGGCTCGGCACCATCGGCGGCGGACTGGGCGCTCGGGCCGGCCGGGCCGGCGACGCCCGGAGCCTGTTGGTCCGCGCCGTCCTTGGGTTGGCCAGCGCCATCCCTGGGGTTGCGCCGGCGCATTGCGTTGGCGACGAGTGCGGTCACTACACCGATCGCGCCGCCTGCCAGTCCGCCCAGTGCCCCCAACACCATGGGCGACGGCGACGAGGGCGACGTGGGCTCACGCGCGGGGACCGCCATCTCGATGCTCACCGCACCGACCTTGGTGCCGTTGTCCTCGAGGGTGACGGCGTAGTCGGCGAGGTATCGCGCGGCCGTGCCGGCCAGGTCCTGGGCGAGCTTCGGCGTGGACGCCGTCGCCGTCACCTCTATCAGTGAGGAGGCGGTCGGGTTGGTCGCCGTCAGCATCGGGATCAGCATCGGGGCAGGAAGATCGAGGTTGAGGGCGGCGCGAGTGCGCTCGATCACCTGGGGTGCGCTCAGGAGGGCGGGGTAGGTGGCGGCGCGCTTCTCCGCGAACTGCGCTGCGGGGTAGAAGGCTTCCTTGTCCGCAGGTGCGGCGATGACGAACAGCACTGCTTTGGAGGTGTAGCTCGCCGGAGCGAAAATGCCATAGGACACGCCGGCAGCGACGCCGAGCAGCACGAAGGCCACGAGCAACTTCCAGCGGGCGAGCAGCACTGAGCCGAGAGCGCCGACCGTGAGCACGTCCGTCATCGTGAAGTCACGCCTGTCCGTCTGCCGGGGCCCCGGGAGTGGTCCCCGTCTCACCCCAGTATCGCTCCACCAGCTGGCTGGTGTGGGCGATATTCCTGCGACTTGACGCACCGAAGACGATCGACTCGAGGTTCGGCAGGCCACAGACCCACTCGATGGCCTCTTCGGCATCGATGGCCCCGGAAGCGAAGACCGACATGGCGACGGCCCGGAAGGGGCGCCGGGCCATCGCGTCGCGGTAGGCGTCGACACCCCCCGACATCCGGAACCCGAGCTTATTGATGTTGGCGCACACCAGCGGGTTCACGACGCCGACGGTGTCGAGCGCGTCGAGCAGCTGCGGCAGGTTCATGGTGATGAAGCCGGGCTCTGCACCGTGCTTGGCTCGCACGTGGTCGGCGAAGATGCGGAAGGCGTCGTTGAAGCCCAGGCCGAGCAGGAGGTCGACGACGACGTTCTGCATCCACACCACGGGCGTGCGCAGTCCCTGGAACATCTGCAGCTCGGCGTCGATGAGCAGTGTCGCGATCCCCTCGACGTCCTTGGCCGCGAGCGATCGGGTGCCCTTGAGCGCGGCACCCATCAGGCCGCCCTCGGGCAGGAAGCGCCGCACGGCGCCGAGGAACCCGTCCTCGGTGATGGCGTTCGCGTACTTGTGCGCGTAGGGCATGCACGGCAGGAACATCATGTCGGGGTATCGGTCGGGGTCGGCCCGCACGATGTC
>JBBQWX010000256.1:0-4580 GCA_038210185.1 Actinomycetales bacterium
CATAGCCCTGGGCTGTCGCCTCGACGGTGATCTCGTCGAGGACACCACCGGTGGCAGCATCGACCACGGCTGCGGAGTGGGTATGCACGTGAGTGTCGACGCCGATGACGACATCGACCACCTCGCGCAGATCGGTCAGACTGTCCATGCGTTCTCTCCTTCTCCGGATGGGACGTGGTTCCGGTCCGGGATGGAGGCTCGGCAGGACTGTGATGAGACACGCCCGGCGCCGTTAACGCCGAGTGGTCAAGCTCCTGATCAGGCCAGCTCCTCCAACCGGGCCGGGGCCGGCAACCACGAGCGGACAAGTCGCAGCAAGGCACAAGGCCAGTCTCAGCGTGGGTCACACTCGCGGTCACCAACCCACAGCCCACCACCATCAGGCTGCGAACGCGATCTTCACAGTCTCAGCGCCGCCAAACGCTCTCGCAGGTTGGGGGCACCGGCGCGCGGAGCGGCGGCGGGCGTGGTCGTTGGCCCGCGACCACTTCAACCGCCATGTACCGCCAAGACAGCGGCGTCAGCGGTTCCGGGGAGCCCTTGCCGGGATGTGCTCGACGACGACCTGCCCCGGCTTCCAAGAGATTCCGGGGATCGAGCGCAGCGGCGCGAACGGGTCGGCCGCTGCTTGCCAGGCGACCGGCAGGCTGTCCGAGATCTCCACTGACTTGTCCGGGTGGGCCCGAGCGGCCAACCGGCGCAACTCATCGATGTCAGTGAGCTTGACCGTTACCCTCCAGGTGGCCATCGCGTGATCGACTGAGTCGGCTGCGGCTTCGCTGTCCATCGACAGGATCCGCATGGCGCCGGCGTCGAGCGCCTCCTGCAGTCCCTCGTTGGGCCAGATCAGCCTGGCCAGGGCATCGAAGGCGTCATCGACGGGCACCGCATCCGGTGCGTCGGGTTCGCTGTGCGCGACGTCGAGGTCAACGCCGGCGATGGTGACCACGAACCCATCGTTCAGCCGTGCCGCGGCGTGCCGCAGGGCAGCAGCATCGGTGATGGTGACCTCAGCGGTGGCGGTCAGAGCCCACACCTGTCGGTTCCTCCCGCGCTGGAGCCTTCGCGCAGGGGCCTGCGGCTCGCGGTCGGGCAGCTCGAAGAGGCCAGCCTGGTCGGCATCCATGCGCACCGACCCTATGCCCGTCAGCCCGGTGCACACGCCGACCAGCGATCGTTGCTCGACCACTGCCGCCGGCTGAGTCTCGCGGTCACCCAGCCACGCACGAACGCCAACAGGCCGCGAGCGCACTGGCCCAAACCTTGGCGAACCTGGCCGCGCTGGCGCCACCACGGGTCAACTCCGCCGGCACTGGGCGCGATCCTTGACCGATGGCGCGGGGCGGCATTCGGCGTGCCACACCGGCCAGGGCCAACGCACCCGTGACCGGCGGATCCGTTCACATCAGTTCAGTAAGCCTGGCCAGCCCGGCAGGGGTGTGGGCCGCGAGGCGTTCGCGTGCGTCGTCGAGTGCAGCCGATCCGGGATGTCCGGGTGGGATCCGTGCGGGGTTGAGCGCGACCTGGTCAGACCACTCCTTGATGTCGGGTTCGGCCGAGAAGGACATCGCCGCCTGAGTTCCCAGGACGGTCATCCTGGCCCACTGCGCCATCGAGTCGCCGTACGGCGTCGGCGGGCAGATCCGGTTCTTCTCGTCGTCGTCCTGCCGGGTCGCCTCGACGTACCCCACCAGCGCCGCACCGAAGCACGGGAACCCGGCCCGGATCGGCTGCAGGGTGATCGCCTCGCGGCGCCAGACCGGGACCAGCGGGGGGTACTTCAGCCCGTCCCCGGCACAGTGCACGACGACGGCGTCGCCCGCGACGCCAACCGACCCATCAGCGAAGGTGAGCCTGCCCCGGTCCACCCCCTCGAGGTGACCTCGGCGCACGACGTTCTCCAAGGTGCGCAGCTGCTCAAGCTCCCACAGCGCGAGCGTGGGTGTCTTGGCCATTGCCGGGGTGACGGTGCGGTCGATGCGCAGCATGATGCCCGCGTCCTCGAGACGGAGGAACAGGTCCTCGAGCGAGGTCGCGCCCTGCGCTGCCTGCATCGTGTCGGCAACCATGCCCAGGAAGATCTCAGGGTCAGGCTGGACCACGGCCCGGTTCATCATCCACGGCTCGCGGGCGCGCACCCAGCAGATCGCGTCGGGGTCCACACCTCGCGAGAGCAGCCAGATGCACGCGTCGGTCGCGGTCTTGCCCGACCCGACGATGACGAACTGGCTCGGCGCCTCCTCCAACGCGGCGAGGTCGTTGACCGGCATCACCCGCGCGCGTTCGCCGACGTCGAACGGGGCCGGCATCTCCACCGGGATGCTCGGAGCCAGGTAGCGGGCATCCACGATCCGGCACCGCTGCGGCACCGCGTAACGCCGGCCCGACACTCGCGAGACAACGGTGCGGCCGCCGACATACTCGCCGTTGGGGAAGAACTCGACCCTGCCCGAGCCAACCACCCGCTCGAGGACCCGCTCGTAGTAGGCGCAGATCTCCGACTGTGACGCCCGCTCCTGCAAACCCCGCTCCGGTCCGCGATCCTGCAGCTGGCCGCCGCCGAGCAGGGTCGACGCGACCCCGTAGAAGGCAGACGCCTGATGCAACCGGACGAAGGAGTACGCCTGAAGCCAGTGGCCGCTGACACTGTGGCGACGGTCGACCAAGGCCACACGCGAGTTGGCATGATCGGTCAGCGCGTCCGTGAAAGCCAACCCCACCGCACCGGCTCCCACCACCAGATAGTCAGCGTCGATGGCGCGTGTCACGAGCCCACGATGACACCGCAGCGGCGACACGTCCACGGACCTCGACACCACAGACTGCAGGACTGCCCGCTCCCGCGGCGGCATGCAGCCCGGTGGCGCACCTCTTCACCCGGCGCTGACACGGCCACCTCGTTGGCCGGCAGCCCATCCTGGACGCCCGGTGGGCGCACCCTGTCGCCTACCAGGATCGGGCCGCAGACAGGCATCCGCACAAGTCCCGGCTCATGAACCCGGCAGGCATCACGACACTGCATGCAGGCAGAACGGGGGCAGCGAGACGGCGAGGCGTGCGAGGCGTGCGAGGCGTGCGAGGCGTGCGAGGACCAAGCGACCGGTCACCCCGTCGATGAGCCCGTGGGCTGGCCATCGTGGCGGGCCGCGGATGGAACACGTCGACCATGGGAAACCGTCGAAGCCACCAACGCCAGGACGCCGGCGACGACGTGGTCTGAGCAATCGCGTAACTCACGCGCCGGCCGCACCCGTCGGCCTCCACGCTGACAGCGCCCCGCACCGTACCCCCCTTCGCGCTGGTACAGGGCAAGCTGGTCCCCCGCCCCGAGGGGCCACCCGCGAGCGGCGGCGGATCGCGAGCGACAGCATGGATCGAACTCACACCCACCGGCTCCGGCCCATCACCGCGTCTGGGTCGCCCCGGCTTCGAGATGGTCGACTGGCGGTGTTACGCGGGTGCGGGCCCGCGGGCTCATGCCGAGTTCCGGACGCTCGTTTAGCTGCCGATCAAAGTGCGTCTCTCCGCCCAGATAGACCGCGCCGCAGGTCGGGCGACCCGTCGGCGGCGGGAAACCGTCTCGTTTGCCGCTTTCTCCGTCATCGACGCTGTACTACGTTGTGACGTGAGCGGGTGGCCAACGGGAATGGCACCCAGGACTCGCCAAGCACGGGGAAGGAGTTGGAAGATGAACTCCTACTTGAGCCCCGGAAACGTTGGCATCGAGGACGTCAACGCTCCTCACGGCCAGCGGCCGACGCGCATCGACTTCCCCACGGAGAGCCCATCGGTTTCATGGTGCATTGGTGTTGCCGGGAAATTATTTACTCGTAGTGTTCCTTCACGACGATCGGCACGCTTCCGAGTTCTCCTATCTCTGGCCCCCGATATCTCACAGCACTGCAAAGCGGGGGGCAACTTCGTATATCTCCTTGCAAAGTGCGGGTTCGTGCCGGAGGTGAGTTCAACGTACGGCGAGTATGCGCCCCGATGGTTCGACGGCAGCCGCCACTTCTGGTCAGGACGCACGGTCGGCGCCGGTCGCGACGAGGCCAACAGCGCACTCCGTTTCGACGACACCTACTGACCACGGACCTCCGGAGGAAGCCCATGACCGCCATCCAGGACAAGTTCGAGTTTCTGCGCGCCCAGGTCATCGCCCTGGGTGACGCACTCACCGACGAGGAAATGCTCGAGGATGGGGGCGCCCGCCAGGCGCACCGGTTCGGGACTCTGTACTTCCACCCTCGGATCGGTGAGGCCTTCGAGTGCCACGGGCTGATCCTCGAGACGTACGTCGACCTCGGCCAGCAGGACAGCCCGCTCGGGTATCCGCTGACCGACGAGGCGGACGACCCCGGTCTCCCCGGGGGCCGCCGCAACGACTTCGAGAACGGGTCCATCCTCTTCGATCCGGTCGTCGGCATCTCGGTCGCGTTCACCGAGCTGTTCGAGGTCACCCAGGTCGTGCTGAAGGTGACCGACGACGTCGACCTGCCGGTCGACCAGGGCGGCACGATGTCTTTGGACGACCTCGGTGCGATCCAGGGGCTAACGCCCGACGACCCGGTCCTCGCCGG
>JBBQWX010000257.1:0-4485 GCA_038210185.1 Actinomycetales bacterium
TTCGGCTCCACCGGCGGCGTGGTCCGCTTCTTGCGGGTGATCACCTCCTCAACCCGCCCGGCATGTGTCGTGAACGCCTTCGCGACCAGATACACCGTGCTCTCCGACGCGCCGACCCGTTCGGCCACCACCCGACGATCCGGCGCCGGCCCGGCCGCCTCGTCCAAGGCCAGCAACACCCGAGCCCGGGTGATCATCCGGGCAGGATGGGTACCCGACGAAACCACCTTGGTCAGCTTCGCACGATCCCCAGCACTCAAGGTGACCGTGAACTCCTTCGGACGAGGCACGCCGTCAACTCCCTCTGGTCGAGTACCAACCAGAACAGCCGACCACACATACCCATCAGATTAAAGGCGACACGCTACTAGGCTTCGCCCCGTGAGCACCGAAAGGGCGGTAGGCGCGTGACGCAAGCCCGCGATGGCGCGACCTTGGTTTCGGTAGCTTCTCCGCACCGAGGATGGATGGCCGCGGTCGCCGCAGGTGCAGGCGTCGGCGTCCTGGGCGGGATGATCGGGCTCGGTGGGGCCGAGTTCCGCTTGCCCCTGCTGATCGGGATGTTCGGCTTCCTGGCCCTGCAGGCCGTCATCGTCAACAAGGCACTGAGCCTGATCGTGGTGGCCACGGCCCTGCCGGCCCGACTGGTGTCCGTCCCCCTGGCTGAGCTCGCCCCGCACTGGTCCATCGTGGTCAACCTGCTGGCCGGGAGCCTGGTCGGCGCCCACCTCGGCGCGACCTGGGCCACCCGGATGGCCACCCGCACCCTGTACCGGGTCCTGGCCGTCCTGCTGGTCCTGATCGCCATGGCGCTGCTGACCACCCACCTCGGACACGTCCAACCAGCGGACCTCAGCGGGCCGGCCCAAGCCATCGCCGGGGTGGTTGCCGGGGCAGGGATCGGGGTCGTCGCCGCGCTCATGGGCGTCGCCGGCGGCGAGTTGCTCATCCCCACCATCGTGCTGCTCTACGGCATCGACATCAAGGTCGCCGGCAGCCTCTCCCTGGCCGTGTCACTGCCCACGATGCTGGTCGCGTTCGCCCGGTACAGCAGGGACAAGTCCTTCACCGTCCTGGCAGCGAACAAGGCGTTCGTGCTCGCCATGGCAGCCGGGTCCATCATCGGCACCGTGGCCGGCGGTGCGCTGCTCGGCGTGGTGCCCGCCGCCGTGCTCGTCCCACTCCTGGCGCTGCTCCTCCTCCTCTCCGCGCGGAAGGTCTGGCAACACGGGTGACGGCTCGACCGCTCTCGCGGACGCGATGGACTGAGCTTCCCCTCGGACCATCCGGCACGCCGATGGCCTGTGACCACCAGCCTTCGAGGTCAATCGCGGTAGCGCGTACGCAATGTGCGAGTGCGGGGCGTCACGAGGCCGGCGTCTCGAGGGGGCGCACACCGCACCGCCGGGGCACTGTGCCGCGCGAGCAGGTGCGGATACGCTGAGTCCCACGATGGACCTCCAAGGCTTCGTCGTCGGGCCCTCGGACGTTGACGCGTCGCGGGGGCCGTTTCTGTTGGCCGTGCAGAGGTGGACGACACGCTGACAACACGACGAACGGCCACCTACCGCGTTTCCTCAGGTGAAGGGCCGTTTAGGTCCACTAGCCGCGAAACGTGTTGAAGCACGAACCAGATGTCGCTCCATGCTGAGACCACGAAGCCACATCGGTCAGAATGCGCCCATGCCGTTGACGAACCCCTGGCTGGCTGGGCCAACCTCAGACCGGGACCTGCCCCGCGAGCAGCTCGAGGAGCGGATCCTTCAACTGCTGTCGACGCACAACACGGCGGTTGTCGCGACCGTGAACGAGGACGGCAGCCCGACGGCTACGCCAGTGCGCTACTACAGCCTTGGCTTCGAGATCTTCTACACAAGCTGGAACGCGTCACGCAAGTCGCGCAACCTGCGGCGGGACCCCCGAGTGTCCGCGGGCATCGTGGCACCACTGGTGGGTCAGGCCAGCAGCCGAGGCGCTCAGCTGTTCGGCACAGCTCGCACCCTGGAGCGAGACGACCCCGAGGCTGAGCAGTACTGGGAAGCCTTCCGGTGGCAGTCAGACCATGTGGAGCGAGGTCTGCCGCTGAGCGAGCCACCGACGGACCCGCTGACGATCATCACGCCCGACCGCATCCTTTACACCGAGCACTGGCTACGCCGCAACGGCTACCGGCCACGCCAAACCTGGCAACGCAGCTAGCACGCCGGCCGCAGGGCGGACAGAACTCACCGCCTGACAGGGTCACTGGATCCATCCGCCACATGCCGCTGTCGGCGCGGCGCCGGGTGCCGTGGATGTCGCCGTCGGGCACTTGCCACGACGGTGCGAGCACTGTCTGGCGCCGGGCGCTTGTCGCAGTCCCGTCGGGGACACTGGGGGAACACCGACCGTAGCTTCGACAAGGAGTCAGCCGTGACCGAGGGAACCGTGCGCTGGTTCGATGCCGACCGGGGGTTCGGCTTCATCGCCCTCGGGCAGGGGGCAGAGGACCTGTACGTGCATGCGTCCGAGATCGTCAGCGACGACGCGATGAAGCTGCTGCGGGAGGGGCAGGTGGTCGAGTTCGAGATCGGCGAGGGGGACCGCGGCCCGCAGGCACGCCGCGTCCGGGTCACGGCCGACCAGGGCGCCGATACACCGCTGGGGGTGCTCGGCACCGTCGCCTGGTACGAGCCTGCCAAGGGGTACGGCTTCATCACGCCCGACGGCGGTGGTGCCGAGATCTTCCTGCACAGTACGGCCATCGTGGGAGGCGGCGTGGTCCGGGAGGGGCAGCGGGTGGCGTTCCTCGTCGTCGACGGGGAGAAGGGACCACAGGCTGACCATCTGCTGCCTTTGGGAGCCCAGGTGGCCCAGCAGGCCGTGGCATCCGACGGGGCGGACGGCACCGTGTCCTGGTACGACGTGGGCAAGGGTTTCGGGTTCATCGCCCCCGAGTCGGGCGGCCCCGATGTCTTCGTCCACGTCCGGGCGCTGGCCGACGGGCTTCCCGAGCTGGGCGAGGGGGACCGGGTGACGTACGACGTCGTCGAGAGCGAGAGGGGCCCGCAGGCTCGCGACGTGCGCCTCGCACGTAGCTCGGCACCGCGGGGCGCGCCCGCGACGTCGACGACCCGTGCTCGGCCGGGACGACGGGAGGCGTCCGACGTCCCGGCGCGCGGCGGTGAGGGAGTGGTCGCGCGCTACGACGCGGAGCGGGGGTTCGGCTTCATCGCCCCGGACACCGGAGGCGCCGACCTGTTCGTTCACGTGTCGGTTCTGAGAGGCGCCGAGTCGCTGCAGCAGGGCGATCGGGTCCGGTACCAGGTGCGACAGAGCGATCGAGGACCACAGGCCGACCGCGTCGAGCGGGTGTGAGCGGCCTCATGCCTGCGTCCGTGGCCGGGTCTGAACAGCTCCATGCCTGGTATCGATGTCCGTAGGCGTCCTGTCAACGAGCTTACGAGTCCCGCCGACGGGCGCCCTCGACCGCCCCGAAGGCTCGCGGCAGGATGGGGCCCATGTCATCCCTCACCCAGGATCCGCGCGGGCGCCGCGAGCGGGCGGCGGCGGCGCGCGACCGGGTTCGTGAGGCGCACCGGTCGGGCCGGCTGCAGGACTGGTGGTACGACCTGCTCGACGTGGGGCGTCAGCCGCGCCTCGTCCGCGCCGGGCTGCGGTACGTCGTGGCCTGGGGCAACCTCGGGTCGGGCGGGGTGACCTTCACGGCGCTGCTCTCGCTGACGGCGGCGCTGACGATCATCGTCAACACCGCCCGCGCCTTCCTCGGCGGCCGGCCCGAGCTGGTCGCCGGGGTCATCGACATCGTCAACTCCGTGGTGCCGGGCATCATCGACGACGGGAGCAACGACGGGTTGATCGGGGCCGAGGATCTTCTCCGGGACGGCACCTGGGGGTGGACGACCGCCGTCTCGACGGTGGTCATCGTGTGGACCGCTCCCACGATGATGACGGGACTGCGTCGCACGGTGCGGCAGATGTTCGGTCTCGGTGGGGCGCCGCTGCGCTTCGTCCGGGGCAAGATCATCGACCTGTGGGGCTTCATCCTCCTCGCCCTCACCTTCTTCGCCTCCTCGGCCGCCGTCTCGGCGATGACTCTGCTCGGTGAGAACCTCATGGTCTGGATCGGGCTGCGCAGCTCTGTCGCCGGCTGGCTGCTCGCTGGTGCCGCCCTGCTGCTCATCGCGGTCCTGGACGGGCTGCTGGTGTGGCTGGTCCTGCGCGTCATCAGCAAGATCCGGATCCCGTGGGCGGACATGCGTCAGGGCATGGTGCTCGGTGCGGTCGGCTTCGGCCTGCTCCGGGTGGGCGGCGCCTCTGTCGTCGGCGCCATCTCGGCCGGCCCGTTGTTCTCCACCTTTGCCGCCGTGGCGACCCTCATGCTCACGCTTAACCTCGCCCTGCGCTGGCTGCTCTTCGTCGCCGCCTGGACCGCCAACCCGCCCGCCGCGCACGTGCCCGTCCATCCCGACACGGTGCACGCGA
>JBBQWX010000258.1:0-4464 GCA_038210185.1 Actinomycetales bacterium
CCCGCGCCGAACGGGCCAACGCCCTACTCAAATCCAGCTTCAAAGCGTTACGCCGCATCACCGTCTGCCCCTGGCGAATCGGACACATCGTCGCCGCCGCCCTCGTCATCCTCACCATGCACCGAGGCCGCTGGTGAGAAAACCTCAATGCCAACGCAGGTTATCGATCGCGCATGAGGCGAGGTGCCCTTGGGCTTCTGAATGAGTGTCAGGAAGTCCCCATTGCTCGCTTACACCGGACGCACTTCGGGACAGTTACGCGGTCACCGCCTTGGGTAGTTTCCGCACAAAGGGAATGTCTCCTCCGCCACGACGGCCTTCGGGAAAGGTTGGTGGGGTTCGAGGCGATCGACGCTCTGTTGGCGAGCGCGTCGGGGGCATGGATCCTGCATCTCTAGCGCCGCCCGTTCCACGCCCGCGCGGGACCATGCCTCGGCGCAGCGATTCGCCAGCGCCACGGCGCTGGATCCGAACCGGTCCGATCACCCCGGTCTGACGAAGGGTGGGCGGGTCGTTGAGTCGTACCTCAAGCCGGAGGAGACCTCTCCACGCCACGGCCGCTTGTCACGCCCCCGCCAGACGTGCGTGGTCCCGTTTCGTCCCCGAGTCAGCTGCTCGATGATCCGCACCAAGATCCCCGCGCGGGTGATTTCCTCGTCCCGAATGTCGTTGCCGACATCCGCCATGATCTGGCTCCTAGCGCCGACCAGTTCTTCCGTCGCGGTGGCGAGCAGGCGAGCCTTGCGCAGCACGGCGCCGTCCGGACACCGCGCGCTGACCAACGGTGTCCAGGTCTTCGCCACCGGAGTTGCGAGCCGCCACCCGAGATCGTAGACCGTGGTCTCCGGCTGCACCAGCTCGAACTAGCGACGGCTCCAAGCGGTCGGTGGACCGCGGCCCGCCGGTCCGAGCACCCATCTCTCGATGGCCCACCCGAGATTGGCAACCTCGTCACGTTGCAGCATCACCTCCTCGCGTGCGGGCGAGGTGATGGTTGACAGGGCGGACGGCAGCACCACCATGAACGGGTTTTCGGTGTTGCGTCCGTCGGCTCCCGACGGCTGGAATTGCTTGCCCTTCTGCTCGGCCGTCTGCGTAGCCGGGGTGCCAACGAGCGTGGCCGTGCCGAAGGTGTCGCGGACGATCACCCAGTCGATTCGGGCCACCGACCCGACCGGCAGCTCGAGAGGTACGAGGAACCAGTCCGGGCTGTAGACGATGGCGAAGTCGATAGCGAGCATGCGGACCAGATCCGTCGGCCCGGCGGAGACCCGGCCCAGCTGGACCGCGGCGTCCTCGAACTCCCAGAAGCGGTCGGCCGGCATGCCCGGGTAGGTGAGCCGGTTCGGCAGGGTCGTCCAAATGACCGAGTCGGCGCCCGGGTCGTCGGCCGCCGCCAGCGTGGCGTCCGGTGCGGTGTCCAGGTCGAGGGAGTGCCACGACCCCGTCCCGTCGTACTCCCGGGCCCGGAAGACGAGCTCACTTTCGCCCGCTGGGAGCGGCGGAGCAACCAGGGAGAAGTCGTACTCCAGCCGGTCGCCCACCCAGGCGTCGGCAGGCCCGGACCTGCCCTCCAGCGGACCCCAGTCCTCCTCCAGCTCGAGGCGCCAGCGTGCGAGCGCGCCCGCCAGCGGCGGCGCCGACACCCGGGGTGACGTGAGCAGGGATGACCCCGGCGCTGAGCACCTTGACCCCGTCGAGGGTCGTGACCCGGCCCTCGAGACCGCCCGTCGGTGTGAGGAGCCGGCGGTACCGGCGGTCGTCAGGGTGGAGCAGCTCGTCGGGCGGTCCGGCTGCCTCGAAGGGGTACTCCTCTGCCAGCCGGTCGGCGACCACCTTCAGGTCCGAGGCGACGAGCAGGCGATGTAGCGCCCGACCGGTCTTGACCCGGGCCGTCCAGGGGGCGGCGGTCGGGTCCAGCAGAAACTCGCGCTCGACGCGGGTCTCCAATGGATGAGTCGGACCCGCCGGGTCCAGGTGGACGACCGGTGCCGGCTCGGCACGCATCTTCGGACGCTACGCCACCCGGCGCTCGGTGCGGCCCCTTGCGTACGGGGTGCCGAAACCGGCGTCGGAACCAGCGTCACTGCGCCGCCATCTGCTTCGCGCGCCTTACGTCAGTAGATTGCAACTCCATCCTGCTGGTGCAGACCGGCAGCGTCCGGGTGCGGTTCCGCTTCCTCAACGACCCACGGACTGACGAGCGAGGATGGCGGCCCGCACGCCGGTCGTCGCATGGCGTGCCTGAAGCGCCCCGCATGGAGCCGGGTGGAGCCGGTCCATCTCAGGTGTCAGCCCGGTGGCCACGTGCCCGACTTCGGGGCAGAAGGAGGGTGAGACCGGCCGTGGCCGCCAGGGTCACGAAGACCACCCAGATGCCGTGAGACGGCTCGTACTTGTCATCCCAGGTGAGCCAGATCGCCAGCACGGGCGCGGTGCAGGTCAGGCACCACCCGAGGAGCAGCCCGCGACCCACCCGGAGTGGACGCACGACGACGCCTCCAAGCGGTACCAGCACGGCCAGGACGGCCAGCAACACCATCTCCAGCCGCAACCCGGGCTCATCGCTGGACATGTCAGACGCTGATGCGGTAATCGTCAACGCCCCGGCGAGTGCGAGAAGCAGCACGCACCAGGACGCCCAGTCGGAGCGCGCCACGCGGGCCAGCCCGGCATCCGGCACCTCCTTGGCCCCGAGGGCTGCGACGATCCCTGCCGCGATGAGCACGAGTTGCGCGACGAAGACGATCGTGATGCCAGCCCCAGGATCTGAGGTGTCGAGAAGTCTGACCATGTCGAAGACGACGACCGTGGCGACCGCAGCTGCTCCGATCACCGCACCCAGCCCCGCCACCCTCCACCTGGCGGTGAGGGAGACGCTGCTCACCGCGAGAACGACAAGGCCGAGCAGCAGTAGGTATGTCACCGCGATCCGGTACGTGCCGGATGTTGTGTCCTGAGCCTGCGCCGTGAGCAGAGTGCCGAACAGCGTCATTGCGCCGGAGACCAACGCGGCGATGCCACTGCCTCTCCAGTACTTTCGACGCACCGGTGCGAGATCCACAGATGCTCCAGCGGCCGGCTCCGTGGCGTGACCGTCAGTAGGCACTGTCTCCGTTTGGGGCGTGGTCGTGGACGACTCCATAGGCGCGAGGGCCTCGGCAGCCGGCTCGGCGGCGGGTTCCGCGGAGCCGGTGCGAGCGTCGACCTCGAGACCACGCGAATCGCCGCCGGTACCAACGGTTCCCGGCGGCGCTGGCACCACCTCGGCTGTCACCGGGATGACGACCTGGCAGGTCGGACCGGTGAGCGTCACCGTCCCGGCGAGCCGGCCCGTTCGCGCGGTGTCGAGAGACACCTGCACGTCCGGTGTTCCAGCGGTCACGTTGAGCCATGGCTCGGACTGGTCGACGGCCAGTGCCGTGGTGATCGGGGGCCCGCTCAGACGGATGGTTCGGGTGGCGGGCAGGTCCGTTGCCGGGATGGCGCCGAAGTGCAGCTCCGCCGGCTGCGCCGATGCGGTTGTCGACTCGATCGCGTCGGCCGCTGCATCCTGCAGGTACTTGATGTCCGAGCGGGACACGTCGAGGAGTGCCTGATAGGCGCCAAGTGCCGCGCTCAGGTCGGCCGACAGCATCCGTGCCCTGAGCTCGGTGACCGCTCCGAGCCTCGTGAACATGTTCTCGCTCTTGAGCGCTGCCGCAACGTCAGCGGGGATGGGCGAGGCGTGCAGGCGCCGCCGCCGGCTGCGGGCCAAGTAGAGCTCACCCTGTAGCTCCACGTCACGACCGGGGGTCTGCTTGGGGTTCCGTTCTTGCACCTTGTCGTACACGTAGTCGTAGAGCTCATTGAGGGAGACCAGTCCGTCCTCGTCACGATCGGCGTCCCCGCTGGACAGCCCCTCCACCAGTGCCGCGGTGAAGACCGACGGCTGCTGCTGGTGCTCATCGGCGAGGGTGTTGCCCTCGAAGGCGTACTCCATCGAGCTGGATGCAGTGATGACCGCCCGTCCCCGCCCTCCACCGAGGCGCCCCGCCGGGAAGCTCTCCAGGACGTTGGCGGACCCTGCGGCCCGGACGGCGACGCCCTCACCGAAGGCGCCGCCGTAGCAGCAGTCGAGGAAGAGCACGACGCTGCGCGCCCGCGAGCTGCGCATGCAGCGTTGGACGAAGTCGGCCGGCACGGCGGTTGAGCCGAGCCGGTCCGGGCGGGTGTTGCGGGCGGCGAAGAACAGCTCGCCGGAGTCGCTCTTGAGGCCATGCCCCGAGAAGTGCAGGAGCACCAGGTCGTCGGACAAGCTGTCGGCGAACAGGTCCTCGATGTGCCCTTGGACGATGTGTGCCGGCGCATTGTTCACGACGTCGACCTGGAAGTCGCCGACCTCCCGGTCCTCCAGGACCCTCGCCAACGCTGCGGCATCCGCTGCTGGGGCCATCAGGCGGCTCAGGCCCGGGTGGTCGTACT
>JBBQWX010000259.1:0-4449 GCA_038210185.1 Actinomycetales bacterium
GCGATCTCCTACCGCGCGTCGGCCCTGTCCCTCATCCCGGTCGCCAACGCGATGGACGGCTTCTCCACCAGTCACATGCTCAGCGAGGCGCTCCTGCCCGAGCCCGAGCTGCTCCGTGAGTACCTCGGCGACCCCGCGGGCCGGATCCCGTGCCCGACGCTCGCCCAGGAGATGCTCTTCGGTGCCAAGGGCCGGGTGTTCCAGCTCGGCGGGTTCCTGAGCCGGCACGGCCGCGACATCCCCGAGAGCGACGTCGCCGACCTGCGGGCCTTCCTGGCCGCGAAGGCCGACGAGGTCGAGAAGGACAACGACGGGACGCTGGTCGACACCACCCTTGCCTGGGTCCCTGAGGACCTGCACCGCCCGTGGCGCCGGCAGTGGGTCAACGCGTGGGAGAAGGGAACCCGCCAGCTGGTTCCCGCGCTCATCGACGTCAACAACCCCGGCCTGACCGGGCCGGTGCAGAACCAGCCCGACTTCCAGGCCGGCTCGGTCGACCATCGCACCCACTTCGCGTCGGCTGTCCCGAGCCTGGTGCGCGAGGCGATGAGTGACTACTCCGAGCTCACCGGCCGCCACTACGCACCGGTGCTCACCTACGACTGCGACGACGCCGACATCGTCATGATCGGCCTCGGCTCGGTCGGCGACGACGTCCGAGCGGTGCTGCCGTACCTGCGTGCGCGGGGCATCAAGGCGGGCCTGATCTCGGTCAAGCTCCTCCAGCCCTTCCCCGAGGCCGAGGTCGTCGCAGCCCTCGCGGGCAAGAAGGCCGTCATGGTGCTCGAGCGCAGCGACCAGACCGCGCTCACCTCCCTGGTGACTGCCGCCCTCTTCCGGGCGCGCGAGAACGCCGTCGAGCCGCGCCACGAGCACATCCCCGCACTCGCCGACACCCCGCGTCTCACCACCGCGATCTTCGGGCTCGGTGGCCACGACCTCCAGCCGCGGCACCTCATCGCCGCCTTCACCGAGATGGCTGCCGGGACACTGCCCCCACTCATCTACCTCGGCTCGCAGTTCTTCGAGGACCACCCGTCCGAGCGCGGGGCGGAGGTGCAGCAGCGGCTGCGGGCCGCCTACCCGGAGACCGAGCTGATGGCGCTGCGCACCGAGCCCAACCCGGTGCTGCTGCCACCGGGCGCGATGCGGATCCGCTTCCACTCCGTCGGTGGCTACGGCACGATCGCGACCGGAAAACTGCTCACCGACATCCTCGCCGGCCTCCTCGGGATGCACAGCAAGTCCGCGCCCAAGTACGGCTCGGAGAAGTCCGGTGCGCCTACGAACTACTACATCACCTTGAGCCCCGAGGCGATCTGGCTGACCAACGCCGAGCTCGAGGACGTCGAGGTCGTCATCGCACCCGACCACAAGGCGTTCATCCACACCAACCCGCTCAAGGGCCTGGTGCACGGTGGCACCTTCATGCTGCAGACCAGCCTGTCCCCCGAGGAGGTCTGGCGCGAGCTCCCGCGGCACGCCCGAAAGGCGATCCGCGAGAGGGAGATCCGCTTCTTCACCATCGACGCCTTCAGCGTGGCCCGCAAGCACGCCCCCACACCGGACCTCGAGACCCGGATGATGGGCATCGCGTTCATCGGCGCCGTGGCCGCCTACGTCGACCGCGTCGCCGCCGGCGCCGCTCGCGAGGACATCCTCGAGCGGGTCCGCCACCAGCTCGAGAAGAAGTTCGGCCGCAAGGGCGCGAACGTCGTCGAGAGCAACATGGCGGTGATCATCGACGGCATCGAGGCGACCCACCGCGTCGACTACGACGCACCCGAGCTGGTCGAGATCGGTGAGGAACGCGCTGCCACACCGCTGCTCACCGTCGCGCTGTCGGCGTCGATGTGCCCCAGCACCACGGCCGAGCACACCAGCGGTCTGTTCGACCCGGCCTACTACGAGGACCTGATGATGCGGCCCTTCCGTGAGGGCACGATCGCCGAGGCGCCGGTGCTGCCGGGCGTCGGGCTGTTCATGCCGCCGGGCACCGGCGCGGCCAAGGACAAGGGACTGTTCCGCCGCGAGGTCCCACAGTTCGACCCGACCCTCTGCACCGGCTGTATGGACTGTGCCCTGGTGTGCCCGGACGCCGCGATCCCGAACACCGTCCACGAGGTGCACGACCTGCTGCTCACCGCGGTCGGCCGGATCGAGGCCACCCCGGGCCAGAAGGACGGCTTGCGGATGGCCGTCTACGGCATCGCCGAGCGTACCCGTGAGGCCTTGCGGCACAGTGAGGAGAGGCCGTTCTCCGAGATCGTGGCGTCCGCGTCGGCGGGCCTGCGCGACGACGCCGTCATGGCGCACGTCGTCGACCGCCTCGTCGCCGAGCTGGCCACCTACCCGGTCGCGCGCACCCGGCCGTTCTTCGACTCCCCGGAGAAGGAGGAGCCGGGCACCGGTGGCCTCTTCGCCGCGACCGTCGACCCGTGGAAGTGCACCGGGTGCCTGGAGTGCATCGACGTCTGCGGACCGGGCGCGCTCACCGTGCTCGAGCAGGACGCCGACGTGCTCGGCGCCCTGCAGCAGACCTTCGGCTTCATGAGCGCCACGCCGAACACGCCGAGCCGGTTCACCGAGGGCTCGGACACCCCGGACGGTGACATCAAGCGCCTCATGCTCGACCACGACAACTTCTACGCGACAACCGGTGGCCACGGTGGCTGCCGCGGTTGCGGCGAGGTGACCGCCATCCGCCTGGTCATGTCGACCTCGCACGCCATCGGCGAGCGCCGGCGCCGCGGGCACCTCAAGGCATTGGGTGGCCTCATCGACCGGCTCTACGCCAAGCGCGCCACGGTCGCCGACGAGGCGCGCCAAGAGCGGCTGACGCAGACCATCACCACCCTCGAGCGGCGGCTCTACGAGCAAGAGGGCGGCCCGACCGGCAACGGCCCGGCTTCTACGATCATCGCGAACTCCACGGGGTGCAGCAGCGTCTACGCCTCGACGATGCCGTTCAACAACTACCTCGACCCCTGGGTCAACAGCCTGTTCCAGGACGCCCAACCGCTGGCCAAGGGCATCTTCGAGGGGGTCGCCGCGCAGAGCGTGGCCGACGTGCGTGCCATGCGCGTCGCCGAGCTCGAGCTCAGCGACTCCTACGAGCCGGAGGTGCACGACAAGGCGCTGTCGACCCTGTCGTGGGAGGGCTACCGCCCCTCGGAGATGGAACTGCTCCCCACCGTGCTCACCATCGGCGGCGACGGCGCGACCTACGACATCGGCTTCGGGGCGATGTCGCGGATCCTCGCCAGCGACACCCCGGTCAAGGTGCTCGTGCTCAACTCGGGTGTCTACTCCAACACCGGTGGTCAGGCCTCCACGGCAAGCCTCACCGGCCAGGACTCCGACCTGGCGCGCTTCGGCTCGGCCCACGACGGCAAGCACGAGTCGCGCAAGGAGCTCGGCCTGCTGGCCTCCTTCCACCCGAACGTTTACGTGTGCTCGACGAGCACCGCGATCCAGGGCCACTTCCTCACCAGCACCATGGAGTTCCTGAGGTACCAGGACGCCGCCGCGGTGTTGGACGTCTACACGCCGTGCGGGTCCGAGCACGGCATCCCGGAGGAGGCGTCGTCGCGCAGGGCCCGGCTCGCGGTCGAGAGCCGGATGAACCCGGTGTTCGTGCACGACCCGCGGCGCGGGACGACCCTGCACGACTGGTTCAGCCTCGACGGCAACCCGGACATCGCGAAGACCTGGACGAACACCGACCTGGCCTACCGTGACGACGCGGGCGAGCTGCGGCTGATGACGCTGCCGCTGACACCGGCCGAGTTCGCGCTCGGCGAGACCCGGTTCCGGAAGCAGTTCAAGCGGCTCCCCGCCGATCTCGACGGCGTCGCCGTGCGGATGGATGAGTACGTCGAGCTCAGCCGCGACGAGCAGGCGGCCCGGGTGCCGTTCGTCTACGCCACCGACGAGAACCAGAAGCTCATCAAGGTCGAGTGCTCGAGCTCGATCGTGGCCCTGGTCAAGGACCGGCGCCGCTACTGGCAGATCCTGCAGTACCTCTCCGGCGTCCACGAGGCGAAGCTCACCGCGCTGCACACTGCCGACCTCGCCGACCTCCGGTCTCGCTACGACGAGGCCATGCGCGAGCGCGAGTCCTCCATCGCCTCCATCGCTGAGGCGATGTCCTCGCTTGCGTCGACCAGCCGTGCCCCGGTGGGAGGCGGGTCGGTGGCCCCGGTCCGCGCCAGTCATGCCGGGATGCCGCCCGCACCGGCGGGCGCAGCCCCCTCGCCCGGCGGGCTGGGCACCGTGGGCGCCGTCGGCTCCGCCCCGCCGGACGCGCCGGTGCACCTCGCCGAGGTCGACATCCCGAAGTGCAACGACTGCGGCACCTGCTACCAGGAGCTGCCGCAGCTGTTCGAGCCGCACTCGATGGTCATCGACGGCGCGGTGCAGAAAGTCGCGCGGATGATCCCCGGTGCG
>JBBQWX010000260.1:0-4393 GCA_038210185.1 Actinomycetales bacterium
GGTGCTGCCGCACCTGAGGGCCGTGGAGGCCCAGCTCGGCCACCGCCCCCCGCCGGACGCCGGCGACGTCACGGCACAGGTGCTCGAGGCGATGGTTCGCCAGGTGAATACCGCCTTGGCCGCCTTGCGCGAGCTGACCCGCGGCGTCCACCCCACGCAGCTGTCCCGGCTGGGCCTCGAGCCGGCGCTCGCGGCCCTGCTGACGCGCAGCGGTGGGGTGGCCGAGCTCCACCTCGACCCCTCCGCCTCCGGGCGCCGGTTCCCCCCCCGCGTCGAGGCTGCGGTGTACTTCTCCTGCACCCAGTCCGTGTCGCCCGCCGCGGACATCCGGTGGGTGGGGCTGCGGGTCGACTCCGACGAACTCGTTCACACCATCGGCGGGGTCAGGGCCCCGGGAATGGACGTCACTGCGGTCCGGGACCGCGCCGGCGCGGCGGGTGGGCACGTCGAGGTGTCCGACGAGCTGCTCACGCTGCGTTTCCCGGTGGACGCCGACGTGTCGGTGGGCGCTCAGCCGTTGATCTCACGCCACAGCTCATCGAGCCGGTCCGGGCCGAACTCGGCCTTGGCGACGTAGGCAGCGGCACCGCATCCGGTCGCGTCCAGCTCGTCCACGTCGTAGGTGGACAAAAGCACCACCACCGGTCCACTGGGGGTCGCCGTGAGCGCACGGCTCGCCTCGATGCCGTCCATGCCCGAGAGCTGGACGTCCATGAGCACCAGGTGAGGCCGAAGCTCCTCGGCCGCCACCAAAGACGCCTCCCCTGAGTCCACGGCGCCGACCACCGCGAACCCACCGGTCGCCTCCACCACAGCGCACATCGCGCGTCGGAACCGTTCCTGATCGTCGACGACCAGGACGCGCACGTCAGCCACATCGCCACCTCATGCCACCAGCGTGCACCCCCCAGGGGACCAGAAACACCGTGCTGACCGCCCGGTGGGGTACGGCTGGCCTCATCGCTGGCCCGTGCCTCCTCGCGCGTCGAGGAACGCCAGGACGGCGACCACGCGCCTGTTCATCTCGGACTCGTGAACCAATCCGAGCTTCTGGAAGACAGCGCCGACGTGCTTCTC
The DNA here is from genome assembly GCA_038210185.1 of Actinomycetales bacterium. GTDB lineage: Bacteria > Actinomycetota > Actinomycetes > Actinomycetales > Dermatophilaceae > Fodinibacter. The sequence goes on from JBBQWX010000260.1 coordinate 1,078, forward strand.
CACAGCGCGCTCGCTCATGAACAGCGCCTTGGCCGTGGCCGAGTTGCTGCGTCCGGCCGCCAGCTCCTGCAGCACCTCGTGCTCGCGCGGGGTGAGGCCGAGCAGGGATGAGCCGGCTTCGCGGGCCTTGCGGGCCAGCAGGGCCTCGACGACCGTCGGGTCCAGAGCCGAGCCGCCACGGGCGACGTCGTACAGAGCCCGCACCAGGTCGTCCACCTGAGAAACCCGCTCCTTGAGCAAGTACCCCAGGCCGGCCACCCCCTCGGACAGCAGCTCAAAGGCGTAGTCCGCCTCGGCATGCTGCGACAGGACGACGACACCGGTCTCCGGGAACTCCGCCCGGATCCGTTTGGCCGCCTCGATCCCCTCGATCGTGAAGGTCGGCGGCATCCTGATGTCGGTCAGCACCGCGTCGGGGCGATGCCTGGCCACCGCTGCATACAGCGCCCCGGGCTCACCGACACACTCGAGCAGCTCCACCTCCGGGCTGACGGCCAGCAGGGCCGCGACACCCTCGCGGACCAAGTAGTTGTCGTCGGCGAAGACGACTCGCACGGTCATCCGACCACTGTAGGCCCGGGCTGACGATCGGCACCGAGGGCGCCACCGAACATCCTGCTCATCCGCGCTGGAGTGGAGCACGCGCAACTCGCCGCCGCAAGTGTCCACCACCCCATGTCCGATCAGTCCCGCGCGTCTACCGCATTGCGGCTGTTCCGCGGCCTTCTGCGCCCGGGTCAACGCGATGCCGACGCCTTACTCCGCAAATGCGTCCACGCGCGTCACGCGGCGGTATGACGCACCTCGTCGCGGTGGGGGGCGGAGGTTGCGGGCCGGCTCTGGACTCCTGCGTCACTGCGCCGTTCGCCGACTCTGCGCCTTGGCGTGCACTCAGCGCACCACCACACAACATTTCAAGGCGCCACGATGCACAAGCTCGTCGCTCTACTGGCCGCTCTCGCCATTCCGTTCGCCATCGCCGGATGCGGTTCCTCCGACGCCACGAGCGGGATCCAGGGTGGGACCACCGCTGAAGCCCAGGCGGAGACCAAAGCCCCGGCCTCGCTCAACGGCACCTGGACGGCCGAAGGCCTCGAGGCGGTCATCGCCGACAACAGCATCGAGATCAACATCGTCGGCGACAACACCCGCTCGCTGTACTGGAAGGGCACCTTCCCGGCCGGTGACGAGAGCGTCAAATCCATGGCCGACGCCGAAGCACTTTCCTCGTCCATGCTCGGCTCGCAGGACGAGAAGGTCTTCACCGTGAAGGAAGACCAAATCGACTTCGAGATGTCGATCGCGGGCACCACGAAGACGGTTCACCTCGAGAAGTAGCTCGCAGCCGCCCGTGACCGCCTCGCTCACAATCGCCTCGGGCTAGAAGCGCGCCGTCCTCGCTAGACACGCCCGCACAAGAGGCTGTACGACGCGGTCGACCAGTGGGCCTCCTGCTCCCTGCAACCCAGCCCCGGCGCCCGCGCCCACTACGACCAACGCCGCGCCGCCGGCGACACCCACCACCAAGCCCTACGCGCCCTGGGCAACCGGTGGGTCGGCATCCTCCACGGCTGCCTCAAACACCGCACCCCCTACGACGAACACACCGCCTGGGCACACCGCCAACCCGTGGCCGCTTGACACGCTACGACCCTGGGATGTCTAGAACCCCCCTCGGGCTGGGGCTGGGGGCGTGGTGGCGCAAGGACCCGGACAGCGTGACGTGACGCGCAGGGAAAGGTGGCGCGCACCCTCTTGGTCGGTGGGCGGCTACCGCGCCGGGCGACTCTACCGGTGGGAGGTCGTCCCGGGCTGACGCATGGTGAGGGCGCCGACCGCACCGAGCGCCGCGAGCGCAGCCGCCAGGAGGTAGCTCGAGTTGAAGCTGCCGCTCTTGTCGGCCAGGACGCCAGCGAGAGCCGGCCCCACGGCCTGCCCGACGCCGAAGAAGACGGTGAGGACGCCGAGGCTGTGCACGGCCTGATGGGGTGGCATGTAGTCACCGACGGCCGCACCCATGATCCCCGGGATGCTCCACGCAGCGAGGCCGAAGAACACGATGGAGGCATAGAGGAAGGGATTCGGCAGGTTCAGCCCGACGAGGAGGAAGGAGATCGTGTGCATGCCGAACACGGCCGCCAGCCCGATCTTGCGTCCGGCGTGGTCGGAGAGCGCACCGAAGATGGGCCCGGAGAAGATCGAGAGGAACCCGACAGCGAACCAGAACCATCCGGCCGCCGCCTCGTCGAAGCCCCGCTCGGCGACGAGAGTCGTGACGATGAACGTCACGTAGACGATGTAGCTGGCACCGAAGAGGCCGTAGATCACCCCGAGTCTGACGGTGGTGCGACGCTGCTCATGTGCGGCGATCGGCGCGGGCAGCACGGCATCCCTGACGGCGTGCCCGTGAGCTGTGAGGCCCAGGTCCTCAGGGCGGTTGCGCAGCAGCCAGAACGAGATGACGGCGCTGAGTGCGACGACGCCGGCGATGATCCACCAGTTGACTCGCCAGCCGGACTCGCCGAACTGGGTGTTGACTCGCGGGATGACCACGCCGCTCGCCATGATCGCGTAACCGCTGCCGGTCACAACGAGGCCGGAGGCCTTCCCCCGCACGCTGCGCAGGAACCAGTGCGAGACCAGGCCGACCGTCGCGACGTTCCCGGCGCCGCTGCCGAAGCCGGCGATGCTGAAGGCGACGAGGGCGAGCCAGAAACCCGTGGCGAAGCCCACGACGGCCAGCGAGAGCGCGATGAGCACCAGGGCTGCGGTGATTGTGGCCCGGGCCCCGAACCTCGACGTCAGCCGCCCGCACACGAGGGCACCGACGAGGTAGCCGATGAAGTTGGCAGTGCTGATGACCCCCATCTCGGAGTAGGACAGGCTCAGCCCGTCCCCCATCGACGGCAGGATCATGCCGAACGCGAACCGTCCGAGGCCAAGGTTGCACAGGGTCACGAAAACCCCGACGACAACGACGACCCAGCCGTAGTGGACGCGTTGCGGAAGCCAGCTCGGGTGCTCGGAGAAACGTGCGACCATCGAGGTTTTCTCCCCACGCAGCATGCGTCATGACCTGAACCAGTGCCATCGGGCCCTGAGAGGGCCATCGCGACTAGCCCCACCGGACTCCCGCGACGATGTCAATGTATCGGCGGGCGGCCTGGGGAAACGGACTCTGTCAAGGGCCATTGGTTTCTGCCCGGAGGCGGTCGTGAAACCTGCCCGGTGACGGTCACGAGAAGTGCCCGGTGGTGGCCATGGGATCTGCCCAGTGCTGGCCACCACCGGCTCGGGTGCTCAGCTCAACGGGCTC
>JBBQWX010000261.1:0-4270 GCA_038210185.1 Actinomycetales bacterium
CGAGCCGGTCGGCCACCACGACGTCGGCGGCGGCCAGGGCCTGCGCCCCGGCCAGCGTGACCAGCTTCGGGTCCCCGGGGCCGCCCCCGACGAGCACCACCCGCCCGCGGTGCTCGCGGCGGCGGCGCAGGTCGACCTTCCCCGCCGACAGGTGCGACGACAAGGCGTCGCGCACGGCTGCCACCCGCCGCGGGTCGGGGTCGGCGTCGGAGACCACCCCGACGACGAGGTCGTCGTGCCGACTCGTGGCGACGCTGCGCGCCGACCCTGCCGCACCGTGGATGCACCACGTGCGCCGAGCCTCGCTCCACCCGGCCACGGCGGCGTCGACCTCGACGTTCGCGGTGGCGGCCACGACGAGCCAGGCACCGTCGACGTCGGCCTCGGCAACCGCCCGCTCGACGAGCTCGACCCCGCCACCGGGTGGCGCCGCGGCGAGCGCGCGTGCGGCATCCGACGGCGCCGGGTCGACCAGCACGACGTGAGCGCCCTCCGCGGCCAGCCCCCACGCGCGCCGGGCGCCCACCTCGCCGGCACCGGCGACGACGACCCGGCGCCCAGCGAGGTCGAGCCCGACGAGGGTCGTCACGTCGGCGTCAGTCCCCGAGCCCGAGGTAGTGCTCCAGGCCCACGGTGACTCCGGGGTGGTCGGCCACGGCACGCACTGCGGCGAGCACGCCCGGCATGAACGACACCCGGTCGAACGAGTCGTGCCGGATGGTGAGCAGCTCCCCCGGGTTGCCCAGCAGCACCTCCTGGTGGGCCACCAGCCCGCGCAGCCGGACCGAGTGCACCGCGATGCCGTGCACGCGCGCGCCGCGGGCACCGTGCGGGTCGGAGGTGGTCGCGTCCGGGACGGGAGCGAGCCCGGCCTGCTCGCGGGCGGCCCCGACGAGGTCGGCGGTGCGGGCAGCCGTGCCCGAGGGCGCGTCGACCTTGTCGGGGTGGTGCAGCTCGAGAACCTCGACCGACTCATAGAACCGGGCCGCCCTGGCGGCGAAGGCCATCATGAGCACCGCACCGAGGGCGAAGTTCGGGGCGATCAGCACGCCGACGCCGGGGTGGTCGGCCAGCTGCTCGCTCAGGGTCGCCACCCGGTCCTGCGACCACCCCGTGGTGCCCACCACCACGTGGACACCCTGCTCGACGCAGTGGGCCACGTTGGCGGGCGAGGCGTCCGGCACCGAGAACTCGACGACCACCTCGGCACCGGCCAGGCCGCCGAGGTCGTCGCCGACGTCGAAACGGCCGACGAGGTCGAGGTCGTCGGCGGCGTCGACGGCAGCGCACACGGTCGCCCCCATCCGGCCGCCCGCACCGATGACGGCCACCTTCGTCGCGCTCATTCACGCACTGTAACCGGGGGCCCGAGCACGACGAGGCCGAGGCCGGCGACCAGCCGGGCGAACGACGGCAGCGCGACGGCGACGACCACCACGGTCACGGGCCAGCCCACCAGCACAGCGGCGACGGCGCCCTTCCCACCCGACATCGGCGGGAGGTGAACACGGCGCGCCGTGTTCACCTCCCGTTCACCTTTCGTCCATCTGTCGGTTACCCTTGCGTCGACATCGAAGAAACCAGAAGGAGGGGTCGACATGAAGAAGCACGCACGCGCCACGACCCGTACCGGTTTGTCCATGCGCTGGGTCCCGGTCACGAGTGACGACGGGCGGGTGCGCCTGGAGATGCGCTGGAGCGCCCCGTACGCCATCGCGCGCCGCACCGCCTGACGGCGGCTGCACCACACGGCGAAGGGCCCGCACCCCCAACGGGGGCGGGCCCGTCGCCGTCAAGCGGTGTTCCTCAGGCGTCGGTGGGCGCGCCCTCGGACTCGGAACGCTCGCCACGACCACGGTTGCCGCCACGACGACGGTTGCGCGGACGACGCTCACCACGCTCCTCGCGCTCACCGTCACCGGCCGGGGCGTCGCCCTCGGCGTCGGCGTCGGCGTCGGTGTCGCTGTCGACGACCGCAGCCGGAGCAGCAGCCGGGGCGGAGTCGGCCGCGGGGGCCTGCTCCTCACCGGACTCGCTTTCGGCGATCACGGCGGCCAGGGACAGCTTGCCGCGCGGGTCGATCTCCTTGAGCTCGACCTGCACCTTCTGGCCCACCGCGAGCACGTCGTCGACGTTGTCGATCCGCTTGCCACCGACGAGCTTGCGCACCTCAGAGATGTGCAGCAGGCCGTCCTTGCCCGGCAGCAGCGAGATGAACGCACCGAAGGTGGTCGTCTTCACGACGGTCCCCAGGAAGCGCTCACCGATCTCCGGCATCTGCGGGTTCGCGATGGCGTTGACCATCGCGCGCGCCGCCTCGGCCGACGGGCCGTCGGTCGCACCGATGTAGACCGTGCCGTCGTCCTCGATCGAGATCTGGGCGCCGGTCTCGTCCTGGATCTGGTTGATCATCTTGCCCTTCGGGCCGATGACCTCGCCGATCTTGTCGACGGGGACCTGCACCGAGATGACGCGAGGAGCGTAGGGGCTCATCTCGTCGGGTGCGTCGATGGCCTCGTTCATGACGTCGAGGATGTGCAGGCGTGCGTCGCGGGCCTGGGTCAGCGCGCCGGCCAGCACGTCGGCGGGGATGCCGTCGAGCTTGGTGTCGAGCTGGATGGCCGTGACGAACTCACGGGTACCGGCGACCTTGAAGTCCATGTCGCCGAACGCGTCCTCGGCACCGAGGATGTCGGTCAGCGCCGCGTACTCGGTGGTGCCGTCGACCTCGGCCGAGATCAGGCCCATCGCGATGCCGGCGACCGGGGCGCGCAGCGGCACACCGGCGTTGAGCATCGACAGCGTGGACGCGCAGACCGAGCCCATCGACGTCGAGCCGTTGGAGCCGAGAGCCTCGGACACCTGGCGGATCGCGTAGGGGAACTCCTCGCGGGTCGGGAGCACCGGCATCAGGGCGCGCTCCGCGAGCGCACCGTGGCCGACCTCGCGACGCTTCGGCGAACCCACGCGGCCGGTCTCACCGGTCGAGTAGGGCGGGAAGTTGTAGTTGTGCATGTAGCGCTTGCGGGTGACGGGCGACAGCGTGTCGAGCTGCTGCTCCATGCGGAGCATGTTCAGCGTCGTCACCCCCATGATCTGGGTCTCGCCGCGCTCGAAGATCGCCGAGCCGTGAACGCGCGGCAGCACCTCGACCTCGGCCGAGAGCGCGCGGATGTCCGCGAGGCCTCGGCCGTCGATGCGCACCTTGTCCGTGAGGATGCGCTGGCGGATGAGCTTCTTCTGCACCGCGCGGTAGGCGGCGGAGACCTCCTTCTGGCGGCCGAAGAACGTACCCGTGTTCCCACCCTCGTGGATGCCGTCGGCGTCGCCGACCAGCTTCAGGTGCAGGGCCGACTTGAGCTCGTCGAGGCGGTCCTCGCGCTCGGTCTTGCCCGCGATCTGCAGGGCGGCAGCGAGGTCGGATGCCGTCTCGGCCTCGACCGCGGCGTACACGTCGTCCTGGTAGTCGAGGAAGATCGGGAACTCCTGCACCGGCTTCGCAGCCGTGGCGGCGAGCTGGGACTGGGCTTCGCAGAGGGCCTTGATGAAGGTCTTGGAGGCCTCAAGGCCCTGGGCGACGATCTCCTCGGTGGGAGCGGTCTTGCCCTGGCTCTTGACGAGGTCCCAGGTCTGCTCGGTGGACTCGGCCTCGACCATCATGATCGCGACGTCGTCACCGGCGATGCGGCCCGCGACGACCATGTCGAAGGTCGAGCGCTCGATGTCGCTGAAGTTCGGGAACGCGACCCACTGGTCGTCGATGAGGCTGACCCGGACGCCACCGATCGGGCCGGAGAACGGCAGTCCGGAGATCTGGGTCGAGGCGCTGGCCGCGTTGATGGCGAGCACGTCGTACTGGTGGTCGGGGTTGAGCGCGAGCACCGTGATGACGACCTGCACCTCGTTGCGCAGGCCCTTGGTGAAGGTCGGGCGCAGCGGGCGGTCGATCAGGCGGCAGGTGAGGATCGCGTCGGTGGAGGGGCGACCCTCACGGCGGAAGAACGAGCCGGGGATCTTGCCCGCGGCGTACATCCGCTCCTCGACGTCGACGGTCAGGGGGAAGAAGTCGAAACCCTCGCGTGGGTGCTTCCCGGCGGTGGTGGTGGCCAGGAGCATCGTGTCCTCGTCGAGGTAGGCCACGACGGAGCCGCCGGCCTGCTTCGCGAGGCGGCCGGTCTCGAACCGGACGGTGCGGGTGCCGAACGTGCCGTTGTCGATGACGGCTTCGGCGACTGTGATCTCAGGACCCTCCATGGGTCCTCCTTTTCTC
>JBBQWX010000262.1:0-4253 GCA_038210185.1 Actinomycetales bacterium
GGGGCTGCGCCCGCCGGTGCGGGCGGCATCCCGGCATGACTGGCGCGGACCGGGGCCACCGACCCGCCTCCCACCGGGGCACGGCTGGTCGACGCAAGCGAGGACATCGCCTCGGCGATGGAGGCGATGGAGGACTCGCGCTCGCGCATGGCCTCCTCGTAGCGCGACTTGAGATCGGCGAGGTCGGTCTTGTGCAGGGCGGTGAGCTTGGCCTCGTGGGCGCCGGAGAGGTACTGCAGGATCTGCCAGTAGCGGCGGCGGTCCTTGACCAGGGCCACGATCGAGCTCGAGCACTCGACCTTGATCAGCTTCTGGTGCTCGTCGGTGGCGTAGACGAACGGCACCCGCGCCGCCTGCTCGTCGCGGCTGAGCTCGACGTACTGGTCGATCGGCACCCCGACGCCCTCCAGGTCGGGGGCGAGCCGCTTGAACTGCTTGCGGAACCGGGTCTCACCGAGCGCGAACTCGGCCGGGGTGAGCGGCAACCGCATCAGCTGCAGGTCGCCCGCCTCGTCGCGGTGGGCGAGGTCGGTGGTGGCCCAGGTCTTGTCGACGTCGGGGTTGCCGTCGAGGCTGAACCAGTCGTGCAGGGTCGACCCGCGCCGCGGGTCGTGCACGAACACCGGGTTCATCCGGCTCTCGACGGCGAGCCGGGCCCGCCGTGACGAGGCCTCCTCTGGGATGCCGTGCTCGGACCCGCACGGCGTGTACACGTCGAGTACGGCCGCGGCGTCCTGGTAGCGCAGGAACTCCATCGTGCTGGTCAGGAAGTGCCCCTGGATCGCGGTGCTCGTCGAGCACACGTAGACGTTGGGGTGGAAGGACGCCAGCAGTCCGAGCTCCTTGCGTGACTCGTGCTTGCCGTCGTGGGCCGAGCCGAAGCGCGCGAGGTCGGAGTCCTGGCCGGTGAGGCTGGCCGTGGAGGCCTGGCCGCCGGTGTTGGAGTAGACGCCCGAGTTCAGCACGAGCACCTTGACCGGGGTGTCACTGGCCAGGATGCGCGACATCGCCCCGAAGCCGATGTCGTAGGTCGCGCCGTCGCCGCCGATGGTGAGCACGGTGGGCAGCAGCTCCATCTCCTCAGGGCGATAGCCCTCCCACGACAGGGTCGACAGCGCCTTGTCGTGCACCTCCGGATCGTAGGAGTCGCTGAGCTCGAGCTCGGCGACCCGCAGGGCGCGTACGTCGGCGACGCTCTGGGCGGCCACCCCCTCGAAGATGCCCTTGGCCAGCGGCTGGGCGTCCTGGAACAGGCTGTTGACCCACGGGTCGAGGTAGTTGTTGAACGGCATCGTCGAGGCGTAGACGCTGCTGCACCCGGTCGAGTTCGCGATGATCGTGGAGGCCGGGCCGTTGCCGGTCGGGCCGCCCTCCTGCTCGTACAGGCGCCGCTCGAGGGTGGTGAGGGTCCGGTTGAGCCGTTCCAGACGCGCCTCGTCCGACACGGTGGCGCGTTTGGCGTAGAGCCGGTCGACGATGCCGTTCAGCGCCTTGAGGTGCTCGCGGCGGTGCCGCTCGCTGATGGCGTGCGACGTCGACATGACCAGGCGGATGGCGGTCACCTCGCCGCAGCCGCGGCAGCCGCCGTGGCCGCCGGTGGTGGCGTAGAAGTTGTCGTGGTCGAGCATCAGCCGCTTGATGTCGCCGTCCGGGGTGTCCGAGCCCTCGGTGAACCGGGTCGGCGTGTTGGGCGTGGCGCCCATGAAGCCGAACCGCTGCTGGAGCGCGGCGAGCACGTCGGCATCCTGCTCTTGCACGGTGAGCGCGCCCGGTCCGCAGACGTCGATGCACTCCAGGCAGCCGGTGCACTTCCACGGGTCGATGGTGGCGGCGAAGAGGCCACCGGTGCCCGGCTCCTCCTTCTCCATCGAGTCGAAGAACGGCCGGGTGCGCGCGACCGGGTACGTGGCGAGCTCGGCGACGAGCCGGTCGACGACGTGCGCCATTCCCGGGTCCTCGCGCAGGCCCGAGGACGCGGATGACACGACCTCAGAGAACGGCCGCTCGTCCTTGTGCCGCAGCGCCTCACGGGTGCGCTCGGCGATGCCGTAGACGGCCAGGCGCAGTCCGTCCTTCTGTCCGGGGGTGGCCTCGATCCGGCCGACCGCGGTGAGCAGCAGATCGTGGATCTCGTGCACCGTGTTCGGGATCGCGGCATCGGGGCAGACGAGTGCGCAGTCCATGCAGCCGGTGCAGAGGGTCGGGTTGAACTCCGGCACCTCGCGGCGGAACAGCCCCTTGTCCTTGGCCGCGCCGGTGCCCGGCGGCATGAAGAGCCCGACACCCGGCAGGACCGGGGCCTCGGCGATGGTGCCCTCGCGGAAGGGCCGCATCATCAGGTCCTCGTAGTAGGCCGGGTCGAACAGGCCGCTGGTGTGCTCGGCCGTCGTGCTCGGGCACATGGCCGCGGACATGGCCACCGTGAGCAGCGACTCGCGGGCGTGCTCCTCGCCGATCGCCACCAGATCCGGGGCGTCGTAGTCGACGCGGTGGGTCGCCTCGATGCCGTCGATGATGACCGCCATGTTGCTCTCGACGACGTTCTCGCCCTTGCGGCCGAACTTCTTCTCCAGCTGGTGGCGGACACGGCTGAGGATGTCCGCGCGCGGGGCGCCGGCGGCGACCCGGTCGACGTGGGCGGCCACGGCCCCGATGAACGCGATGCCCATCATCCTGGTCTCGAGGTCCGGGGTCGGGGCGTGCTTCCGGGCCACCGTGAAGGCGTCGATGGTGAAGAAGCGGATCTCCCTCTCGCGGATCGCCTTTCGGGCATGGCGGGGCAGCTCGCGCCAGACCTCCTCCGGGGACAGGCTGGTCTGCAGCATGAAGGTGCCACCGTGCACCAGGCCCTTGAGCGGGTTGGTGTGGATGAACGCCTTGTGGTCGGGCGCGATGACGACCTCGACGTCCTCGAGCTCGGCGTTGGTCAGCCAGATCGGCTCGGGGCTCAAGGTGATGTAGTAGTTCGTCGGCGCACCGGACTTCTCCGAGCCGTACTTGGGCGCGGACTTGCTGTGCATCTCGAGCAGCCCGGCAAGGATGTCGGTGAGCAGCTTCCCGGTCGCGATCGTGCCGTAGCCGCCGACCGAGTGGAAGCGGATCCGCATCGCGCCCGGCGGCAGCAGCACCGGGTTGGGCTCGGTCCGCAGCGCCATCAGCTCGGTCTCCGGGTAGGCGGCCCGCAGCCGCCGCTGCACCTCCGCCCCCCGCTCGGACGGGTGGTCCTCGAAGAACTGGGAGCCGAGGTAGATGAGCGGTGGAAGCGTCCCGGCTGCCAGCTCGGTGAAGGCGGCGATCAGGTGGCGCGGCTGGAGGTCGTGGCCACCGAGCCCGAAGATCGCCGTGGTGAGGCGCGGGGTGTCGGCGAGCGCCGGGATGCCCTCGTGGCGCGGCTCGACGGCGTTCTCGCGCGCCCGGAAGAGGGCGGCGGTGACCACGGAGGTGAGCGCGGTCTGGTCGCTGCGCTCGAGCACCATGACGGCCTTCTTTCCGGCCAGGGCTGCGACGACCTCGCCCTCGGGGAAGGGCTGGAGCAGCTTGACGGAGACCAGGCCAGCCTTGATGCCCTGCGCGCGCAGGTGCGGCAGCACGGCACGGACGTCGTCGCCGACCGAGCCGAGGCCGATCATCACGATGTCGGCGTCGTCGCAGTCGTAGGTGAGCACCGGGGCGTAGTAGCGACCGGTGAGCTCGGTGTACTCGCTCATCGCCTGGCGCACCAGGGCGGGGACGGCGGACGCGAAGTGGGTGCGGTGGTCGACCGAGCCGGCCTGGAAGTCGGGCTGGTTCTGCACCGGTCCGGTCAGGCCGGGGTTGTTGACATCGACCAGCGCGGGGACGAGCTGGCGGGTGCCCTTCTCCCACGAGTTGACCCACTGCCGGCGCCACGGGCCGTGCAGCTCCTCGGGGACCCAGGCGAGGGTGGCGTCGACCAGCGTGCCGTCGATGTCCTTCTCGACCTCGTCGGCCTTGGCCGCCAAGAACGCCCGCAGGTCGGCGACGTCGCTGTCGGGGATGTCGCGGCGGTGCCGGGTGAGGAAGCCGCCGAGCTGGAAGACCCGGCCCTTGGCACCGAAGAGCATCTCCTGGGCGACGGTCGGGCACGGGATCCTGCCCGCGGGGTCGCCGAGGTACTCACGGAGCAGCTCGGGCTCGGGCAGGAGCGCCTCGCTGAGCATGTGACTGGTGGAGAAGCCGTCCATCGCGTTGGCGACCGGGATGAGGGACAGGGCCGACGCGCGGTAGGAGATCGC
>JBBQWX010000263.1:0-4192 GCA_038210185.1 Actinomycetales bacterium
CGGGCCGGGTTGCGTCGGCTGGTCTGCCCGACCCATGGGGTGCGGGTCGAGGCGGTGCCGTTCGCCCGGTACCGCTCGGGGTTCAGCCGTGACTTCGAGGACCTGGTCGCGTTCTTGGCGACCAAGACCGACAAGACCACCATCGGCCGGTTGTCACGGGTGGACTGGGACAGCGTTGGCCGGATCTGCCAGCGGGTCGTCGCCGAGGGCCTGGACCCAGGACGCCTGGACGGGCTGGTCTCGATCGGCGTGGACGAGGTGAGCTGGGGGCGCCACCACCGGTACCTCACCTTGGTCACCGACCACGCCGGTAAGAAGATCGTGTGGGGCGCCCAGGGCAAGGACACCGCCACTCTCGATGCGTTCTTCGACGAGCTTGGCTCCGAGCGTGCCGCGCAGCTGCAGGCGGTGAGCATGGACATGGGGGCAGCGTTCAACAAGAGCGTCCGTGCCCAGGGCCACGCCCCGCAGGCGGTGATCTGTATCGACCCTTTCCACGCGGTCGCCCTGGTCACGACCGCTTTGGACGTGGTGCGCCGAGCGACCTGGAACGAGCTACGTCAGCTGCCCGACCAGGCCGCGGCGAAGAAGTTCAAAGGCGCCCGCTGGTCGCTGCTCAAACGGCCCGAGAACCTCACCGAGGAGCAGGCTGCCACGCTGCGCCAGCTGCGTCGTCGCGGCGGGGACCTTTGGCGCGCTTACGCACTGAAGGAGGCGTTCCGCGCGATCTTCGCCGGTGACCTCGACGCCGACCAGAGCGCCGAGCTGATCCACAGGTGGTGCGCCAAGGCCAGCCGCTCGCGGCTCGTCGCGTTCGTGAAGGTCGCCAAGACCATCCGCAAGTTCGCAGACGGGATCCTGGCCGCGATCCGCCTCAAGATCAACAATGCCCGGGCGGAAGGCCTGAACAACCACGTACGGCTGATCACCCGTCGGGCCTACGGCTTCCACTCACCCCAGGCCGCACTGGCTCTGGTGATGCTCTCCTGCGGACCGATCGAACTCCACCTACCCCACGAGCGACTCCCCGGATGACCCACATCCATGCCGGGAGAGCCCGAATTTGCGGGTGCTGAGAGTCTCGCGGATCCGGTCGGTTCCTGCACGTGCTCTTACTGTGACCTCCCCAGCCGCAAGGGCACGAACCGTGGGGTGTGCGCGGCGTACTCGGCGTATCCCTCGAATCGCTGGGCCAGGCGCGTTTCCTCCCATCGTGCTTTCACGTTCAGGAGCAGGATCAGCTCTGCGAGTGTGAGGAGCCGGAGCCCGCTTCCTGACGCCACCGTGAGTGAAACCATCATGAGCAGCAACCCGCTGTAGATGGGGTGCCGTGCGTACCGGTAGAGGCCGCCGGTGCGCAGCTGCGCGTGGGCGTTCGGCAACGGCGTGGCCGTCAGACCTCGGCCGAGTCCCGTTGCGCCGATGACCATCACGGCCAGGCCCACAACGGTGGCCGCGCTGCAGGCCACGGTCAGAGCAGTGGGCACCGGCCAATCGTGGCGGTTCGGGAGCACCACGAGGACACCGATCAGCACGAACTGGCCGACGACCAGCGCCCGCGCGCTCCAAACATCACCAGAGGCCGGGCCTTCCTCGTGCCCAACGGCGTCATCTGTGGGTGGGCTCATCTGGTTCGGCTTCCTTGCTTTTCGGGCTTGCTCGCCAGCCTAGGACGAGGTGGCCCGGTGTCCGCGCTCGACGTAACGCTCGACCCAGTTGTGGCCCCCTCCTGTGGCGGTACGTGGTCTCGGATATCGCCTGCATGTCGAGACCGGAAGCACCACCGACCCACGCGAGAAGCACCGGCTTCGTCCTCTGCGGCGAGGGAGCCAAGACCAAATCGTGGCCTTTGTCGCCGTGCCAACCGAATTGGGCCAAATCAGTGCGCACCGGTGCTGACCCGCAAGCGCGGCCGGTTTTGGATGGCGGCGCTTACTGGCACGCTCGGAGAGCGGTAAACCGGTGAGCGTGGCGCGTGTCAAGTCTCGCGTGCGACCTGGTCGGGGGTCTTGTCGGGTCGTAGGCCGCGCCAGGCGGGGTGCCGTAGTCGCCGGTCGCGGGTCCACCCGGTGAACCGGACCTCGCCGACGAGTTCGGGTGTGACCCAGTGTGCGCCGCGGGCGTCTGCTCGTGGAACGTCGTCGACCAGCGGGGAGTGGTTCGTGGCCAATGGTTTCAGTCGGCGTAGCGCAGCCCGCCCCCGGTGGGGATGGCGAGCAGCAGGGATCCGATGCTGTTGACGCGGCGTCCCTGCCCGGGCCGCCATCCAGCAATGAGCACTTCCTGGGTGCGCAGGTTCTTGATCTTCAGCCAGCTGCGCGAACGCTCCCCGGGCTGGTAGGTCGACTCGACCTGCTTGGCGACCACACCTTCCAGGTGCTGCTCGTGGGTGGCGGCCAGCACGGCGGCACCGCCGCCGAACCACGCGGGAGGGGTGCGCCATGAGGGGCCATACAGATCCAAGTTCTCCAGCAGGGCGCGACGTTCCCGATAAGGCGCCGAGCTGGGCCGCCCAGCTGGGTCGAGGGCCACCACGCTCGGCCGTGCCCACGCCGCCGCTGCCGGCCCGGGGACCTGCACAGCGGGAGGGTGGCCGCCTATCGTGGGGCACATGAGCACCGGTGGCCAGGTCGACGTCGACGACCTCGCCGTGCGGCTGCGCGACGGCTCCCGTGAGGCACTCGCCGAGGCCTACCGCGAGTGGTCGGCGCTGGTGCACACGCTGGCCCTGCGCTCGCTCGGCAACCACCACGACGCCGAGGACGTCACCCAGCAGGTCTTCGTCGCCGCCTGGCGCAGCCGGCACACCCTGCGCCCGGAGCGCGGGACGGTCGCCGGATGGCTCGTGGGCATCACCCGCCACACCGTCGCCGACCAGCACGCCAGGCGGGCGCGGCAGGCCCGCGATGCCGCGGCCGTCGCTGCGCACGCCGGGCCGGAGGCGCTCGCGACGCCCCCCGACGACCAGCTCGCCGCGCGGCTCGTGCTGCACGACGAGCTCGGGCGCCTCGGGGAGCCACGGGGGACCGTGGTACGGATGGCCTTCCTCGAGGACCTGACCCACGAACAGATCTCCGAGCGGCTCGACCTGCCGCTCGGAACCGTCAAGAGCCACGTCCGACGAGGACTGACCCGACTGAGGACCCGCCTGGAGGAGGTGGGCACCAGCACCACGAGCCGGCACCAGAGGCACGCGATTACCTAGCGATGAGCGGGTCGGGTCCTAAACGCGACCACCCGCTCGTCGAGGTCTTGGGCCATCACCGACACCCGCGACTTGGGCAGACCGGTGATGCCCAGGGTGCGGACCAGCTGGGGGCTGTGTGGGGTCGTGCCCTGCGGGAGCGTCGAGCACGCCCTCGACGACGAACCCGAGGGAGCCATCGACGTCATCGACGTCCTCGCCATCAGCGTCGCGAAGCACCCCAGCGCCAGTTGACGGAAATGGCGCGACGGGAAGTGCAAGGGACCGGGGGAGTACAACCCAGTCAATATCGACCCAGAACCGTTCTGGACTGGCGCCTCGTCGACCCGCTGGTCGGGCGGCTGGACGACAGCCAAGACAGCTATCACTGCAGGCCAGGGCCCCGGGGCCGCCCCCGGAGGTCCCTCGGATCTTGTGCGAGCGGTCGACCGTCGGGACTGGATCTCCAACCGGTCACCGTGCCGCACATCCCCGCGACCGCGGCACCCCGTGGACCGCTGTAGGGCCGCGTCGCCTCTCCCACCGAGGGCCACGCGCGTCGCTCGCAGTCTTCCTCACATGCCTAATGTCCGATAGCCCCGTGCGATGCCCTCGGCACACCGCCGCAGGCTCCGGCGGGTCAGGCCGAACAGGCAGTCAACACTCGGACGCCGGGGTCCTGCGTCGGGCACGGCGTGGTGCGGCGCGTTACCGCGGGCCTTCCACTTTCGATGCCGTGTCTGGCCGGGCATCGGGTCGTGTGCGTTGCAGGCGCTGGGACGTGACCCGGGCGAGCTGACCGCGGGGACTTCACTTGGCCACCACCGGGGACTTTTCCATGGCCATGGACAGTGTGTGGCACGTGCAGCTTCGCCCCGCGTGGCGCGCTGCAGCCCCTATGACCACCCGGTCCGCGGGCCGAGACGGGTTGGGCCTGGATGCGTTCCGGATGCCTTCTGTGGTCGCTTTTGGGTGCGGCGCCCCGAACGGTGGTTAGGCACGCGCATA
>JBBQWX010000264.1:0-4141 GCA_038210185.1 Actinomycetales bacterium
CGGCTTCGGAGCCGGATCAACGCCACCAGAAATCGATGGTTCCGGGGCTTGCGGATTCAACATGATTCTGTCCGATCCCCGCCCTCAATTCAGGACACCCCACAAGACGCGGGGTGTCTCACCTCAGCCTGACAGAGAGGGATGCGGTCACTCTCGAGACGCAGGTTCATCAAGCTCTGGCGGCCCGCAAAGTCAACCGGATCAACACCCGGCGGGAGTTCTTCTACGCCTCACCTGGCGAGGTTAAGCAGATCCTGGCTCAGGTGGCTGGTGCCCACCTTGTGGAGTACCGGGAGGAACCAGACGCCCTGGAGTGGCACGCGTCCGGAGCGATTCGTCGCCAGACTCAGGGCGCCGCTGGGGCCAGCCCGATGGATGTTGAGGCGGACGCGCTCGAGGCACTTGAGGACGCGACGGGCGACCTCGCTAAAGCCGAAGGGGCCGAGGAGGACGGCGGCCTCAACCGGGACATCCACAAAGAGGGCCTCGCGGATGATGACCTCGTTGCTGCGCCAGCCGATGATGGGGTCGATGCTGAATTCGAGCAGCAGGGATCTACCGAGCAGCAGGAAGCGTCAGCGCCGTCGGTTCCCGGTGGTCAAGACGGCGAGGCAACTGTCGAGAGTCGCATCGAGCAGCAAGACCCAACCATGTCTGCCAGTATCGTGGCGTCCCCGCCCCGCGGACCTGAACAAGAACCAACTCCTCGACTGGAGGCCGAGCTCCCGCCCGCCAATTGGTATCCCGACCCTCAGCACGTCAAGCGCCTGCGCTATTGGGACGGTCGCCGATGGACCGAGCATATAGCGGACTGAGGTACCGGCCAAGCGTTCCACCTGGCTCCTGCCCTCGTCTTAACCGCCACTTACATCGGGGGTCTCGCGGCGATTAGACGCGTCCAAGCACCGGCATGCATGTAGTTCCTGGCGGTGGTTCTGGCGACGTCATGGGCCGAGGTCAACCGAGGCGCCTGCAGCCCGGGGCCTTTCACACGGCCGCGGTCATCCCGCCATCGACGTACAGCACCTGCCCGTTGACGAAGTCCGAGGTGGAAACCATTGAGTTTGGTCGGCCCGGGCAGCGACCTCAGGTCTCTCCGCCGACGTCGAACTCGTAGGCCTCATAGAGCAGGTCAGAGCCGCGTTGCCGGTGGCTGACCAGCAGACCCAGAAGCGTCGTGCCAAGACGTCGGATCTGGTCCACGCTCGTCTCCGGCTCGGACGTTCGGGCGAGCAGGTCATCGACGAGGTGGCTGATCTGCTCGTGGTCTCGGGCGAGGCGGGCGACCGCACCGGACAGACGTGGCGCTGCCGCGAGCACGTCGGAGTGCATCCCCGCCTCCCCCTGTGTGACCTCGACATGCTCGCGAACGTCAGCCGACAACTCCACCAGCGCCACATGGACGCGCCCGGCCCAGCGGGCACGACCAACCGGTGCTGGCTCTGCCATCGCGAGCTCCAGCACGTTCATCGACTGGCGCAGCTCAGCGCGTCGCAGCCGCAGGGCCTCCAAGGAGGCCTGGTCCGGCGTCGAGGGACTGGTTGCCATCGACGCCTCCATGGGTAAAGGTCCTGACGTGCCGACATTGGGCGCCCGGTGAGCGCGTGGAGCTCGCCCGGGAACCCATCCTCGCTGCGTTGGTGGAGCCTGACAAGAGGCCGGTTCGGGCCGTCAGGAGAGAGTCGCCCGGGTGCGTCAACGCTGGCGCTGGGCGTGGTCTTCGCGCGCGTCCCAGGGGCAGGTTCGCGGTGTGACGTTGGGTGCGCAAGACAGTTTCGACCCGAGCCACTTAGCGCGTGCGCAGGCGGTGATGCCGACAACCTCGATGCGTCCGTTGCCGCGTCCAGGACCGGACCGGGGGAGCAGTTAGCTGCACTGGCGCGGTCTGCTCGAGGGGGTGGCGCGGTTGCTACAGGTGCCAGTTGACGGCGTCCAGGCTGCCGGCGCGCACGTCGAGCTCGTAGGGGCGCTCGTCGTCGTCAGCGAGGACGGCGGTGAAGCCGGCGGCGTGCAGGATGTGCAGGGCGGCCGTGGTCATCGCGTGGGCGACCTCGCCGTGGAACTTGATCGCCGGGTGGGTGTAGTCGTGGCGCAGCACCGCGTCCTTGGCCTGCCGGCCCACCGTCCCGCCGGGCGCCCACATGACGAAGACGCCGCCGGCAAAGTCGGCGCCGGGGTCGACCTCGACGTAGTAGCCGCGGTCCCTGTCGGTGTCCGGGTGGGCCAGGTCGGCGGCGCAGCCGGCAGCCCGCAACGCGGCGACCACGGAGGCGGCCAAGGCGTCCCGCTCGGCGATCTCGTCGTCGGTGGCCCGGGCCCAGCCGGGCATGCGCAGCGACAGCTCAGCGGTCGCGGTGCCGTTCACGTCCAGCTCGGTCATGCCTCAACCGTAGTGATGCGGACATCGGCCGGCGCGCCGGTGTGGTCGGGATGACCTGCCAAGTCCGGACGGTCGCGGAGTGCCCACCCGAGGGCGCTGATCTTGCCGCGATCTGGCGGCCGATATGACGCACGCTCTCAACGCGGCCTACCGTTTGGGGGGTGATGTTCAGTGGAGACCTTCGCCGCGACGCGGTGGCGCGCGGCGACGTGACTGTCTCGATCAGACTGTGGAGCCGAGCCGAGGTCAAGGCTGGTGGGCGCTACCCCGCCGCCGGCACCATCATCGAGATCGACTCACTCGAGGTGCTGCCCTTCTCGGCCGTGACCGAGGACGACGTGGTCGCATCAGGTGAGATCGATCGTGAGACACTCCGGAATCGGGCGGCTCACTCCGGGCCGATCTACGACGACACTCTGGTCTACCGAGTCGAGTTTCACGTGGTGTGAACGACAGGCGGCGGTGTGACCAGGGCCCCGGCAAAGTCAGGCGAATGGACGTGTGACCTGCGGTTTTGTGGCGTGACGCGCGGTGTGGCGCGTGTGACGGGTGTGGCCGCTGGGGCTTGGATGGGAGTTCTCACACACGCCACCACGCCGAGGACCACACCCGCCGATGCCATCTTCGCTGACCGCCGCCACCCATGCACCACCACCGCAGCCAGCGGATTTGTTGACCCTGCTCGGCGTGATGCCGGACCCGCGGGCCCGTCGCGGCGTGCGGCATCAATTTGCGGGCATCCTGGCCGTCGGGCTGGCCGCGGTCCTGGCCGGCGCGCGGTCGTTCGTCGCGATCGGTGAATGGGTGGCCCATCAGAGCGCCGAGGTGCTTGCGGCGCTCGGGGTCACGGCCGCGAAACGGCCGACGGAGTCGACGATCCGGCGCGCGTTCGCCCGGGTCGACGCGGACCACCTGGACCGGGTGATCGGCGCGTGGATGTTCACCCGCACCTCGGCGCTGGACGGTCGACGGGTGATCGCCATCGACGGCAAGGCGGTCCGCGGCGCCCGCACCGCCCGGGCCGGCGCACCGCACCTGGTCGCCGCGCTCGACCACGCCACCGGCACCGTCCTGGGCCAGGTCGCAGTCGCCGCGAAGAGCAACGAAATCCCCGCGGTACGAGACCTGCTCGCGTGTTTCGACCTGACCGGGGCGGTCATCACCGTGGATGCCATGCACACCCAGACCGACACCGCCGCGGCCATCATCGACGCCGGCGGCGACTACCTGTTCACGATCAAGGGCAACCAGCCGCGACTGCACTCCGCGTGCAAGAAGCTGCCGTGGAAGGACGTTCCCGCGCGCCGGGTCACCAGCACCGGGCACGGCCGCCGGGTGACCCGCACCATCAAGGTGATCGACGCCCCGGCCTGGGTCGAATTCCCCGGCGCAGCCCAACTGGCCCAGGTCCGCCGGACCGCCACCAAGGGCGGGCGCAAGAGCGTCGAGGTCGTCTACCTGCTCACCTCCGCCGACTACACCGCGGCCCAACCGGCGACCCTGGCCGCCTGGGTCCAAGGCCACTGGGGGATCGAGAACCGGCTGCACTGGTGCCGCGATGTCACCTTCGATGAAGACCGGTCCCAAGTCCGTGTCGGCAACGCGCCACAGGCGATGGCGACCCTACCTCTTGACTGAACTACGACACGCGTTTACGCAGGTGAGGGGCCTGTGCGTGATCTTGGTCTAGCGTCGTGGAGCGTGATCGAGGATGCGAGGCAGGGCCAAGAGTTGGCCGGGCTGGCGGTGCCGCAGGTGGGT
>JBBQWX010000265.1:0-3913 GCA_038210185.1 Actinomycetales bacterium
ATCACCAAAGGCCTCGCCGACGGACCGCGCCTGGCCATGGTCAACTCCGACAAGGGCATCACCAACCTGCACGTGCCCAGCGACGTCATCGTCGACGCCTCGATGCCGGCGATGATCCGCACCTCCGGGCACATGTGGGGCCCCGACGGCCAGGAGCACGACACCCTGGCCGTCATCCCCGACAGCTCGTACGCCGGCGTGTACCAGGCCGTCATCGAGGACTGCCGGGCCAACGGCGCCCTCGACCCGACCACGATGGGCTCGGTGCCCAACGTCGGCCTGATGGCCCAGAAGGCCGAGGAGTACGGCAGCCACGACAAGACCTTCGAGATCGCGTCCGCCGGCACGGTCGAGGTCGTCGACGCCGCCGGCGAGGTGCTGATGTCGCACCCCGTCGAGGCCGGCGACATCTGGCGCGCCTGCCAGACCAAGGACGCCCCCATCCGCGACTGGGTCAAGCTGGCCGTCACCCGCGCCCGCGCCTCGGGCACCCCGACCGTGTTCTGGCTCGACGACAGCCGCGCCCACGACCGCAACCTGATCGCCAAGGTCGAGACCTACCTGCAGGACCACGACACCGAGGGCCTCGACCTGCGCATCCTCAACCCGGTCGACGCGGCCACCCTCTCGGTGCAGCGCATCCGCCGCGGCGAGGACACCATCTCGGTCACCGGCAACGTGCTGCGCGACTACAACACCGACCTCTTCCCCATCCTCGAGCTCGGCACCAGCGCCAAGATGCTCTCGGTCGTGCCGCTGATGAACGGGGGCGGGCTGTTCGAGACCGGCGCTGGAGGCTCCGCGCCCAAGCACGTGCAGCAGCTGGTGCAGGAGGACTACCTGCGCTGGGACAGCCTGGGCGAGTTCCTCGCGCTGGCCGAGAGCTTCCGGCACGAGGCCACCCACGGCAACGCTCGCGCCGGCGTGCTCGGCGAGGCCCTCGACCGGGCCACCGAGCGCCTGCTCAACGAGAACAAGTCCCCCGCCCGCCGGGTCGGCCAGATCGACAACCGCGGCAGCCACTTCTGGTTGGCCCGCTACTGGGCACAAGAGCTCGCCGAGCAGACCGACGACGCCGAACTGGCCGCGAAGTTCGCCGCGGTGGCCGAGCAGCTGGCCGCCAAGGAATCCGAGATCGACGCCGAGCTCATCGCCGTGCAGGGCTCACCGGTCGACATCGGCGGCTACTACCGCCCCGACGCGCAGAAGACAGCGGCCGTGATGCGCCCATCGGCGACCTTCAACGCCATCCTCGACGCCCTGGTCTGACCTGCGCCCGCCCGGAAAGCGGGCGGGGCGACGAGAGCGGATGCCGTGCCACGGCATCCGCTCTCGTCTCAGTGGTCGTGCTCGGCAGCGTCGGCGTCGGCCTTGGTCAGGTGCACCGTGCCGGGCTCGTGCTCGGCCGGACCGTAGATCGAGTAGAGCCGCAGCGGCCCGGGCCCGGTGTTGACGACGTTGTGCCACGAGCCCGCCGGCACCAGGACGACGTCGTCGTCGCCGACCTCACGGCGGAAGGTCAGGTCGTCGCGGGACGGGCCCATCACGACCCGCCCGGCGCCCTGCTCGATGCGCAGGAACTGGTCGCGGTCGTGGTGCACCTCGAGGCCGATCTCCTCCTCGGGCTGCAGGCACATGACCGTGAGCTGGAGGTGCCGCCCGGTCCACACCGTGGTGCGGAAGGTGCTGTTGCCGAGCGTGGCCGCCTCGATGTCGGTGACGAAGGGTGCGGGTCCGTTGTCGCTCATGGGTGTCTCCTGGTGGTCGCGGCTCCCTTGCGGGGTCGGGTCCAATCTATCGAGGTCCCGGCGCGTCCCGAGCGCGGGGTCGGGCCGGGGAGCACAATGACCGCCATGAATTCACCCACCATGGTGCAGCGCCTCGGCGCAGAGTTCCTCGGCACGTTCTGGCTCGTCTTCGGAGGTTGCGGCTCCGCGATCTTCGCAGCGAAGTTCCTCGTCCCCGGCGTCATCGCCGGAACCGGTGGCGTACAGCTCGGCATCGGCTTCCTCGGCGTCGCGCTCGCCTTCGGCCTGACCGTCGTCACGATGGCCTACGCCGTCGGCCACATCTCGGGTGCGCACTTCAACCCGGCCGTCACGATCGGTGTCGCCGTCGCGAAGCGCTTCGAGTGGAAGGACGTGCCCGCCTACGTCATCACCCAGGTGGTGGCGGGCCTCCTGGCCGGCCTTGCCCTGTGGGGCATCGCCAGCGGCCAGCCCGGGTTCAAGGCCACCGGCAACATGGCCGCCAACGGCTACGGCGAGCACTCCCCCGGCCTGTACAGCCTCACCGCGGTGTTCATCGCCGAGGTGCTGCTGACCGCGGTCTTCCTCTACGTCATCCTCGGTGCGACCGACACGCGGGCCCCCGTGGGCTTCGCTCCCATCGCCATCGGCCTCTCGCTCACGCTCATCCACCTCATCTCGATCCCGATCTCGAACACCTCGGTCAACCCGGCCCGCTCCACCGGTGTCGCGTTCTTCAACGGCAACGGTGCGGTCGGCCAGCTGTGGGTGTTCTGGCTCGCCCCGATCATCGGCGCCGCCATCGCCGGCGCCACCTATGCCCTGATCACCGGCGTCGACCGTCGCGACCGTGACATCTCCGGTGAGATCGAGCCAGAGGACGTCGCCGTCGCCGAGGGTGTCGACCCCGACGCTCCTCGCTGACCCGCCTCACCCGACGGACCCCGCTCACCCTCGGTGGGCGGGGTCCTGCGCAGCCGAGAACGTGGCAGTGATGCCGGGGGACGACTGACCTGTCATCCTGCGCCGGTATGGCAGGCGCTGACAATCTTGCCGTATCGTGATCTATATGGCAGTCACACACGACATCGACACCAAGCTGAGCAGCGAGGGCCGGGTAGTCATCCCGGCGGCCGTTCGCACCGCTCTTGGCGTCGGTCCCGGTGACCGGGTCAGGTTCGTTGTCGAAGATGGGGAGGTCAAGCTGGTGACTGCCAAGTCGCTGCTGTTGGCCGTGTGGGCGAACAACAGCGGCGGGGACGCCGGGGACTCGGTCGACGACGTGCGCCGGTCGCGTCAGGCCGACTCTGCCCGGTCGAGCGCCAAGTGGGGCCGGGTCGCAGCCCTCGCGCAGGCAGATGCGCGCAGCGAGGATGAGATCGAGGAAGGTCTCCTCGCCCAGCTCGGGCTCCCTCGGTGACAACGTCCACCCCTCACCCAGCTCCGCCCCGGGTCAGGCAGCTGTGTCTGGACTCGTCGGTGGTGTGCACACTTCTGCTCCAGGAGCGGGGTTGGCAGGCCATCATGAACGCTCTCGCGCGGCCAGATGTCGAAGGCATCCTTCCCGGTCCGGCCCTGACGGAGGCGATCTGGGTGGGCCGCCGCAAAGGAAACCGGAGCGCACCAACGCAGATCGCCCAAGCGCTGGTCGCTATGGGAATGCGGGTGGAGCACCCGATCGACGGCGACCTGATTCGCGCGGCGGAGCTCATTGAAATCGCCGACAACAACCCTGGGCCGCCCCCGCCGCGCTCGGACCGGGAGGCGACGTTGTCCCTGGGTGACGCGCTCATCCTCGCCGTGACCGAGCGGCTGGGTTGCATGGTGCTGACCCGTGACGGCTACTGGAAGTGGATAGTCGACGAGGGGCACCTCAAAGTGCAGGTGGCGATCCCGTAGCTGCTGCCTGGGGCGCCGGCGGTTTTGTTGTCATTGAATGGGGTCTATTCGTCACTTAAGGGAATCGTCGAGGTCCTCCGCGGCTCGCTCGGCGGCGTAGTGGCGAAAGATCAGGTAGGCCGACACCGCGCAGAGCGCGTGCCAGATGGCGTGCTGCTGCAGCAGCGCGTCGGGCCGGCACCAGAAGTGGCCGCGCTTGCCGGTGTTCCAGATCGCGAAGGCGAGCGCCAGGGTCACGACCGACGCCACCCCGAACCACAGGTCCT
>JBBQWX010000266.1:0-3891 GCA_038210185.1 Actinomycetales bacterium
GCCTCGAGCGCCTCGGCGGAGTCGACCGGGGCGATGTGGGCGATGGCGCCCCGGACGTGGCCCATCACTGCGGGGAAGTCGACGTCGACCCCGCGTACGGTCACCCCGAGCCGGGCCGCGTCGTGGGCTGAGGCGGCTGCCGCAGCAGCCGCCAGGAGAGCCGTGGACGGCACGCACCCCGTCCAGAGGCAGTCGCCGCCGGTGCGGTGGCGCTCCACGAGCAGGACGTGACCGCCCAGGCGGGCGGCCGTCTTGGCCCCGACGATCCCCGCCGTCCCACCGCCGACCACCACGAGGTCCCACGGGCCTTGGGCGTCGACCAGGTCGTCGCCGACAGTGTCCCGGGCCGTGGGCTGCACGACCGTCACGGGGTCTCCTCGTCCGGGAGTTGGTCGACGTAGGCCCGCAGCCGTTCCACCGACGAGGGGTCGGGTGCGGGCGCACCTGGCCACCGGGAAAGGGCCCGGTGCAGGGCGCGGTGCTCGTCGGCGGTCTGCGTGCACTTCTCGCACATCGCCAGGTGAGACTCGATCTTGGCCACCTCACCGGGAGTGAGCGGCGCGGAGGGGTCGGCGTCGAGGTAGCGCTGGATGCGCCGGGCCGACCAGTGGCAGGTGATCATCTGCCGCATTGACTGCTTCATGCGAACCTTCCTGGAGTGAGTGTCTGGGGGCCGAGGCTGCGGCGGAGTCGGTCGCGTCCGCGGCTCAGCCGGGACATCACCGTGCCGACGGGAACCCCGAGCACGGCCGCCGCCTCGGCATAGGACAGGTCGTGGACGTCGACCAGGATCACCGTCACCCGGAACCGCGGGTCCAGGTCGGCGAGTGCCTTGGTGAGCTGCTCCCCGATCTCGCCGTCGAGGTGCGCGTCCTCGGCGCTGGGCTGTGTGCTGGCCCCGAAGGCGGGGCGCGAGTCGCGCACCAGGTCCCAGTCACCGACCGGGTCGGGGCGTGTGCGTCGCTGCATGTTGAGGTTCGTGTGCCGCACGATGGTCAGCAGCCACGCTCGCGGGTGTCGCCCGTCGAAGCGGTCCAGGGCCCGGTAAGCCCGAAGCAGTGACTCCTGCACCAGGTCCTCCGCGTCGGCGCGGTTGCGCGTCAGCGACATGGCGACGCGCAGCATGACCTCGATCTCCGGCTCGACCTGCTCCCGGAAGACGAGCGCCCTGGCGGAGTCCACGTCCTTGTGCCCTTCGTTCACGCCCCGGGAACCCGGCGGGCCCCTCGAAGTGTTCCCATCATGGACGTCGACCTCGAGGAGCATGCCGTGCTGGAGCCGTACCGGGTGGTCGCGCCCTTCTACGACGTGCTGTCGCTGGAGTGGCCGGTCTACCGAGCGGGCCGGGTCGCCGGCATCGACGCCCTCAGGCTGCAGCCGGGCGACACCGTCCTGGACGTCGGCTGCGGCACCGGGCTGAGCATGCCTCTCCTTGCTGACGCGGTCGGTCCCGACGGACACGTGATCGGCGTCGACGCCTCACCACAGATGCTCACCGTTGCTGAGCGCCGAACCAAGGGCCTCACCAGCAGCGTGACCCTGCTGTGCGCCGACGCCACCGACGACCGGCACCCCGCGTGGGAGACAGTCCAAGAGCTCGAACCCGATGCCGTCCTGTTCACCTACTCGCTCTCCCTGATGAAGCCATGGCGCCAGGCTTGGCGGGTGATGCGATCCGCCGCCCACCCCGAGGCGCGTATCGCCATCGTCGACATGGCGCTACCCGACGGCACCGCCGCCATGTTCGCCCCTTTGGCCAGGTCAGCCTGCTGGATGGGGCGAGCCGACATCCACGCACACCCCTGGAGCGTGCTCGAAGACGAGTACCACCGAGTGGAACACCAGCGCTTCAGAGGTGGTCACATCCGGGTCGTCACCGGCACCCAGCCCATCGCAACGGCCAGTCGGTGACCGCTCCCGGTCCCGCTCGACGCTGCATCCCGCGGTGAACCGTCTTCACGGCACCTGCCCTGGTTCACATGTTCGTGCCAGCGGGCGCTCCCACCGCGCGCACCAGATCGGTCAAAGCTCTGCGGGCAGCCCGAACCGCGACGAACTTCGCCAGAGGACCCACCAGGAGTCCGACGGCGGCGTTGAGCGGCTCGAATCTTCCGGACACAGTGATCACCGTGCCGCCCTCCCGCGGCGTCACCACCCATCTGCCATCCGAAACCCGGAATGGTCCCGCGCTGCCGGTGAGCCGATAGGCAAGGGACGCTCCCGGCACGTACTCGGTGAGCTCTTCGGTGGCCTCGGTCCGGCCCATCAGAGGCTTGGCCAGAACGCAGGTGCGGCGAGTGCCGATCCCGACGGCGGCGGTGTCGCGGCGGCAGCTGGCGAGCTGGCTGGACCACACGTGCTCTTGACCGAAGTCCCCGAGTAGGCGCCATACCTCACCGGCGCTGTTGGGAGTGCGTGCAACCTCGGAGATGGTGATCGCGCGGGTCATCGACCGCTCCTGCCGTTGGCGAATCCTCGACCGTCAGCATGGGCCACGGTGATGCCGAGGGGCAACGAAGCGTGGGCGCAGCCAGCGTTGACACGATGCTCGCACGAGCGTACGTTACCGATTGGTTATATAGCCAAGTAGTGAATGAAGGCGGTCATGGCGACAACAACCGAGGATCGGCTGGACGCGACGTTCGCGGCACTGGCCAACACCACCCGCCGGGCGATGCTGGCCCGTCTCGCCCGCGGCGAGGCGACCGTCAACGAGCTGGCCGAACCCTTCGACCTGTCGCTGCCGGCCATCTCCAAGCACCTGAAGGTCCTGGAACGGGCTGGTCTGGTCGTGCGCGGTCAGCACGCCCAGTACCGGCCACGCACTCTCGACCCCGGGCCGCTTGAGGAGGTCTCTTCGTGGGCCGAGCAGTACCGCCCGGTCTGGGAGGCACGCCTGGACCGGATGGACACCTACCTGCAGCATCTCCGACCAGACGACAAGGACGTGTGAGCATCATGGCAACGACGAAGACACCCGACCAGGTAAGGATCGAACGCACCTTTGCCGCGCCGCCGGACGCGATCTGGACGCTGTGGACGCAGCCGGAACTCTTCGCCTCCTGGTACGGGCCTGATGGCAGCTCCATCCCGGTTGTGGAGATGGACGTTCGGGTGGGCGGAAAGCGCCTCCTGTGCGTGGAGGTGCAGACGCCGCAGGGTCTACGCCGGATGTGGTTCACCGGCACCTACCTTGAGGTCGTGGACAACCAGCTCCTTGTGTACACCGATGCCATGGCCGACGAGCATGGCAACGTCGTGGCCCCTGAGCAGATGGGGATGCCGGCCGGTCACCCTGCGCTCACCGAGGTCCGGGTGGAACTCGAGCCCGTTGACGCGGGGACCCTGTTGGTCCTCACCCACATCGGCATCCCCGAGAGCTCACCCGGTGCCGTCGGCTGGGCCATGGCGTTGGACCAGCTCGCTGAGCAGCTGACTTCGGCCAGCTCCCACTAGGTCCCGCTGATGAAGACCGCCGACGGCCCGTTGCCGATGGTGGAGCGGGCGATGCGCCGCGCGACGACCAAGGACCTCAACAGGCTCAAGGACCTGCTCGAAAGCGGCCAAGGAGACTGAGCGTGGCCTACGACGAGGACCTTGCCGGGCGGGCGCGCGAGCTTCTCGCAGAACTGGCCGACTTCGACGAGCGCAAGATGTTCGGCGGCTTGGCCTTCATGGTCAACACCCATATGGCGTGCGGCATCGTCGGCGATGACCTGATGGTCCGCGTCGGCAAGGACAACCACCACCCGGCCATCAACGCCGGAGCCACAGAGATGGACTTCACCGGACGCCCCATGCGCGGCATAGTCATCGTCCCCGCCAACCGCCTACGAGGGGACGGCGACCTGGAACCCTGGGTTGTCGCAGCCGTCGAGTTCGCGAGATCGG
>JBBQWX010000267.1:0-3885 GCA_038210185.1 Actinomycetales bacterium
GCGGATCTGCGAGCACTGCCTCAATCCGTCGTGTGCCGCGTCGTGCCCGAGCGGCGCGATCTACAAGCGGGAGGAGGACGGCATCGTCCTGGTCGACCCGGACCGGGGCCGCGGGTGGCGGATGTGCATCACCGGCTGCCCCTCCAAGAAGATCTACTTCAACCGCAAGACCGGCAAGGCCGAGAAGTGCACCTTCTGCTACCCGCGGATCGAGGTCGGCATCCCGACGGTGTGCTCGGAGACCTGCGTGGGCCGGCTGCGGTACATCGGCCTGGTGCTCTACGACGCCGACAAGGTGCTCGAGGCGGCGTCGGCTCCCGAGGACGTCGACCTCTACCAGTCGCAGCTCGGGGTCTTCCTCGACCCCGAGGACCCCGAGGTGCGTCGCGCGGCGGAGGCCGCCGGCATCCCCGGTGACTGGGTCGAGGCGGCCCGCCGCAGCCCGGTGAAGAAGCTGATCATGGACTACAAGGTGGCGCTGCCGCTGCACCCGGAGTACCGCACGATGCCGATGGTCCGGTACATCCCGCCGCTGTCACCGGTCGTCGACGTCATCAAGGACACCGGTTACGACGCGGAGGACGTCGACAACCTGTTCGGGGCGATCGACACCCTGCGCATCCCGGTCGAGTACCTCGCGAACCTGTTCACCGCCGGCGACGTCGCGCCGGTCAACGGGGTGCTCAAGAAGCTCGCTGCGATGCGCAGCTACATGCGCGACATCAACCTCGGTCGCGACCCCCGTGACGAGATCCCCGCCGCGGTCGGGATGGAGGGCGAGGACATGTACGAGATGTTCCGCCTGCTCGCCCTGGCCAAGTACGACGAGCGCTACGTCATCCCGACCGCGCACGCCGAGCAGGCGCATGCGCTCGAAGAGCTCGCCACCGACTGCGCGGTCTCGGAGTACGGCGGTGGGCAGGAGATCTTCGGCGAGGGGTCCGGGGCGGCGCCGACCCCGGTCGCCGTCGAGAACTTCCGAATGCTGCAGCAGACCCAGTCCGCCGACACGATGGAGGCACTGCCCTCCGACAACCCGCTCCGCGGCCGGGTCAACCTGCTGAACTGGGACGGCAAGGGGATGCCGGACGGCATCTTCCCCGAGGGCGACCCGCGGTCCGGCGACAGGGCTGAGCGATGAAGTGGCGCCGGCACCGCGACGCCCAGCCCGCCATCAGCGAACAGGCCCTGGCCGACACCTGGCAGGTCGTCTCGCTGCTGCTCGACTACCCCGACGACGTGCTCGTGTCGCGGGTGCCCATGCTGCGTGGCGTGGTCGCGGTGCTGCCCGACGCCCAGCGTGAGCCGCTGACCGAGATGCTCGACACCCTCGAGCACGGCGACCTCGGTGCGCTCCAGGCCGACTACGTCGACACCTTCGACGTCACCCGCAAGTGCTCCCTGCACCTGACCTACTTCACCCAGGGCGACACCCGCCGCCGCGGCGTGGCCCTGGTGGAGTTCAAGCAGGCCTACCGCAGGGCCGGGGTCGAGTTCGACTCCGACGCCGAGCTGCCCGACCACCTCTGCGTGGTGCTCGAGTTCGGCGCCGTGCAGGACCGGGCCACGGCCTGGCACCTGCTGATCCGGCACCGGGTGGGTGTCGAGGTGCTCAAGGCCGGTCTGGCACAGCGCGGCTCACCGTGGCTGCCGGCCATCCAGGCCCTGCGCTCGACCCTGCCCGAACTCGACGGCGACGACCAGACCGCCCTGCTGCGGCTCGTCGCCGAGGGGCCGCCGCAGGAGGAGGTCGGCCTCGAGCCCTACGCCATCGACCCGCGGCTCAACCCTCGCCCAGACCCCGTCGACACCACTGCCATGCTCGGCACGACGATCCCCGTGGGAGCCCCTCGATGACCGTCTTCCTCTGGGTGATCGTGCCCTACGTCTGCCTCGCCGTGTTCGTTGTCGGGCACGTGTGGCGCTACCGCTACGACAAGTTCGGCTGGACCACGCGGTCGAGCCAGCTCTACGAGGACAGGCTGCTACGCATCGGCAGCCCCCTGTTCCATTTCGGCATGCTGGGCGTCGTGGCGGGGCACATCATCGGCCTGGTGATCCCGCAGGTCTGGACCAACGCGCTGGGCCTGAGCCCGCACGCCTACCACGTCGTTGCTCTGGCGGGCGGCATCCCGGCGGGCATCGCCGCCGTGGCGGGGCTGGCGATCCTGGTCTACCGTCGGCGCACCACCGGGCCGGTGTTCAGCGCCACCACGGTCAACGACAAGGTCATGTATGCCGTGCTCGGCACCGTGATCGTGCTGGGTATGTGGAACACGGTGGCGGGGAGCCTGCTGCAGTTCGGCGGCGAGTACAACTACCGCGAGGGCGTCAGTGTCTGGTTCCGCAGCATCTTCCTGCTCCAGCCGAAGCCCGAGCTGATGGCCGCGGCGCCGCTGGGGTTCCAGCTGCACGCCCTGCTCGCGTTCCTGCTCTTCGCGATGTGGCCCTTCACCCGGCTGGTGCACGTCTTCTCGGCACCGATCGGCTACCTCACCCGCCCCTACCTGGTCTACCGCTCGAAGGACGAGCGCCCGGGTCGCGGCTCCGGCAACCGGGCCCCGCAACGCGGTTGGGACAAGCCCGAGCTGAGCAAGAAGTGAGCCCGATGACCGACCTCACGGCGGCCGACCGGCTGTGGCACGACTGGATCGACGACGCGTGCCGCGCGCTCGACGTCGACCCGCGCGCGGTCGACGTCACCGGCATCCACGACCTGACCAAAGACATCGCGCACGGCTTCGCCCGGCCGATGGCTCCGGTCGGGTCATACATCCTCGGGCTGGCGGTCGGGGCTCGCACCGCCCGCGGCGAGGCGGTCGACCCCGAGGCGCTCAGCGCCGCCATCCGCGCCACCTTTCCCGACCGACAGTAGAGAACACCCCGCGTGTCCGGAGGGGACGCGGGGTGTTCTCCACTCTCCACCGCTCGGGCGGCGGTCAGCCGACCTCGTAGATCCGCGACTCCCAGGGCAGCAGGTCGAGCCCCAGCCGGCCGGGGTGGGTGGCCAGCAGCACGGCCGCACGGTCGAGGTCGGGGAGGTCATCGCCCTCCGCCGTGACGGGCTGCGACGAGCAGTTGGCGAGCACGACCAACCGGCCGGGCGCGCCCTCGCGCACGATGACCCACAGCTGAGGGTGGTCGGGCAGCAGCAGCTCGAACCGGCCGTCGACGACCAGGGGGTTGTCGTGGCGCAGGGCGACCAGGGCCCGGTAGTGGTGGAAGACGGATGTCGGGTCCGCCTGTGCTGCAGCGGCATTGACCTCGACGTGGTTCGGGTTCACCGGCAGCCACGGCTCGCCGCTCGTGAACCCGGCGTGCGGGCCGGCATCCCACTGCATCGGCGTGCGGGCGTTGTCGCGGCCCTTCAGGGCCAGCGCCGCCATCACCTTCTCGAGCGGCACCCCTGCCTCGAGGGCCTGCTCGTGGTACCGGATCGACTCGATGTCGCGGTAGTCGGCGATCGACGCGAAGGGGGCGTTCGTCATCCCCAGCTCCTCGCCCTGGTAGACGTAGGGCGTGCCGCGGTGCAGGTGCAGCACGGTGCCGAGGGTCTTCGCCGAGGCCACCCGGTGCTCGGGGGAGTCGTCACCGAACCGGGTCACCGCGCGGGGCTGGTCGTGGTTGTTCCAGTACAGCGAGTTCCACCCGACGTCGGCGAGACCTTGCTGCCACGCCGCGAGGTTGCGCTTGAGGGCCGGCAGTGCCAGCGGCACGATGTCCCACTTCGCGCCGCCGGGCCGCACGTCGAGGTCGACGTGCTCGAAGGTGAAGACCATGTCGAGCTCGCGGCGAGCCGGGTCGGTGACCCGCCGGGCCAGGTCGATCGTCGACCCCGGCATCTCGCCGACGGTGAGCAGGTGCCCCTCGCTCAGCCCCACCTCG
>JBBQWX010000268.1:0-3705 GCA_038210185.1 Actinomycetales bacterium
ATCCTCTGTAGTGCCTGTGAGCCCTGTTGGTCAGTATGGTGGTGAGGGCTCCACGGGAACCGTGGATTGTTGCCTTTGAGCACGAGTGTCAGACTTTCTCTTCTCCCTGCCCTCCCCACGACGGACCCCGCTGCTGGCCCGTCGCCTGAGGAGGAAGTAGCCATGGAAGTTGTCCACGTCCGCTGCGCTGGGCTCGACATCTCCAAGAAGGACGCCAAGGTCTGTGTCCGCATCGCCGGGGCAGGGCGCCGAAAGACGACAGAGACGGTGACGACCTGGTCGGCAATGACCAACCAGGTCCTGGCGCTGCGAGAACATCTGGTCGCGCAGCAGGTCACCTGCGTGGTGATGGAAGCCACCAGTGACTACTGGAAGCCCTTCTACTACCTGCTCGAGGACCTGCCCGGAGTCGAGGTGATGCTGGTCAACGCCCGGCACGTGAAGAACCTCCCGGGCCGCAAGAGCGACGTCGCCGATGCCACCTGGCTGGCCCAGCTCGGCGCGCACGGTCTGGTTCGGGCATCGTTCGTGCCACCCGAGCCGTCCCCAGCAACCAGCTCGACGCGCTGCAGGTCTTGGCCGAGGGGGGTGAGGACACCAGCCTGGTCTGGTTGACCACGACGGCCCAGAAGCAAGCGTTCAGCGACCTACCGTGGCAGCCACGCAGGCGATCATCGCCGACGGCCACCAAGCGGCCGACGACTACCGCTGGTACCGCTCGACCTGGAGCGACGTCCAACTGCGCAAGGACGGCATCACCATCGACCCCTCCGGGCAGTCGGCACTCATCCGGGCCGTATCGAAGCTCATGCCAACCACCCAGAAACAGAACAGCGACGGATGGCTGGAAGGAACCCGGAACACGCAGCTACCCACGGCGGCAGCATTCGGTGCGCTCACGGTCAACGACCCAAGGGATCGCGCGCAGCTGCTCCAAGCCGGCAGGGTCTGGCAACGCATGCACCTGAGCGCAACCGTCGCCGGGCTGGCACTCCAGCCGCTGTGCCAGATCCTCGAGCGCGCCGACCGCGAAACGACCACGGGGCGCCCCCCGGACTTCACCGAAGCCATCCAGTCGATGCTCCCCGCCGGCTCCAGCCCGGTGATGACGTTCCGGATCGGGTACCCCGTCGCGACCTCACTCGCAAGCCCACGCCGGCCCGCCGCCGACGTCATCCGCGCCTGACAACACCGGAGACCGACATGAACGAGACCCTGCGCCACAACTGGGCTGCCGCACTCACCGCCGTGCTGGCGCTGCTGTACCTCTGGGTCGGGCTGGCCGCCCAAGGGTCCGACCGAGCCCTCGCAGTCGCCGGCGCGATCCTGATGCTCGCCGCGCTCGCCGTGGCTCCGCGCTCCCGACCCGTGGCAATGGTGCTGCTGGCCGTGGGCGCGCTGCCCCTGGCTGCGGCGACCTGGTGGAGCGTCATCACGCCCCTGCTCATGCTCCTCGCCCTGGTGTTCGGTGCCTTCGCGGTGCGTGACCTCAGCCACCCCGCCGCCGTCCCGGTTGCGGATCGCCACCGAATGGTCACGCTCCAACCCACCCATGACCAGCCACCGCCCACTCGACCCGCAAGCACACCGGAAGGCCTGCGATCACCCGTGGACACCCCCACACGAGCACTGATCTCACTCGCCCTCTTCAACGCCGTGTCCGCGATCGGCGGAGGGATCGGCCTGGTCACCGGGACCCTGCCAGTGCCCACATCCCTGCTCGCGCGCACTCCCTTCGACACCTATGTCGTTCCCGGAATCTTCCTCGCCGTCGTCATCGGCGGCAGTGCACTCGTGGGCGCCCTCGCCCTCCTGAAGCGGACCCGGCACTCACGGTCCGTGAGCGCGGCAGCGGGCCTGATCATGGTCGGCTGGATCGCCGGAGAGACCATCATCGTGGGGGGCTTCAGCTGGCTACAGGGCCTGTACCTGCTGACCGGGCTCCTGGTGGCGCTCGGTTCCCGGTACCTGCCGGTGGCCTCCCCCCACGCCTCGGGGCGCACGAGTACCACCGCCGAGCCAGTCCTCTCGCCCGATTCAGCGCCAAGGCATGGCAACCCACCCGTTGAATAGTCACGCCCGGGCCTGAGCGCCGCCACCCGCTGGCGGCACGACTGGCTTCGGGGCCTGGGCCCGCTGACTCCGACTCGTTGCCACCATCACCCCACTGCGAGGCACCGCCGGGGCCAGACGTTGACTAGCACCCGCCCAACGCGAGCAACCCACAGTCTCCCGCTTCCGCTGCGTTGTGGCCCGCCGGCCCCGACCTGCGTCTCACCGCCGCCAGTCGACCTCCCGCCGATGTCGACGGCCTGTAGGTGGGTCTTGTGTCACTTGACTGGTGAGGTAGGCCCGCTTGGCGTCTAGAGTCCTTCGGCCTCGGCGAGTAGCGCGGTCGCGTGGCGCACCATGGCCTTGGCCTTGTCCACGGTGATGAGGCTCGGGGAGTAGTGCGCCGCATCCTTGTCCGCGAGCAGGCGCCGGAGCTTGGTGGGCAGGGTTGGGTCCTGGAGCGCGACCTCGCCAAGGAGGCTCGCCGCTTGGGCGTGGTCCTGCCCGCGGCTCCATTTGCCGAGGCTGAGCCCACAGATGGCGTCAGCGGCCGCGACGCCAGCCAGGACGGCAAGTGCGGCTGCAACGTGCGCCTCCCGACGGTCCTGCGTCAGGACGAGCCCGGCAACGTCGAGAAACGCTCGCGCCTGGTCGCGGCGCGCGCGGCTTTCGGCCGGCGAACAGGTGATGACGCGGCCGCGGTGGCGTGGAGTCATTGCGTCCTTCGAAGCAGGTCCAGGATTCGCTCGCCGAACAGGGGGATCTCGTCGGTTCTCCATGAGTCGACCAGGGGGTCGGCCTTGCGAACCATGCTGGCCAGGGTGGCGGGTGTGACGTCGATGATCTGCGCGGTGTTGCCGGTCCACGCCTGAATGTGGCGGTCGAGGCGGTCGATCTGCTCTAGCCAGACGCCCTCTTCAGCCGCAGTCAGCTTCTTCGGGCGTACGAGGAGCACGTCTATGTCGCTATCGGAGTTTGCGGTGCCCCTGGCCAAGGAACCGAACAGACCAGCATGGGTCGGCTGGACATCCCAGCCGGACATTTCGCTGCGAAGGCGGTCGAACAACTCCGCTCGCAACCTGCATAGCCCCTCGATGTGAGGAGCAGCCAGGTGCTCACGGTTGAGGTGGTAGACCGGGTATCGAACAGGGGTCTTGGCAAGCACCACTCCCTGCTCGACCAAACGCGCCAGGACCTTACGGACACCTTCATCGCTTCCTCGCCCGAGACGACGGTGCACCTCGGCCGCGCTGCATCCAGCAGTCGTAGCCGCGAGCACCTGCAATACCCCAGCGTCGAGGGTGGGCGCGATGGTCGCGAGCGGAAATGAGAGGTCCACCTGCACATCATCCAACTATTGTTGGGATGAGTCAACTATAGTTGGAGTTCTTCCCGAGACGGCTGGCGAAGTAGATGGCACATTTGGCCCAGCTCTCCCGCGGGAACCGCGTCACCCCAACTGCGAGCGCGGGCGGACCGCCGTCCGGGATCACCATAGCCGTCCCGTAGTGACAGACGTTCCGCACTTCTCGATGACCATTTGGCCCCCCACTTGTGCTGGTCAGCGGCTCGCTGTCCTGGGCGGCTTCGTCGGGGCTGCTTGACGCATGAGGAGTTCAGCGGCGGCGGCTGAGGTTCGCTCCATCTGGGCGA
>JBBQWX010000269.1:0-3695 GCA_038210185.1 Actinomycetales bacterium
GGATCCATCGGGCCGAGACCGTTTCGCCGCGCCCGGCGGTCCGGCGGGTGATGAGCACGTGTGGGTTCAAGGTGGCTGGCCATGTTCTGTTCCGATGGTCCAGGTAGGCAGTCAGCCGGCTGCGGACCTCGGCGGCGAGGACGATGACGCGCCCGTCGATGTGCAGGTGGCCGTCGCGGATGTCGGTCAGTTGCATCCGGCGCAGGTGGCTCATCCGCAGGCCGTGGAACGCGGTCAGCGCGACGATGAGGGCTTGGGCGGGGTTGTCCGAGTTCAGCTGGGCGCGAACGATATCGAGGTCGACCGGCAGGGGCTGGCGTGCCTCGTGGGTGCCGGTCTTGATGCGGCTGGTGGGGTCGACGAACAGGACCTTGCGTGCCTTGAGCAGTCGGAAGACCGACTTCAGTCCTTGCCCGGTGGTCGAGCGTGGGTTCCCGGAGGCGGGCAGGGCGTCGAGGATGTCCTCACGGTTGATCTCCCGAAGGGAGGTGTGCCCGGCTGCGGCCCAGGTCCGCAGAACGGGCAGCGCCCAGCGCAGCTGCAGGGTGAATGTTCCGGGCTGGCGCGGCCGCCTGCGGGGCGCGGTGGGGCTGCCATTCTTCATGACGTCGTACCAGATGGTGAGCTCCTCGCGCATCTGCTGGGGCAGCCCGTCGATCTGTTGGGCGAACCAGCTGTCGACGGTGGGGGTCCGGTCCTCGATGAGCAGCCCTGCCGCAGTGAGGACTTCGAGAACGGTCCACACCGGCAGGTCGACGTCTTTGAGGTGGACCGCGTCGCTGGCTCGGATCCGGCCGTCAGGCGCGGCTACGTGGCCGGCGAGGATCCGCAGGCCATAGGCCGTGTTCTCTCGTTGCTGTTGGCTCCACTCCAGGCGTGCAGCAATGTCCGGGATCAGCGGCTCGAGATGGGCCGCCGCGCGCCGGTCGGCGGTGCGGTGCAGGTGTTGGCGTCCGCGGTGGCGAAGGTCGTGGCTGAGCTCGAGGAACATCAGCTGTCCCGGACTGGTCGGCGACCGGCCATCGAGGGTGATGGGTTGGTCGGTGACGCTGGGCGGGCGGCGGCGGTGGCGGCCAGCATCGTGGGCCAGGCCGGCGAAGAACAGCTGTTGGCCGTTCCTGTTCGCGCCGACCAGGTCCAAGGGCCCGTCCTTGTCGCGCAGCATGCTGGCCTGCTTGTGACACAGCCGGCAGGAGCCATCATCGGCCAGGGCGACCACATGACCGCAGGTGGCGCACGCCGCGACGACGCCGTGGCTCTTGTGCCAGGAGACGCAGGCCCGGCATCGCCACCCCCAGGTGCGGGTCGCTCCCCAGGCGTAGCAGTCGAGGCAGGAGTCGACCGGGGGAGTGCCCTTTTGATGGCATCGGACGCAGAGCCCGCTGGTGAAGTACTCAATGGTGGATCCGCAGCGCCAGCACGGCGGTGGGGCCACCGGGCCGCCTGGCCAGCAGGTGAAGCAGTAGGGCGTTCCTGCGATGGCCACCGCGGCATCACGACAGATGGTGCAGCGCGTTGGTTTGGACGTCCTCACGCCGGGGGCAGGGTGCGGTTGCGACCTAACCGTGGCGTGATCCTTGATGAACGGTGGGGGTCCTCGCCAGCGGCTTCGGCGGTCGTTGGTGCCCGGCGTGCGGCGACGACCTCAGCCTGGCAGGTGAGCAGGTCGCTGGGTTCGCAGTCCAGGACCGCGCAGATGATCTCGAGGTCATCCAGGCGCACCGTGGTCGGGGTGGAGGTCCACAGCATCGACATCTTCCCGGCGCTGATCTCCAGGCCCGCCTCGGCCAGGGCGCGGCGCATCTCGCTGGACTTCCAGACGCCGCGCTCGGCGGCCCTCACCCGTAGGTTCCACAACACGTCCTCATCCTCCGATCAATCGGTGTGTGACTCGCTGGTTGGCCTCGTGCCAGGCCTGTTCGATGTGTTCCTCGTGCACGTGGACGTAGCTCGTGGTGGTCGAGAGCCAGGAGTGGCCAAGGAGCTCCTGGATCGCCTTGAGCCCAACCCCTTGCGCGTACAGCGACGTGGCGCAGTAGTGCCGCAGCACGTGCGGGGTCAGGCGGCCCTCCCAGGCCGGAAGGTGGGTGTGGACCGCCGAGGCCAGGCCCGTGCGGAGCGCGTCCGATCCGGCGCGCAGGCAGTAGCCGGTGTCGGCGTCGCGTCGTTCACTGGGCAGCAGGGGTGCGTCCGGGTCCGTCCAGTCGTCGGCGAACTGATGGCGCACGTCAACCAGCCACCAGTCGAGCAGGTCCGCTGCGGCGTTGATGCCTGGCACCAGGCGCGACTTGGGACCGCGGTGGCGCGAGCCCTTCCCGTGGCGAACGTGAAGCTTCCCGCTCGGGCCGAGGTCGGCCCGCCAGTCCCGGATGTCGAGCATGGCGGTCTCGTTGATACGCAACCCGACTCGGCGCCACAAGGACGCAGCGAGGTAGTCCCGCGCGGCGGGAAGGTACTTCCGGGCCGAGGGCAGCGCCTCGCGCCAACGGCCGAAGAGCTCGTCGATCTCCTCGTCCGGTGGCGGGACCCGGATCTTGGTGAAGGTGGCCTTGCCGGGCCGGTTGAACTCGTCGATCGGCTGGGTCACGGCGACCCCGGTCAGGGCGTAGATGTCGCCCTGATACCGGCTGATCAAGAACCCGTAGAACCGGCTGACACCCCACGCCTTGTCCTGCACCGTGACGCCTGCCTGGTGTCGCTGACGCAGCCACCGCAGGTACCGGT
Organism: Actinomycetales bacterium; assembly: GCA_038210185.1. GTDB lineage: Bacteria > Actinomycetota > Actinomycetes > Actinomycetales > Dermatophilaceae > Fodinibacter. The sequence continues at coordinate 2,725 of JBBQWX010000269.1, forward strand.
CGGCGTCCCCGGGGCCAGCGGTCCAGAGCCGGCCCGGCAGGAAGCGGACGAACTCGACGACGACCGCGCGTTGGGCCCCCACGTAGGAGTCGACGCATCCCGCGCCGGCCAGAGCCAGCGCCCACTGGTCGACCAGCTCCTGCTCGAAGTCCTCCTCCTCGGCGGCGTTGTTCAGGCGTCGAGGGGATCCAAGGCTGCGCACGATCGCCAAACCTGCGGCCACGCCAGTCCCCGTTCACTGAGAGAACATCAGCAATCACGATACTCCGTCATGAATCCTGAGGGAACCACATGATGACAATCGAGCGACCGAAGAGTTGCCAGCAACGCACATTGTCCCGAACCCCCATGAGCGTGGGGCACGCCTCAAGCGAGGGGGCCTTCGCAGGCGGAACAGGTCAAAGCCATTCGGTTCACGGCCCGGACCAACTCGACGCACTTCCCACACGCCGATGACCCACCAACCGCAACGGCGCAGGCGGGAGGGTGGGTCGGTCAGCATCTGGCTGGTCACCACCGGGTTCGCCATGATCGTCCTGGTCGGCCTGGCTGTCGACCTCGGCGGGCAGGTCCACGCCCAACAACAGGCCCGGGCGGTCGCCGGGCAGGCAGCCCGCGCCGGCGGGCAGCAGCTGCAGCCCGGCCCCGCCGTGCGCGGTGACGCCGCACCCGCTCCTGGCGGGTCATTGGCGTTCCCTGAACGTGTCAAGGGCTGAGCTGCTGGTGGCTCGGACCATTCGCTGCCCCGGGACCCCCGGTAGGGACAGATCTCCCAGCGGGACGAGACAGGTGACTGTGGCCGATACGTGGGCAGGGGAACCGACGGGCACGTCGAACCCGCTGGTGTCCAGGGTCACCGTAGAGGTGATGCAGGCCAGGTGCTGGTTGGCCAAGGAAGTCCTCGCAGCCGAGGTCGCAGACCTGGCGGCGTCACCCTCAGTGCGCGCGATGGACGCGACCCGGGCTGCTTC
>JBBQWX010000270.1:0-3603 GCA_038210185.1 Actinomycetales bacterium
GAGAAAGTCCGAGCGGGCCCGGGAGGTGTTGTGCCGCACCGGGCCTGGACTCGACGATGTCGTAGTCCGTGATGAGGCCGGATGCCGTGCGCTCGGCAGCCAGCGACGCCAGGTCCGCGACCCCCGGCTCCGGGGCCCGACCGTCGCGATCGCCCGCGTCCTCGCCGACCTCACGCAGGGTGCCGAGCAGGCTGCGCATCTGGGTGACGGCCTCGCGTGAGGAGCGCTCGATTCCACCGAGGGCCTGCGCGGCCGCTTCGGGGTCGTGGTCGATGACCCGTCGGGCCGCCGCCGCCTGGATGCCCATGACCGACACGTGGTGGCCGACGACGTCGTGCAGCTCGCGGGCGATGCGCAGCCGTTCGTCGGTGACCGCGCGGCGGCGCAGGGAGTCGGTCTGGATGGAGATCGTGCTCGCCTGCTCGGCGAGCAGGGCCTTCTGGCGGGCGTTGCGCCACGAGGCCTGGCCCCCGAGCACCGCCCCGCCGAAGTAGAGGGCGTTGATGAGCAGGGTCAGGGCGATGGTCGCAGGCACCGGGCCGAGGAGACCGCTGCGCTGCGTGCCCTCGCTGTCGTCGAGAGTCTCCTGGATCGCAGTCCCGACGGCGAACTGGAGCGCGACCCAGATGAACATCGCGACGACGATCGCGCCGATGACGGCCATCATCCAGCGCCGGTCCTGCGCCCACGAGACACCCGACAGGATCGCCAGGAAGTACACGAGCTGGAGGGTGATCTGGCCCATGACGACCGGCATCGAGAGACCGACGAGGAGCATGTGCGTGGCGGCGAGGGTGGCGACGCTCAGCGGCCACCGGCGCCGGCCGACCAGCAGGACGGACCCGGTGACGACGGCCAGCCACTGCACCCCCCACGAGAAGTCGACGTCGGCGAGCGCCCCGACGCCGCGCATCAGCTCGAGCGAGGCGAGCCCGAGGACCGCGACCACAGCGGCGAGCACGACGTCCTGGCGGCCGATCGGGGGCCGGGGCCGCTCCCAGGGGTCGTCGGCGCCGAAGAACGCACCCACCCGTGACGGCAGGGTGGCGACGAGCGACGGCATACCCGACAGCCTAGGCAGGAGCCCGGTGGGGCGGGTCCGCCTGCGGGGGGAGGCGGTCTCCGTCAGCGGACGGGGGTGAGCACGTCGAGGCCGACGTACGGGCGCAGCGCCTCGGGAACCACGACGGAGCCGTCGGCCTGCTGGTGGTTCTCGAAGATGGCGACGATCCAGCGGGTCGTGGCCAACGTGCCGTTGAGGGTGGCGACGACCTCGTTGCCGTGCTCGCCCTTGAACCGGGTGTTGAGCCGACGGGCCTGGAAGGTCGTGCAGTTCGAGGTCGAGGTGAGCTCGCGGTAGCGGCCCTGGGTGGGCACCCAGGCCTCGCAGTCGTACTTGCGCGCGGCGGGCCCGCCGAGGTCGCCGGCCGCGGTGTCGATGATGCGGTAGGGCAGCCCGACGGCGGCGAGCATCTCCTTCTCGAGCTCGAGCAGGCCCTCGTGCTCGGCCGCGGCGTCGTCGGGGCGGCAGTAGACGAACATCTCGATCTTGTTGAACTGGTGCACCCGGATGATGCCGCGGGTGTCCCTGCCGTAGGAGCCGGCCTCGCGCCGGTAGCAGGTGGACTGCCCGGCGTACCGGATCGGGCCGCCGCTCAGGTCGAGCACCTCGTCGGCGTGGTAGCCGGCGAGCGCCACCTCCGAGGTGCCGGTGAGGTAGAGGTCGTCGGCCTCGAGCCGGTAGACCTCGTCGGCGTGGTGGTCGAGGAAGCCGGCCCCGGCCATGACCTCGCTCTTGACGAGGGTGGGCGTGATGAGCGGGACGAAGCCGGCGGCGATCGCGCGAGTCATCGCGAAGGTGAGCAGGCCCATCTCCAGGCGTGCGCCCGCACCCTTGAGGAAGTAGAAGCGCGCGCCGGAGACCTTGGCCCCGCGCTCCATGTCGATGGCGTCGAGGCCTTCGCCCAGGGAGAGGTGGTCACGAGGCTCGAAGCCCTCGGCGGCGAAGTCACGGGCCGTGCCGACCGTCTCGACGACGACGTAGTCGTCTTCGCCCCCGGCCGGCACCTCGGGCTCGACGACGTTGGCGATCGTGCGCAGCAGGCGGTCGAGCTCTCCCTGGGCCTGGGCGGCCGTCTCCTGCAGGCTCTTGACCGCGGCCGAGATCTCCTTGGTGCGGGCGAGCAGTGCCTGCTTCTGCTCACCCTGGGCCTTCGCGACCTCCTTGCCCATCGACTTCTGTTCGGCGCGCAGCCGCTCGTAGGCCGCGAGGGAGCCGCGGCGGCGGTCGTCGGCGGTGCGGATGGCGTCGACGACCCCCTCGTCCTCACCGCGCGCCCGCTGGCTGGCGCGTACGAGCTCGGGGTCCTCGCGGAGCAGCTTGATGTCGATCACCCGGCGAGTTTATCGGCGGGTCGGTTGCGGTTCGCGCAGATCTCTTCGCAGCGGTGGCGTGGACCCCTGGGGTGCCTCGGTCGGCCTGTGGGTCGGGTGGCTCCGGCCCCCCTGAGGTGCGGGGGTGGGCGCCGGGGCCCCTACGCGGCGGTGGTGGGCGCCGGCACCCTACGCGGCGGTGGTGGGCGCCGGCACCCTACACGGCGGTGGTGGGCGCCGAGACCACGCTCGGATCGTCCGAGGAGGAGCCGTGCAGGACCTGGTGGCCGGTCGTGTCGCCGTCGTCACCGGAGGGGGACGCGGCATCGGCCTCGCGGTCGTCGAGGCGATCGCCGCCCGCGGCGTGGCGGTGCTGTGCCTCGATGCGCCGGACGCCGACTTCGGCGCGTTCTCGCAGGCCTGCCACGCGGCGGGGGTGGCGTCGGGCTCCGTGGGCGTCGACGTGCGCGACCAGGCCGGCGTGCACGCCGCGGTCGCCCGGGCGAGGGAGCTCGGGGCCGGTGTCCTACGCCGTGAACTGCGCGGGGGTCGACGGGCTCGTGGCGTCCGCCGCCCATGCCCGCCGACGAGTGGAGCCGGGTCGTCGACGTCGACCTCGACGGGGTGATGTTCGCCTGCCAGGCCGAGCACGCGGTCCTGGCCGAGCACGGCGGGTCGATCGTGAACATCGTGTCGATGTCGGGCCACATCGTCAACCGTGGCGTGACCCATGCCGCCCACAGCGCGGCCAAGGCGGGCGTCATCCATCTGAGCAAGGCGCTCGCGGTCGAGTGGGCGCCGGTCGGCATCCGGGAGAACTCGGTCAGCCCCGGCTACACCCTCGCCGCGATGACCCGTCGCAACCCGCCCGACGTGAACGCCGGGTTCGCGGCGCAGACGCCCCTCGGGCGGTTGGCCGAGGTGGAGGAGGTCGCCGAGCCCGTGGTCTTCCTCCTCGGCGAGCAGTCGTCGTTCGTCACCGACACGACCTGCTCGTCGACGGCGGCTTCTGCGCCTGGTGAGAGCCAAGGAGCCGTCGGGGCCCCGACGAGTGGTAGATGACGACAGGTCCTGATGCTTCACCCCATGAGCCACATCGGCACCAACCCCCTACGTGCTTCACGTGGTGAGCCACGTCGGCACCAACCCCCTACGTGCTTCACGTGGTGAGCCACGTCGGCACCAACCCCCTACGTGCTTCACGTGGTGAGCCAAAGGTGCTGGCTCACC
>JBBQWX010000271.1:0-3583 GCA_038210185.1 Actinomycetales bacterium
CCGGCGTCGCTGTGGTGGTCGCGGCGCCGAGCGCGGCCCAGGACGCGGTGCCCTGGGTCAGCGACCCGTCCTCACCGGCTTGGCTGGCAGGACCGCCCACCGTGGTGGTGTGGTGGTGGTCCAGGATCGAGGCGAGGTCACCGTGGCCGAAGCGGGCGTGGACCGCGTCGTGGCCCAGCGCACAGTCCACGTCCTTGGTGTTGAACAGCTTCGCCAGGGTGACGGCCTCAGCCATCTTGAGGCGGATCTTGGTGGTGCCGGCGGCGGCGGCCTCGGACAGCCAGAGCCCGGCCCCGTCGCCCAGGGCGAGGAACTCGACCTCGGCAGCGTTGCGGGCCAGCGGTTTACGGTTCAACGCCCCAGCCGGCGCGGGCGGGAAGTGGGCGTCGTCGATCTTGGGGGATCCCGGCGTCGCCCGGGTGTGGCGGGCGACCTCGACCGGACCGGTGGCCCCGACGTGAACCACGACCACCTGCTCGCCGGCGCCGTGACCGTGCACCCGCACCCACACCGTCTCCCCGAGCAGGGTGTGCGGCACGGAGTACTGCCCGCCCTGCAACGCGACCATCGGGGTGTTGACCGGCACGACCCGGGTCACCCCGAACGCCACGGTGTGCGGCGTGGACGGGATCGGGTGCAGCAACGCCCTCTCCTGCGCCAGCATCTCGGCTGGGGGCCGGCGGGTGACCCGGTGGACCCGGGTGTTGACCATGTCGCAGAACGCCTCACACGCGGCCTCCAGCGCCGCGAACGAGTCGTACGCGTCGAGCAGGTTGGTGTCCTTGGGGACCAGGTCGGCCTTGGCGGTCTTCACGCTCGACTCCGACCCGCCCTTGGACGCCGGGTCCGCCGGGACACAGGTGTGGACCGTAACCCCGTATTCTCTGAACTTCCTGGGGTTGCCTGAGGACCTTGGTCAAAGTTGGACCGCGAGGCGTTGGGCTGTTGTGGCGGGTTGCGTTCTCGTTGCTACCTATTCGTTGGCATGCCGAGGTCGATGGCAGCGCGTTTGGTGGGGCGTTGGTCGAGTTGGGAGATCTTGTCTTGCGCGCCGGCGAGGCTGACCTGCAGGCCCTCGACTTCGCCGAGCCAGCCTTCGCGTTGGGCTTCGGTGATTCGGTCGTTGAGGTTGTCGCGGATCTCGACCAGACGGTGTCGTTGGTCGGGGTCGGGCCAGAGCATGGGGCAGCGCACGCAGGCGTGTTCGTGGATGCAGGGGGTGCCGAAGGCGCGGGCGCAGGTGCCGGTAGAGACCTTTCGTCGTTCGAAGTGACCGAGGAACTCCTGCCATTCTTGGTCGGTGGGGGCACGGTATTCGTCGGTGGGGCGCAGCGATCGCCGTCGAGCGAGGAAGGCCAGGTGGGCTTGGATCGCCTCCTCGGGGTAGATCGCCTTGTAGCCGAGGGTGACGTTGATGTCGCAGTGGCCGGCGATCACCTGGGCGATGTGTGGCGGCAGGCCACCCAGGATGGCGTCGGTGATGAACATCCTGCGGAAGTCGTGCGGGGTGTAGTGCAGCGGCTGTCCGTCGACCGGGTCGACCAGGCTGGTGTGCGCGAGGGCGCCGGATAGTAGGTTCCCGACGCCGCCGACGGCGATCGCCCGGTTCTCGGTGCCGATCCGGCGTTGGAACAGCAGGGGCGCGGGTGGTGACCAGAGGCGTTCGCGTCCGTCGTAGGCGGCCACGAGGGGCACCGTTCCGGTGCGGGCGCGTAGTCGGCGGATCATCGCGGCGAGGACGTCGGCGAGTTCGGGGCTTACCACGAGCAGTCGTTCGGCGTCGGTCTTCGACGGCAGGATTTGTAGCAGCGGCACGAGCTCGCCGCTGGTTGGCAGCCGGTACTGGACCAGCGCGTGGTGGCTGAGTTCGAGCAGTTCCTCGACGCGAATTCCGGTGGCCCGTAACACTTCGACGATGGCCCAGGCCCAGAAGGCGTGGTCCTCCTCGCGGGTGAGGTCACGCCGTTTGCCGGTCACGGGGTCTTCGGCCCAGACCTTGTCGATGGTGCCGCGGGCGATGATGGGGCGGGTCAGGGTGGTTCCCTCGATGGTGAACGACTGCCCTGGCCGGGTGCTGCGGGCCGCATGGAGCAGAGCAAGGGCGCTGGTGCGCCGCTCGGTGACGCTGCGCACCAGGGCCGGTAGGGAGGGCAGTCGTTCACGGGTGCGGGCATCCATCCGGGACTTTCGGTGCCGGGTGGCTTTGCGGCGGTTGATCTCTTCCTCCCCGACGGGGCAGGGCGCGACCCACTGGCCCCAGCGGGCTGGGTCCTCAACTGCCCAGTGCGCCAGGTCGAGGTAGAGGGCCCGTACCGGGGTCAGGCACTCCCGATAGTTGATCCGCTCGACGGTGACCTGGGTCTTCTCCCCGGCCGCCGACGTCGTCGTCTTGGTGATCGTGCGCAGCCGACGCTTCCAGCCCTCGGCCACCTCAGCCGGTAGCCGCAGGCTGTCGATACCCGGGTGGTGGGTCTCGATGTCGGCCCAGAACCGCATCCCCAGGTGGTAGGACAGCGAGTCCAAGCTGGTGTAGTCCAGCGCCGGCTGCCGCTCACGCAGGTACTCCACCAGCAGGTCGCGGACCGGGACGCTGATGATTCCATAGCGGTCGATCAGCTGCTCGGGGGTTCGTTGGCCGGCGGTGCGCAGGCCACGCAGCATCGCCGGGGCCTGCGCGCCCAGGATGCCTAGGTCTCGCAAGATCCGGTAGAGCACGGTGCGTCCCGCGGAGGGATTGGTCAGCACCTGGTCCTCGGCGGCAAACAGCTCCACGACGTCGCCGACGGTGACCTGGGCCAGGCCCCCGCCGTTGGCCGCGAGGATGAGCGCGCTGCGATAGGCCACCTGGGTGGTCAGCGGCCCCGAGACACCGTCATCGGCCTCGCAGACCTGCCGCAACCGGGCGAAGCCCTGCGGGTCTCGCGACGCGGACAGGTTGACCACCAGCCGTCCGCCCCGGGCCAGTCCGCCGCCGGCCAGCCACCTCAGCGAGGGACGGACCACGTCAGCGGCGATCGCCACCGGGACCGCCTGCTGCAGGCAGTCCCGACGCCAGGGGCCGTGCCCTCGTTCCAGCAGCCAGCCGGCGGGGACCTGACGCCAGTGGCGTCCGGCCGCCTCGGCCCCGCTGGATTGCCAGCGGTCCTGCCAGGTCCGCCCGGGCTGGTCGGCCAGCCAGTCCAGAAACAGCTTCATACCCACCAGGCGTTGGCTGCGGCGGTCGGCGCCGGTCCCGACCAACGGCATGGCGCTCAGCCCGTCCAGGATCTCCTGGCGCGTCCCGCAGGTGGCAGTCCAGGTTTCCGGCACCGGACGCGGCGAGAAGCCGGCTTGAAGTGGTCGTGCTCGGCCGTGCTCAGTCAGGGTGGCCGCCTGTTTGTCGAGCAGTACCGGCATCAGGGGCGACCGAACAGCACATCGATCGCCTCGGGTCGGTAGCCGGGGGCCGGGGCGGGGATCACCCGCCGGGCCGCCCGCTGGGTTTGCTCGGCGTGATGGGCCAGAACGCGCCGGATCACGTCTTCCTTGCGCGGGGTCAGGTAGATCTGTGTCGTGGACAGATGGGCATGCCCGAGCACCAACT
>JBBQWX010000272.1:0-3574 GCA_038210185.1 Actinomycetales bacterium
CCGCCTGAGACCCGCGTCCTAGCGCCGCCACGCGGGCAACCATGTCACTTAGGGTAGGTCCGCACTGTCCGGCCGCGTGCTGTCTCTGGCGAACTGACCACCCTCGAGTTCAGCGAGGAGCGCAGAGACGTCATCGGCGAGGCTCTCGTCGTGGTACTTGGCCGTCATCCCTCGGCCCTTGCGCATGAGTCCCAGGACCACGGCTTCACCGTCTCCCTGCTCATCGGCGAGCTCGCCTTCGGGGTCGGCAGCGAACGAGACGAGCACGTCAAGGTGGCCGTCCTCACCGGTTCCCTGCTCGCCGCTGATCGCCACTGCGATCCTACGCACCTGCAACCGGACCTACCGGCGCCTGAAGCTCTTAAGAGGAACAGGATGCCGACGCGGACGGCACCCCCGACGTCTACGAGCAGACCCCCACGGCTCACCGCCCGGTCGGAGACCGCCCGAGTAGCAAAGCGCACGTCGACCCGACGGCCTCGGCAGGCACTGTAGCCCCACATTGGGGCACCGGCGCTGTCAGTGCCGCAAGTCTCGTTCCCTCTCGTTCGACCAGCTGAGCCGGTCCTCGAGCTCACGGTGCCAACGTGGATGCCTCTCAGCGAGTTCAGGGCGAAGACCGATGCGCGCTTCGCAGGCCGAGCAGTCCAGTGCCGTCGTGATCGGCTCGAACCCCCGACGCCAATCCGGAACGCGCTGCTCGCCGGGTGACTCGGTGCTCACGGTGGGTCCTCCGGTACAGGCGGTCGACGCTGTGGCCGGGCGGGTGCTGGCCGAATGATGCGACCTGGCTTCGCCCCGGCACCGTTCCAACTCGAACCGGCGATCAGACTCCTGCCGCGGCGAACGTCGCCCTCGCGGTGAGCCGCGCCAGCCGGTGATCGAGTCAGCGAATGCGGGCTGCGGCGTCTCCAGCCCAGGGCAGCAGTCGCGCACCCACCACGCAGGCCTGCAGGGTCAGTCGTTGAGCGGGGATCGTCGCGTCGTACCCGGTGAGGTCGGCGATCCTCGCCAAGCGGTAGGTGACCGTGCGCACGGAGACATGAAGGCGGAGGGCGGCTTGCGTGGCCACATCGCCCGCGTCGAAGTAGGCCTCGAGGGTGTCGACCAGTGGGCCGGCGCCGCCCCGGGCGTGGGTGAGGGGGGTGAGGACGGTCTCGACGAGGTCAGCCAGCGCGACTCTGTCTCGTCCGAGGACGCGGTAGATGAGCAGATCCCGCGTTGGCACCATGTCGTCGTCGGGGTGCAGCCGCTCGGCGAGGAAGATCGCTTCGCGGGCTTGTTCGTAGGATCGCGCAACTCCATAGGCTCCCGGGTAGGGGCGTCCGACGGCGACGCGCCATGGCTTCCTCGCCGAAGATCTGCTCAACGCGGCATGCAGCAGCCGCGCGGGCTCGTCGACATCCGTGGAGGCGGTACCTGCCGGGACCAAGGCGATGAGGTACCCGCCTTTGGTGGTGACGAGCACGTCGCGGTCGCCGTATCTATCAATGACCTCGCGTTCGAGGATGCCCTCGTCGCGGTCCTCGACGAGGGCGTCGCTTCGCGGTTCGGCGAGCACGACCTGGTGCGCCACGGTGAGGTCGATCCCGAAGGGCTCGGCGCGCTGGACGATGCCAGCGGCGTCAGCGTCGCCCCGCAGCAGGTCGTCGATGAACTCGCTGCGTGCGGTCTCCTCCTGCCGGATCAGCTGCTGCCCGGCGTTCTGGTAGCTCTCGACGAGCACCGGCACAGCGGCTCGTATCCCCTCAAGCAACGACTGGGCTGCAGCCTGGGCATTGTTGTGGGGCGTGGGCGGCATCGCGCTCCAGGCCTGTGCCGCCGACGCCAGGTACAGGTCGACCGCTCCCCGTGCTGGCAGTCCCTGCTCTGCAGCCTGCGATCCCGCCCTCCGGATGTCTTCGAAGTCATTGTCGGTCAACGACGCACCACCGTGGATGATCCGGCTCGACATCTCTTCAAAGACCGCCGAGACGGCGGGCGAGCGGGTCGATGGTGCTGGTGACGCGGACTTCGGGGCGCGGGCCATGTCACCAGTGTGCCGCGGCCGTGGACCGGGATCCTCGGCGAGGTTGTTGCTGGGCGTCGGCAACGAACGGGGCGCGAGGTCGGCCGGGCGGAAGCCTGTGATTTCGCTCTCGGGCAGCCGATGCTTGAGGCATCGTTCGTCGCCGAGCACGCGGCGGCAAAGCCGCAGAAGTCACCGGCGTGACAACACGTCGGCGCCGAGCCCTAAGGGAACCGTCGGCCCCGAGGAGGGTGTCCCATGTCGATCATTTCAGTGCACGACATCGCTGATCTGGACGAGCAGCACCTCGAGCGCCGGCGCCTCCTGCACGACGAACGCCGGTTCCGGGTCGAGCAGCTGAGTGCCCTTGAAGTCGACCCTGCGTTCACTCCTTGGCATGAGAGCGTGAACTCGGCCCTCCGGATGGTCGCTCTTTCCACGCTCCGCGAGATCGACGTCCTGGAACGCATGAACCAAGGCTGCTCTGGCCTGTGCGTCACGTGCTCCCAGCCGCTCCCGGCCAGTCGGCTCGACACCATCCCGAGAGCGCCCCTGTGCATGCCGTGTCACTACACCGAGCAGAACGGCCGTCCCGCCGGAGGGCGGAGATGACGCCTCGGCACTGTCGAGTCGCTCCGAGTCAGTTCGGACCCCACGGAACAGGCGCAAAAGAGGCACTGGTCCCGAGCCACCCCTGGACCACCTCGACGCCCGTTCAGGGCCCACCGCGCCCCGACATCGTCCCGGGGATGCTCGCACAAGGCCTCAACGCACCGCATCACGTGTCCCGGCCGGACATATGAACGCCAATCACGTGACCCAGAATCTGCCGGTGCGGACCACCTCGTTGAGCTCGGACGAGGCAGACCAGGACAAGGTCATCGGTGAGATCTCTTTCGATGCGTGCTTGGCGGTTCACACCGAGAATCTCGCGGGTGGCCCCCGTACTCGGGGCGCCGCGCCGTCACCCCAGACCCCACGGTGCGCTGGCCTCCTGCTCTTGGGTCGGCCGATCGGACGAGTTTCTCCAACTCGCTTCGGACGTGGAAGACATTCCCTAGGGTTTGCGCCAGGAGTCGATGCGGTCAGTGCCGCTGCTTTCGGCTGGCGAAGATCCCTCTGGCGCTCGCTGGCTGAAGATCCGATGCAGCCGCCGCGGCGGCGTGAAACGACGGGGAGCCCACCATGAAGTTCCGATCCTTGGCGGTCCTGGTCGCAGCGAGTGTCGCGACCGGCACCATCGGCCTCAGTACGCCGGCGCAGGCGTCACCAGACCCCTCTCCGCCGCCTGCGCCCTGGGCGATGCCGACGGAGAAGCCGTCCGCGACCACCCCGGGCATCACCGCGGGAACCAAGGTCACCCAGCTCGCCGAGGTCGGGAACAAGGTCTTCGCCGCCGGCACGTTCACCGCGGTCGGAGGACAGCCTCGCGCCGGGGTCGCAGCCTTCGACCGGGTGACCGGCGCGCTCGACGCGACCTTCAACCCGACCATCCTCGGCCAGGTGTACTCCGTCACACCGGGCCCCACGCCGAACACGATCTACGTCTCCGGCATCCTGCGTAGC
>JBBQWX010000273.1:0-3534 GCA_038210185.1 Actinomycetales bacterium
CACCAAGATCCGACTGATCACCAGGATCGCGTTCGGATTCAAGTCCCCTCAGGCCCTCATCGCCCTTGCCCTGCTCTCCCTGGGCGGCTACCGACCCGTCCTCCCCGGCCGGAAATGACCCACAGGTGTGTCAGAAGAGCCTAATTGCGGGTCATTTCTGGGACAGCTGACGGGCGGTCAATGCTCCGGCGACCCGGGTACAAGTGGCGTGGTCCTGTCGGGGCCTGGTGTGAGCATCCGCGGGACGATGTCGGGGTGTCCGACGATGGGCTGTCTACCTACCGCGCCAAGCGTGATCCCGTGCGCACCCGCGAGCCGGTGCCGCCGCCGGGGCCCGTTTCGCAGGGGCGGGACGACACGTTCGTCGTGCAGGAGCACCACGCGAGTGCGTTGCACTGGGACTTCCGTCTCGAGCGGGGCGGGGTGCTGGTCTCGTGGGCGGTTCCCAAGGGCGTTCCCCTGGACCCGTCGGTGAACCGGCTCGCGGTCCAGACCGAGGACCACCCGATGTCGTATGCCGACTTCGAGGGTGACACCACCGAAGGCGAGTACGGCAGCGGCGGTGTGACCATCTGGGACCGCGGCACCTACGAGACCCAGGAGTGGACCGAGGGGAAGGTCAAGGTGGTCCTGCACAGCTCTCGAGTCCAGGGACGGTACGTGCTGTTCCGGACCGGAGGGAAGAACTGGATGATGCATCGGATGAGCCCGCCTCCGGACGGCTACCAGCCGCCGCCGAGGGTGGCCCCGATGATGGCGACGTTGGCGGATGAACTGCCCGCTGATGACGAGCGGTGGGCCTACGAGATGAAGTGGGACGGGGTTCGCGCCATCGTGCATGTCGAGGGAGGTCGCGCCACGGCGTGGTCGCGCCACGACATCGACATCACCGACACCTACCCCGAGCTGCGGGCGATGGCTGAGTCGATGGGTTCCACCCAAGCCGTCCTGGACGGCGAGCTGGTGGCGCTCGACCCGGCCGGGCGGCCCAGCTTCGAGCTGCTTCAACCGCGGATGCACGTGTCGGGTGCCGCCCGCAGCCGACGCCTCACCGCCTCGGTCCCGGTGACCTACCTCATCTTCGACGTGCTCCACCTCGACGGACGCTCGACCATCACGGCGCCCTATGGGAAACGTCGCGCCCTGCTGGACGAGCTCGCCCTGTCCGGCCCCTCGTGGAGGACGCCTCCGGCCTTGTTCGGTGGCGGACCGGCCGTGCTGGCCGCCGCCCGCGAGCAGCACCTGGAAGGAGTGGTCGCCAAGCAGATCGAATCGGCCTACCAGCCCGGGGCGCGGTCGCGGACCTGGCTGAAGATCAAAGAACCTGCGCACCCAGGAGGTGCTCATCGCTGGATGGCGCCCCGGGCATGGACGGCGGGCCGACAGCATCGGGTCACTACTGCTCGCCATCCCGACCCCGGACGGGCTGCGCTACGCAGGCAAGGTCGGCACCGGGTTCACCACCGCCTGCCTTGCCGACCTACAACGCCGACTCGAACCGTTGGCCACGAACCACTCCGCGCTGGGCGACGACGTGCCACGAGCGGATGCACGGGGCGTGCATTGGGTCACACCCGAGCTCGTCGGCGAGGTCCGGTTCACCGAGTGGACACGCGACGGGCGACTCCGGCACCCCGCATGGCGCGGCCTGCGACCCGACAAGAACGCCGACCAGGTCGTCCGCGAAACCTGACACGCACCACGCTCACTGGTGCACTCCCTCCGAGCGTGCCAGTTCCAGCCATCCATCCAAGGCCCCGCCGCACTTCCGGATCGCGGCATGAGAGGACGGATGTGGCCAACCGGAAGCTCGCAACGGTCCGCGTCTATCGCGGCGCAGTGACGCACCACGGGAGGCCGTCCGAAAGGCCTATCGCGACGGTGTTGGAGAGCAGCCTCCTTGTAGATCGGGCGTTCGTTCTGAATGCTGTCCGGCATGACCGACCCGACCACGCCGCTACCGGCGGCCCTCGGCCGTCCAGCCTCCAGAGCCTTCGCGGCCGCCGGGTATCGCGTGATCACCGATCTCGACGGAGCCAGAGAGCGCGACCTCCTTGCGCTTCACGGGGTTGGCCCACGCGCGATCAAGATCCTGCGAGAGCACGGCGCCAATCTCGTGTCGTGATCTCAAGCCACAGCGCGCTTACGCGGCGGGGTGAGGCACCATCGGCACTCTGCGGACTTCAGCCCCACCAAGTAACCCCGGCGCGGCCTTGCTCATCCAGGACCCCGTCGCCGTGCGCGTGCGGGCGCTGAGGAGTGTCCCCGTCACCAGGAAGAGGCGCCGTGCCATCCGCAGTGCCGGGGGTTCTCCCGGTGCACCGGACATGGTTGAAGGTCCACGATCGGAACCTCCGCCAGAGGACCTGATGCCGATGTATGGGTGGCCCGGAAACGACCAGGTCGACGATGCCTTCCTCTCGCACGTCCCGGTGGGCCTGCTCTTCCCCGAGGTCGCCTGGCCCGAGGACCAGTTCGAGGGTGGTGCCGGCCTGCTCGACCGGTTGATCGCGACGGGCTGGTCCGGATCGCCCGGGCGCTTCGAGATCGACCTGTTCGCCGAGAGCGAGCAGCGCCTGAGCCTGCCGGGGGTCGACGGGCTCGAGCTCGTGCTCGGGGGCCCCGAGGGCTTAGATGACCCCGGCATCCCGTTCCGGCTGGCCGTGACCTATGACCAGGACGACCTCGATGCCGCCGCGACGTCCTGGGTGCTGACGCTCAGCGGGCTGGCCGTCACCCTCGTGTGGGACACCGACCTGCTGCGGGCCATGGAGAGCGACGGCGACGGCGGCTATGTCGAGACCGGCGAACCCGTGGCCCTCACCTTCACCGGTGAGGTGCGGGTCAACCACGACTGGACTGTGGAGTTCGACACCGACGCGAGGGTCGACCTCGGGACGGTCCAGATCGGGTCCACCGGCATCATCGTCAGCGCGTCCGACGTCGCGCCCTACTTCGGGGTCGGCGCGCTGCCCGACGGCGCCGCCGACCTCGGCCTCGACGACGCCTTCCGCGGCCTCCTCGCCGGTGAGGTGCAGGTGATCCTGCCTCAGAGCTGGGGCGGCCGCGCCGCCGAGACCTACGCCAAGCCCCCGCCGCCGCTGGTGGCCGAGACCGACCCCGACGGCAGGACCGTGGCGCGCGAGGACGGGACGGCCTCCTACCTGCCGCCGGAGAGTCCCGTCTACGTAGGCCCGCGGATCACCTTCAGCAGCTGCGCCATCGGCACGGGGGGGTTCTCCGGCGACATCGCCTTCGACGTCGACGCCGAGACCGACCTCGGCGAGGACCCCCTTCCCGGCCTCATCCAGGCCGTGGCCGAGGAGGACCGCCTCACGGACGAGCCCGCCGGAGTGAGCGGTCTGTCGGCGGAGCTCTTCGGCTTCGGCCTGGCCGTGCAGCGCTTCGAGCTGAGCCTGCGGCACAACACCGTGACGTCGAGCACCATCGACGGATCGCTCCGGGTCCCGTTCCTCGATGCGTGGTTCGACGTCGAGGTCACGGTTGCCGGGGACGGCGCCCTGGACGTCGGCC
>JBBQWX010000274.1:0-3349 GCA_038210185.1 Actinomycetales bacterium
GATTAGTCTTCGCCCAGGAGGGTTCCCGGACTCCCGCGAATCCCACGGGATGGTGAAGAGTATCCATAGGGGGCGGTCTTTTGGCGCTTTCCGCAACTTTGTGTTGCAGGGTTGTTACTCGCCCAGTAACACGCGACCAAAACATTCCTTGGGATTATGAGCACAATGCGCGGCAATGCGGCAAATGGCCGTTTGTTGGTCAAACGTGAGTAGGCCGACTCATCCAGGCTGAAATGGCGGGGCGCCATGATTGGCCCCATGTCCCCCTTCTTCGATGCCTCGAGCTGCCCGAGCTGCCGTGCCGCGTTGCCGATCCGGCCGTTGCGCTGTCCGTCCTGCGGGGTCGACCTGACCGGGGTCACGGTGACCGAGCTGGTGGGGGCGCTGCGCCTGGCCGACTCCCTGGTCGACCGGATGCGGGCTGACCTGACCGCAGGAGCGCCACCACGTCAAACGCCCATCGCCCAGCACCCTTAGGCCCCCGCCAGTCAGCCTCCGGCCGGGCCACCGGTCCATCTCGACGCGGCGCCTGCCCGATCCTGGTTCGCGGGCAGGTCGGTTGGCGTCATCCTGCTGGTCTTGGGAGCGCTGTGCGTGCTGGCGGCCGGTGCCGTCTTCATCGCCGTCGCCTGGCAGCAGCTTGCGCTGGCCGTCCGTGCCCTGATCCTGATCGGGATCACCTCGAGCTTCTGGGTCCTCGCCCAGCTGGCCCTGAGGCGAGGCTTGCAGGCCACTGCCGAGGCGATGGCTGTGATCGCCTGCGGCATGTTCGTCCTGGACCTGGCTGCAGCCCGCAGAGCGGGTCTGCCGGGTCTGGCTGAGCTGCCCAGCGCGCCATACGAGATCCTGGCTGGTGGGCTTCTGGCCGCGGCCACCGGCGCTGCCGCGTTGACTGTCCGGAGCCGAGCGCGTTGGTTGTGGAGCCTGGACGCTGCGGTCGCGCTCGGGATCGCCCGTGCCGTCCTCGGTGCCCTGCGGCTTTCCAGCGACCAACCTGGAGTCTCGCCTGTGGCGGTGACGGTCGTGGCGTCGCTGTTGTACCTGGCCTGCCGTCGGCTCCGCCTGCCGGTCGCGATGTGGAGCGCGCTGGGCCTGGGTGGCGTGGGATGGTTGCTTGCCCTGGCGGTCGGAACCGAGAGTGCCGCCGACCACATCGGAGGCGACCTCGGGCGGGTTGCCGCGTCGTGGCCGGCGCTTGCGGTGGCAATGGTCGCGGGGCTCTGGTCGGTGCGACTGCTCCATGCTGTATGGCGACGGGTCGCCGCGGGTTTGTCCCTCCTGCCGGTGCTCCTGGTCTTCGAGATCGCCTGCTGGTCCCACGGCTGGGTCGTGGGAACGGTGCTGATGCTGGTCGGATACGTCGTTGCAGCGGTGGCCTCCGCCAACGTTTCCAGCACGTGGTCGCCAGCGGTCGGCGGATCCGCGTCGGTCCTGGGGGCGAGCGCGGTCGTCGGGCTGCTGCCCATCATGGTGGCTCTTGCTGCCCGAGCGGGGCTTGCCCTCTCCGGGAGCTGGCGAGGGCCCCGCGGGCTGCCCTTCGACCTGTTGAGTGGAGATGTGGCTCCGTGGTTGTTGCCGCTGATCACGTTGGTCGTCCTCGCGTTCCTGCCCCAGGTCATCATCGCCAACCACCGACTTTCCCTCGACCATCGCCACACGGCAGGGGTATTCGTCGCATCCCTCGGGGTCTTGCCGGTCTTGTACGGCGCTGGGTTCTGGACGTCGATGAGCATGCTCGTCCTGGTGGCTGTGGCCCTGCTGTTCGGCGCTCGGCTGTGGCATCAAGACCTCCTGCTCGTCCTGGGCCTGTCTCTCCTGGTGGTCATGCGCGTCTGCGCTTACTACGACGACCTGGCCGACCCACTTGCGTGGACCCTGATCGCGGTGGCCTGCCTCGCTTGGGCGTTGGCCGAACCTCGCCCGACGGTCAGGGCCGGCTTCATGGCCGTGGCGGGCCTGGTCGCCCTGGCTGGAGCGGTGCAGTGGCTGGCTTATGCGCAAACGCCCTCAGCTATTCATGGGCTGGTGATCGTGTCGATCGGGTCGCTGGGGCTCGTGTCGTCCCAAAGTCTGCGATCGACGACCTGGACCCGGGTCGTCTGCGAGGGCGTCTCGGTGACATGGGCGGTGGCTGGGCTGGCTCTGGCCGACAGCTCACCGACCCATCGAGCCCTGGAGCTCACGATCCTCGGCGTGGCAGCCGGGATCACCGCATACCTGTCCGAGGACCGGCGTCGCGCCGGCTGGGCCAGCGGCGCGCTGCTGACGATCGCTTCGTGGATCCGCTTGACGGACAACGCCGTTGAGACCGTCGAGTGGTACACCGTGCCGGCCGCCACGGCACTGTTGGTCTACGGGGTTCGACGGCTGCGGCGCAACCGCAGCGAGTCGACAGAGTCGAGCTGGCGATGCCTCGGACCGGGAATGGCCTTGGCCCTGACCCCGTCGTTGCTGTTGGCCCTTGACGAGCCGATTACCTGGCGCGGACTCTTCGTCGGCCTGGCGTCGGTGGCGCTCGTGGCTCTGGGCGTGCAGCTCAGGCTGGCTGCGCCCTTCGCTCTTGGTGTCGTCGCAACCGCACTGCTGGCGCTGCGCAACATCTGGCCCGTCGCCGCGTTCATCCCGCGTTGGACCCTGCTGTTCGTCATCGGAGGGGTGTTGCTGGGGATGGGAATGACGTGGGAGTCGCGCGTGGGCGATGTGCGAACGGCGAGCCGGTACGTCCGCGGGCTGCGCTGATCGGTGACGGTTGAACCATCGGTGGCCTGGCCACGTTGGTCCACTGTGACCAGGGGATCCGCCCCGGCGAAGGCACGGAGGACACCATGAGCGAGCTCAACGCACCGCGGTTCGGGACTGCTTGGGCTGTGTCGCCCGAGGTTGCCCAAGGTTATTCCAAGAAATCCCGCCATAGTCGATACATGAGACCTCTCGCGCTCGCCATCCCCATTGCCCTTCTCTCTTTGGTTACTGCCTGCGGAAGCGACACGACAACGCCCACAACGCCCACGGCAACCGAGGGGTCCTCCGCGACGACGGCCGATTCCGCAGGCGGCGCAGCGGGGTCCGTCCTGACCGCGGACGTGGGCGAAGGTGACGCCTTCACCATCACGCTCAAGGACAGCACCGGCGCACCAGTGACCACCCTCCCCGCGGGCAGCTACGAGGTGAAGGTGAAGGACGCATCGAAGATCCACGACTTCCACCTCACCGGCACTGGCGTGGAGGAGACCACCACCGTTCCGGAGGTCGCCGATGTGACCTGGAACGTCACGCTGGTAGCCGGCACCTACACCTTCAAGTGCGACCCGCACGCCAAGATGACGGGGACGTTCACGGTCACCTGACC
>JBBQWX010000275.1:0-3115 GCA_038210185.1 Actinomycetales bacterium
GCCACGACCCCGTGCGCTACAAGGAGCTGATCAAGCGACCGCGTCCGCGCACCGTGCCGCCACTGCCCCCCGGAGCCACCGGGCACCCGCCCAGCATCGACCGGCCGCGCGCCGCCCGCCCCTGGCGCAACTCTGACGAGTGCAACTCCGGTTAAGTGGAGATCCCTAACGGGTCTTTGGGGGAGGGCGTACCTGGATCGACCTATTGGTCACTGCGGGTACGGGTCTTTGGGGGAGGGCGTACCTGGATCGACCTATTGGTCACTGCGGGATGGTTTTCGGTGGGGACCGGGGGCGTCAGGGGGCGACGACGACCTTGTGGGCCGTGTGGTCGGAGCGGAGCGCCTCCAGGGCGGCGCCGTAGTCCTCGAGCGAGAACCGGTGCGTGATGAGGCCGTCGGTGCGGGCCCGGCCGGCGCGCAGCGCGGCGATCGCGGCCGGGAACGAGCTGATCTCGGCGAACGACCCCTTGATCGTCAGCTCGCGCCGGAACATGTCGTACGGGGAGATCGACACCTGGTCGCTCTCGTCGGTGACCCCGTAGAAGACCGCTGTGCCGCCGTTGCGGGTCAACGGCAGCAGCACCTCGGCCACGGCCGCGGCCCCCGTCGCGTCGACGGTGAGGTCGTAGCCGGGGCCGCCGGACAGGTCGCTGAGCGCCCGCACGTCACCGGCGAGGTCGCCGCGGTCCATGAGGAAGGTGCGGTCGACCCCGAGGGAGGCCGCGAGCTCGAGCTTGAAGCCGGTGGGCGCTGCAATGGTCACCGAGGAGGCGCCCGCAGCCCGCAGCAGCTGCGCGAGCAGGATGCCGGTGGGCCCCGCCCCGAGCACGAGCGCCGTCGAGCCGTGCCTGGGTGCGATGACGTCCACCGCATGTGCGGCGCACGAGGTCGGCTCGACGAGCACGGCGACGTCGTCGGCCAGCCCGTCGACCGAGAAGACCTGCAGGGCCGGCGCCACGAGGTACTCGGCGAACCCGCCGGGCAGGCTCGACCCGATGCCGGTGAGGTCGTCGCACAGCAGCGGCCTGCCCTCGCGGCAGTAGGCGCACCGGCCACAGCTCGCGTTGGGGTTGACCGCCACACGGTCGCCCACCGCGACCGTCTCCCTCGCCTCGACGCCGTCGCCCAGGGCATCGACGACCCCCACGACCTCGTGCCCCGGCACCATGGGGTAGACCGCCAGGAACTGCCCGTCGTGCAGGTGCAGGTCGGTGCCGCACACCCCGGTCTGGATGACGCGCACCCGCACCTCGCCGGGGCCGGGCTCGGGCGTTGCCACGTCGCGCACGCTGAACCGGCGCGGTGCCTCGTAGACGACGGCCTTCATCGCGTGGCTCCTTCGGGCGTCACGTCGGGAACCACGGTCAGGACGCCGTCGAGGGGTGCGCAGCAACGACCGTCGCGGCGTACCGCGCTCGGATCGCGGCGCCGCGCTCGAGGTCGTCCGGGTCGACCGTCACGTCGACCTCGACCTCCCAGCGCGGCGGGTGCTCGTCACCGGACAGCGCCCAGGCAGCCTGCCGGGCCGCGCCCACGGCGACGTACTCGCCCGGCCGCGGCACCGCGACCGGCGCCCCGAACAGGTCTGGCGCGATGTCCTGCACCGCGGCCGAGGCCGCCGCCCCGCCGATGAGCAGCACCCGCTGCACCGGGCAGCCGACCGCGCGCACGGCACCAACCGCAGCGGCGAGGTTGAGGAGCATGCCCTCGAGAACCGCGCGGGCGAGGTTCTCCGGCGTGGCGTTCGAGCGGGTCAGCCCGTGCAACGACCCGGTGGCCGTCGGCAGGTTCGGGGTGCGCTCGTGGTCGAGGAAGGGCAGCAGCGTGAGCCCGCCGGCCCCTGGCGACGCGGCCAGCGCGAGGCGGTCGAGACCGGCGTGGTCGGTGCCGAGCATCGCCGCCCCGGCGGTGGTGACGCGCGCCGCGTTGAGCGTGCAGACGAGCGGCAGGAAGCCGCCCTCGGCATCCGCGAAGGACTGCACGCTGCCCGTGGGGTCGGCCGACCCGCGCGAGCTGCGCGCGAAGGCCGTGCCGCTGGTGCCGAGCGAGACGACGACGTCGCCGGGGTCGAGACCCAGGCCCAGCGCGGCGCCCATGTTGTCACCGGTGCCCGCGGCCACCGCCAGCCCGGATGCCGTGTGGCCGACGACCTCGGCGGGCGCGGCCACCCGGGGCACCTCCAGGTCGGTGCCGGCCGCGAGCCGCAGCAGGTCGGGACGGTACTCGCGGGTGCCTGCCGACCAGTAGCCCGTGCCCGAGGCGTCGCCGCCGTCGGTCGTCCAGCCGTCGGGAGCCGTGGCGCCATCGGCCCGGATGCGGCCGGTCAGCCAGTCGTGGGGCAGCACGCAGGTGCGGGCGCGGCCCAGACTCCGGGGCTCGTCGGTCGCGACCCAGCGCAGCTTGCTGGCGGTGGTCGCCGCGACGGGGACCAGGCCGGTGGCGTCGGCCCAGGCCTGCGCGCCGAGCTCGGCGACGAGGTCAGCAGCGGCCTGCGCCGACCGGGTGTCGTTCCACAGCAGGGCGTCTCGCACGACCTCGCCGTGCTCGTCGAGCAGCACCATGCCGTGCTGCTGCCCGCCGACGGCGACCGCGCAGACCCCGTCGAGGAGGCCCCCGCCGCTCGCCTCCTGCCAGGCCGACCACCAGTGGCGAGGGTCGACCTCGGTGCCGTCGGGGTGCGACGCGCGGCCGGTGCGCACGACCCGACCGGTGTCGGCGTCGCAGACGACGACCTTGCACGACTGGGTCGACGTGTCGACCCCGGCCACCAGCGGACGGTCGGTCATGGGGCTCACTCTCTCAGCACTCGTCTCCGGCCGCAGGTCCCCGAGGAGCACGCCGACCCCAGGTACCAAGAAAACGGCTCTCCCGGCATGAGTGTGGGTCATCCGGGCGCTCTTTCGTGGGGTAGGTGGAGTTCGATCGGTCCGCAGGTGAGCATGACCAGGGCGAGTGCGGCTTGTGGTGAGTGCAAGCCGTAGGCCCGTCGGATGATCAGGCGGACGTGGTTGTTCAGCCCTTCGGGCCGGGCGTTGTTGATCTTGAGCCGGATCGCGGCAAGGATCCCGTCGCGGTGCTTGGCGATGGTCTTGGCGACCTTCACAAATGGGGCG
>JBBQWX010000276.1:0-3013 GCA_038210185.1 Actinomycetales bacterium
TCGACCCCGAGCCGGAGGTGGTGCCCGTGTCGGACTCCGCCACCACGCTCGCGGCGGCTCCGGAGTCGGTCGACGTGTGGTAGCTGAACAGGAGCACCAGGGCCGAGACCGTGCTGAGCAGCCAGGTGGTGATGCGGCGCATGACGTAGCCTCCTTGTCGCGGGGGTCGGGTCGGGGTCAGTAGGTGAAGCGCTCGAGGTGCACCGCGCGTCGCGGTACTCCGGCGTCGATCGCGGCGGTGCGGGCGGCGGTCATCCAGCCGTCCGCACCGCAGAGGTAGACGTCGTGGTCGGCGACGTCGGGCACGATCTCCCGCAGCGCCTGCACGTCGGTGAGGTGACGGGCCTGGGCCGGCAGCCAGCTCGGGCGGTCCGCGATGCGGGGACCCTCGACGAGCAGGTAGCGCGCACCGCGGGCCCTGGCGAGCGCGGCGGTCTCGTCGGCGAGCACCGCCTCAGCCCGGGAGCGGACGCGGTGCACGACGGTGACGTCGCCCGGTGCCTGGTCCAGCTCCTCGAGCAGCGCGCGCATGGGGGTGATGCCGATGCCGGACCCCATGAGCAGCACCTTGCGGTGGGAGCGCACCCCGGCATGCAACCGCCCGTAGGGGCCCTCGACGAGCACTCGGGCGCCCGCGTGAAGCGTCGCGAGGCGGGCCGACCCGTCGCCGACGTGGGCCGCGGTGAAGCGCAGCGTCTGACCGTCGGGGGCGGCGGAGACCGAGTAGGGGTGGGCCCAGGACCAGCCGGGACCGTCGAGGAAGCGCCACTGGAAGAACTGACCGGCGCGCACCGGCATCCGGCGCACCCCCTCGCCGCCCACGGTGACGGTCGTGACACCGGGGCCTTCGGACCGCACGTCGAGCACCCGCAGCGGGGAGCGCAGCGAGCGCCATAGCGGCAGCCCGACCCGGAACACCAGCACCGAGCCGGCGCACACCGCGTAGAGGGTCCACCAGAAGACGGTCGCGGCGGTGGAGGAGAGGAAGTCGGTGCCGGTCCACAGCTGGTGCGGCAGCGCCAGGCCCGCACCGAGGTAGCCGTAGAGGTGGATGAGGTGCCACGACTCGTAGCGCAGCCGCCTGCGGGCCTTCCTCACCGAGGTGACCACGACCATCACGAGGGCTGTGGTGCCGGCGAAGGCCAGGAGCATGCCAGGGTAGTTCAGCACGAGGTCGACGAAGGTGCCGACGATGCCGTCGCTGGTGCCGGCGGCGTAGCCGAGCGTGATGAGCCCGATGTGCCCGAGCATCAGGGTGAACGAGGTGAAGCCGACCAGCCGGTGGGTGCTGGCGAGCTCGTCCTGGCCCCAGGCCTGCTCGACCCACGGCACCCGCGCCATGAGGAACACCTGGATGAGCAGCAGCGCCGAGGCGACCAGCCCGGTGAGCCGGCCGACCGACGTCAGCGCGCCGGACAGCGTGCCCAGCTCTTGGATGCCGCCGCCGCTCACCCACAGTGCCAGGACGACCAGCAGGGCCAGCCACCCGGCGCTCGCACTTGCGTCTCGCCACCAGCGCGGCACCGGTTCGGGGCGACGCGCCGGCCCGGGGCTGCGCACCGTGCGCGCCTCGGCGGCGCGGGCCGTCGGGGCGAAGGTGCTGCGCACCCCGGGAGGGGCCTGGCTGCTCGTCGTCATGACCCCAAACTCGGGCAGTTCCCTGTGCGCCACCTGTGCCCCGCATCGGCGTCGACCATGAGCGTGTGGAAACGGTTTCGCAGATCCGCAAGAATGCCGCCGTGAGAGCACTGCTGCCGCCGCCCTCCTTCCCGCTCCCGCAGGGTCTCAGCCGGGACCGCGAGACGATGCTGCGGGCACGGGTCGAGCGGTGGTGGCCCGACCTGCTGTCCGGACTCACGGCGGTCCACGGCGCCGAGCGCGCCGCGGCGCTCGGCGCGGACCTCGTCGAGCTCGCGGCCGCCGCGTTCAGCGTGCGACCGGAGCAGCTGCACGTGCGCGACCTCGAGCGGATGCTGCGCCCGGACTGGCTCCAGGACCCCGCGATGATCGGCTACGCCGCCTACACCGAGCGCTTCGCCGACGACTTGGGGGGCGTGGCGACGCACCTGGCGTACCTCGACGAGCTCGGGGTGCGCTACCTGCACCTCATGCCGCTGCTGCGGCCCCGCGAGGGGGACAACGACGGCGGGTACGCCGTCGCCGACTACCGCTCGGTGCGGCCCGACCTGGGCACCATGGCCGACCTCGAGAACCTCGCGGAGCAGCTGCACGACAAGGACATGAGCCTGGTGCTCGACCTCGTGCTGAACCACGTGGCGCGCGAGCACGAGTGGGCGCGGCGGGCGCGGGCCGGTGAGGCCCACTACCGCGACTACTTCCACGTCTTCCCCGACCGGGAGCTGCCCGACGCCTACGAGCGCACCCTTCCCGAGGTCTTCCCGGAGTTCGCGCCGGGCAGCTTCACCTGGGACGACGAGGTGCAGGGCTGGGTCTGGACGACCTTCAACGAGTTCCAGTGGGACGTCAACTGGGCCAACCCGGCCGTGCTGCGCGAGTACGCCGCGATCATCCTCGAGCTCGCCAACCGCGGCGTCGACGTGCTGCGCCTGGATGCCATCGCGTTCATGTGGAAGCGGCTGGGCACCGACTGCCAGGGTGAGCCGGAGGTGCACGCCATCACCCAGGTGCTGCGGGCGGTGACCAGGATCGCGTGCCCGAGCGTGGCCTTCCTCGCCGAGGCGATCGTCGCACCGACCAAGCTGCTCGACTACCTGGGCGCCGGGCCGTACACCGGCAAGGTGAGCGACCTCGCCTACCACAACAGCCTCATGGTGCAGGTGTGGTCGATGCTCGCGGCGCGCGACGTGCGGCTGGGTGTGCAGGCCCTGCGCGCACTCCCCCCCAAGCCGCCGACGGCCACCTGGCTGACCTACCTGCGCTGCCACGACGACATCGGCTGGGCGATCATGGACGAGGATGCCGCGGCGATGGGGTGGGAGGGACGCGCCCATCGCCTGTTCCTCTCGGAGTTCTTCGCCGGTCGCTTTCCGGG
>JBBQWX010000277.1:0-3010 GCA_038210185.1 Actinomycetales bacterium
CACCAGTGGCACGGGCAGAACGTGCGCAGCGCTCAGCGGCGCATGGGCGTCCACGGAGACGACCCAGCCGCCTGACCGGCCCTCCAGACGCCAGTGCTCATCCCCACTGTCCGCACGAACGGGCGACGTGACCGGGTTCCCCAGGCGCAGAACCTTTCCGTCCGGCAGTCGCACGACGAGCCCAGTGACCTCGGTTCGCAGGGGTCCGGCGACGACGTCGCCACCGGCGAATGCCACACAGGCGCCGGTGTCTGCGAAGCCCTGGGCCTGACCCCACCACCACGAATCGGGGAACCCACCCCGCCCCCAGTTCTTCTCGCCATAGACCTGCGCGTCGGCAAAGTCCCAGCGCGAGTCGCCGACGGCGACGGTCCCGGATGCCCGCCCGCCCAGCAGCCATGGATGCCAGTACTGGTTGAGCCCCGGGATCGTCTGGAACCAACTGGATCCCCCGAATGGGCGGCCGGCTGGCCAACGGGTGATTCCCTCCAGTTGGACGTCGAGGTGGGCGTCACCACCCAGGTCCACCACGACTCGCTCGTCGGTTCCGAAGAAGGACGCCTCCGGACCGGCCGCGCGCGCCCCGAGGCCGCCAAGACGGGCGTCAGCTGTCGGGATAATTGCATGCCGCCAGAACCCGTCGGATGCCCCCAGCCCCACCAATGCCCAACGACCCGTGTGATCGGTCTGGACGCCGATGAGTGCGATGACGACCCGCCGGGTCGCGGGGTCCGTGATCCGCCAGAAGTAGCCCTCCATGGCTACCCCATGGGCTCGCTCGGGGCGACCGAACGGCAGATCCGCGCCTGAGGTCCGATAGCTGATCTTCCTCACCGCAGCCCCACTGGTTCCCGCACAGTTGGCGCCCTTGGGTCATGCAGTCGGACCCGAGCTCGAAGCGCTGTCATGGCGCCACCATAGGCCGCTCCTTGAGCGGCCACCAAAGAACACCATTCTTGGCGGCGGCTCACTGAAGGGAGTGTGTCTCTTGTCGACACCAACCCCGCCACCTTGGACACCTCGATCCCCTGCGGCCGCCTGGCCCGTCAGGACACCCGGCCAAGTGCTGGTGAACAGCAGGTGACATCAGCGGCCGCGTGGTTCCGACCGACCCGCCGCGGCGTATCGTCGCGGCGAAGGTGCCCGACGCTGGGTCCACCACTCGGCATGGGGGGCCTTCGCCACGCCCCCAGTGGTGGTCTGCGAGAATTATGGGCATGACAGCGACCCGGCACGAAGAGATCGAGCGCAAGTACTCGGTCGAGCCCGACACCAGGCCTCCCGCCTTCGGCGAGGTGGATGCCGTGGCCGAGGTCGGCCTGCCTGCGAACACCGACCTTGATGCGGTGTACTTCGACACACCGCAGCTCGACCTGCTTCGGCACGGCATCACCGTGCGGCGCCGGGTCGGGGGACACGATCAGGGATGGCACCTGAAGGAGCCGTCCGGACAGGACGCGCGAACCGAGACCCGCATGCCCCTTGGGCGGGCCGTGCGCACCGTGCCGAAGCGGCTGCGCGAGATGGTCGAGCCCGTCACCAGCTCACAGCGGCTCGTGCCCGTCGCCCAGGTGAGGACACACCGATCCGAACGTGCCCTGTTCGATGCGTACGGCACCCGCATCGCGACCTTCTGCGACGACGACGTGCACGCCGAGCGGCTCCTGCCGCCCACCCTGCGCCAACGCTGGCGGGAGTGGGAGATCGAGCTGGCTGACGGCCACCGCGACCTGCTCGAGCACCTCGAACCCCTGATGGTGGCAGCCGGCGCCCGACCCTCGACGTCCTCATCGAAAGTGGCCCGAGCCCTGGCGGTGGCAACCCTCACGCCCGGCCAGCCCCCGCTGCGGCCGGACCCGCCCCATCGTCGATCAGACACCACCGAGGTGCTGCGCGCCTACCTGTCCGACCACGTGAGCGTCCTGCAGGAGCACGACGCCGGGCTCCGCGGCGATACGGTCCACCAGCTCAGGATCGCCGCCCGCCGCCTGCGGTCCGTGCTGGCCAGCTACCAGAGTGTCTTCGAGCCGGCCACGGTCGAACCACTTCGTGAAGAGCTCCGCTGGCTGGGGGTTTCGCTGGGTGCGGCCCGCGACTTCGAGGTCCTGCGCCGCCACCTGGGCGCCATGGTCGACGACCAGCTCGACCGACCCGCCGGGCCGCCTGCGACGACGCTACGAGAACGCATCGACCAGGACCTGGAGGAGGCGCATCGCACCGGCCACGACGCAGCGATGGCCGCCGTCGCGAGCCAGCGGTACGGGCGCCTGCTCCAGATGCTCCAGTCCCTCATGGACTTCCCCGCCCTACGACCCCGGGCCTCCAAGCGTGCCCGCACCGTGCTTCCCACTATCCTCGAGCGTGACGCGCGACGGGTGCGGCGGGCCGCGAAGGCCGCCCACCGCGCAGACCCCGGCCCTGAGCGAGATGTGGCATTGCACGAGGTCCGCAAAAAGGTCAAGCGGCTTCGGTACTCCGCCGAGTGCGCGGCGCCCGTCCTCGGCAAGCGCGCCAACAAGCTCGCCTCACGCGCGCAGTCGCTACAAGAGGCGCTAGGCGCGCACCAAGACACAGTGGCATCGCGCGCGTGGCTGCAGGACCTGGCCCAGAGATCCCCCGGCGAGGTCGCCGTCGCGTTCGGCGCGGGCCGGCTTCACGCCCAAGAGGAACAGCGGGCGCGCTCCGCAGAGCGCGACTACGAAAAGGCGTTGCGGCGACTCCCGCAGCACCACGTCGACAAATGGCTGCGCGGCAAGCACAGTTGAGCCCGCAGACCCGCAGCAACCCTCGATGACCTGTCCGGACTTTCCCGGGACCGAGTGGGTGGGTACGCGGTCACACGCCGCTGGTGACCGTGATGGTGACCTTGCCGGCGGAGCGTCCTTGTTCGACCAACTGGACGGCTTTGCCACCTCGGGGGTCGATGGACCACTGGCGTGACTATACGGGGCAGGGCGCAGCCGGGGATGTGACCCAGTCCCGAGCCCGTCCTGTTCCCTATCCTCCCCCG
>JBBQWX010000278.1:0-3008 GCA_038210185.1 Actinomycetales bacterium
ACAACCACAAACCCCTGCTCATCCCATCGGATCACCCACATTCATGCCGGAAGACCCAAAAGATGACCTCTCCACGATCGCGCGGGAACGACGGCGTTGACGCTGCCCGGCGGGCCCTTCGGACCGTCACAGACAACGAAGAGCAGGTCGGCGACGCCTCAGTTCTTCAGGTCCGCCAGCACGCTCATCCAGGACTTCGCCGACTCTCCGCCGCCCTTGCCGCCCCACAACCCCAGGACGTCCCGGCGTCCGTTCAGGTCGACCCCGATCGCGGCGTAGTACGGCTGGTTGCCGACCTGCCCGTCGCGGACCTTGACGTAGATCGCGTCGATGAAGATCGCCGCGTACACCCGGTGCAGCGGCCGCGAGGCCCACGCCCGCATCTCCTCGACGGTCTTGTCCGTGATCCGCGAGATCGTGTCCTTGGAGACTGACGCGCCGTACACGTCAGCGAAGTGCGCGCTGATCTCTCCGGTGGTCAACCCCTCGGCGTCTCCCCCAAGCACTTCGTGCAGGGAGGTGCCTCCTACGAGATCGCGACCGCGTCCACGTCGTTGAGGCGCCGTTGTCGCTTCTTGACGATCACCGGTTCGAACGTGCCCGCGCGGTCGCGCGGCACCTCGATGTCGACCTTCCCCGCGGCATCGGTGCGGACCGTCTGGGGTCGGGTGCCGTTGCGGATGATCCCGCCGCCCCCGCCCCCCCGGCGGGAGCCACTACGGCCACAGGTGGGGGAAAGAGCGCGCATTGGGCGGTACTCGGCGAAGGGTGAGCCGGGCCCCCCGGCCCTGCGGCGCGACCTGCGCATGCGGGCACACGCTTCATCAGAGCGCGTCGAACGCTCCCCGTGGCGGACCGACACGCCTACGGTCCCGTTGCCAGGAGCCTCCCGGCAAGCACGGTGTGGTGCATGACAGGACCATCTGGCGCCCCGCCCGTGCTGACGCGGCGCGCGCCGACGGCACGACATGCGGAGATCCGGTAATGCCTCGCGCGGATGTGCGGTCGTCAGTGGCTGGTCTGGATGGTCATCGCTCGATGACCATGGGCCTGACGTTCCAGGCCGGTAAAGACCAGGCCGGCAAGGACCGGGCTTTGGCCATGCAGGAGATCGAGGCCCACGTCGTGGCGCTGTGGCGCCGTGGCTTCACCGCCATCACGTCTCGAGGACGACAAAGCTGCCCTCGCGGCCTTCGAAGAACACCACGCCGGTCCACTGGAGACCCTCGACGTCGCCACTACACACCACGACGGTCGAGGCCGTCACGGATGCCGTGTCGGGGCAGGACACGGCGATGTCCCGCAGGGAGACCCCCTCATCGGCCAGAAGGTTTCGCAGCCGTCCGACGAGGATCGGGCCGGGCAGGGCGTCGCCATCTTCGAACTCTTCCAGCTGGTCGCGCAGCGGGGCGTACATGGAGTCCTCAGGGGTGTCTGCGGACGAGCCGGTCGCCACCGTCGCGACGAGCGCGAGGACGGCGAAGCCCAGTGCGAGCAAGGCGCCGACCGCCGCCCCCACCGCCCAGCCCAGAGCGGTTCGGGCCTTGCGCACCGCCGGCTCGGTGCCCGGTTCACCGTACTGCTGGGCAGCGCCCCACGCGGGCGGCAGCTGGGGCCAGGGCTGGGCACCGTACTCGGATGCCGGGGGGTGGACGGCCGTAGTCGGATACGCCGGAGGCAGTGGTGGGGCCACCTGTGGGTGGGGCGGTTGCCAGGGTTCGGTCGACGCGCGCTCAGGGCTTGAGGGCGGCACGAGTGGCTGGTCCGGCGGGGTGCTCACGCCGGGCAGTCTGACACCTGGGCCGGCCGACCTCCACATCCCTTGAAGACGACGGTTGGCCACCCGGAGGACGCGGCGACCTGCAATAGCGCTCGGCGGCAGCCATCCGGTAGATGCGCCGGCGCCGGCGCCGGCGCGGACGCGGACGCTTGGTGTGAGCATCGGGCTGCGTGACCATACGGTGGTCGTGTGGAAGCAGACGGTGGAGGTGTCCTGACGTGGCGTCCTTTGGTGATTGGCGATCTGCCGATGCTCTGCGACTGGTTGCGGGAGCCGGCGGTCGCGCGGTGGTGGAACCACGATGGGAGTTCAGCGGGGGTTGATCGCGATTTTGGGCCGAGCGTTCGCGGCGAAGAGCCCGGAGAGGACCTCGTCGTGCTGCTCGACGGCCGCCCGATTGGGCTTCTTCAACGCTCGGTGATCGCCGACTATCCCGAGGACATGGACGAGTTCACGACACTTGTGGAGGTACCTGACGGAGCCGTCGAGCTCGACTACCTGATTGCTGATCCTGCTGTGCGCGGTCGCGGGCTGGGGGCGCGGATGATCGCCCAGGCGGTCGAAGACACGTGGAGGTCCCTTCCGAGGGTGCCGGCCGTTCTCGTCGCCGTGGTGGCTGCGAACACGGCGTCCTGGCACGCGCTTGAGAACGCTGGTCTGGAGCGGATCGCGGAGGGCGACATGTTGCCGGAGAACCCGGCCGATGATCCACTGCACTACATCTACCGCGTCGACCGCCCGTGACCAATCCACCTGCGCCACACCGACCCATCGGGCACCGCCATAGTCCGTTCTCGCGGAACCCGGCAGAACATGAAGAGGCCGCAAGTTCACCCTCTCAGACCAAGTTGGCCAGCCGACTGCGGACCTCGGCACCCAGCACTCGGCTGGGCTCACGATCATCGTCTCAATCGGCGGCATGGTCGGACGTCCTCGTCGCGCTGCGGTCGGGTGGAAGATCGGATGCGGTCGCGCTCAGCTGGGCGCCGGGCGCTCGGCGTCGCCCGGGAGGTCCGCGATACCGGTTGCGGTCACCAGGCGCAGTCGCTGGACGTCGACGCTGGTGACGTAGTCGTCGACGCGGTCGAGGAAGTACCGGGTCGTGGTCTGCGACTCGTGCTCGGCCAGGGCATCTTCGCTGGTGTAGAGCTCGTAGAAGATGCGGACGTCGGGCTCACCAGCGAGCGCGTGCACCGCGTAGGCCAACGTGCCGGGCTCGTGGGCGGCG
>JBBQWX010000279.1:0-2555 GCA_038210185.1 Actinomycetales bacterium
AGGAGACGTCGCCGCCGAGTGGGACGACCTCACCCAATGCCGGATGGACGCCGCGGGGGTGTGGACCCCGCGCCGGGACGACGCCATGGCCGCCACCGCGCAGTGGCGGTCGCGGCAGGAGCAGGCTGAGCAGGCCCGTCAGGCGGACGCGGCCGAACGGCAGCGGCTGATCAATCTCCGCAACCACGAGCTGCGGGCGCGTATGGCGATGCTGGCCGCGTCCGCCGGCCGAGGCCCCTCGTCAGAACCACACCTTGAGCTCTCGGCGACGCCACTTTCCCGAGGCGGACACCCTGGACCCCCGTGCAGGGATGGGCCTGGCTGGAAGAGCTGCCGCCACACCTGCACGAGTCGGCCCGCCACCTTGCCTACTTCGTCTCGCACTGGGAGAAAGTGGCGGCACTGGACTTGGCGTGGGACGACGTCCCCGATCCGGAACGCCTCCAAGAACGCGCGCTGCTGCAGGCCGGCCTAATCGAGGCCCCTTTCGAGGGCAGCAGTATGTACCGACGTTGCTCGCGGTGATCGGGTGAACCTGTCGGCGGTGCCGGCAGCGCTGAGCCGACCCGGTGTCGAGCCGCTCGAGCATCCAGGTTCCGACCTCTTGTCAAGCCCATAGGCCACGCTGCAGTGCAGGCGTCAGGTGGGCCCGTGTGGCCGGCTGTCGACGAGGGCCCAACGAGGGTCGGGCCATTGCAGGGAGGTGGGTGGCGTGTCGAGGGTCCCTGCGTATGGGATCGTCCCGGGCCGGTAGAGACGTATGGTGATAAACGGGTGACCGCCCCGGGGGTCTGACTGTTCAAACCTGCGCGCCGGGGCGGCCCCCTCCCTGTCACTCAGGCCGCCATGGGACAGTTGCCCCAGCTGAGCTCGGTGCCTTACCCCGATCCACCGATCCGGTTTCAGTGATGGGCTGTTGGCGGCGAGGGCGCCGGCTGCGGTGTGGGGCATGGGCAGGTAGCTGACCTCGTTGTCAGGGTGTTCCACGTCGAGTTCCGGGTCTCGCCTTTGACGGCTGGGTGGTCAGGTCGTGACTGGTGTCGGTGGCCCGCAGCCGTGGTTGAACAGGCGGGTCCACGCGGTCTCCCAGGGCCATGCTGTCGGCAGGTGCAGGGTGATCCGCCGGGCTGAGGACGCGACCCGAGCGGGGACAACGATCAGCTTGCGGCGGATGGTTGCGGTGGTCGCCTTGGCGAGGTCGGTGCCGCTGATGGTGGCGGCGGTACGGGTGAGGTTGAACGCGATGACGGCCAGGACCAGCCAGGCGGCGTTGGCGGTGAACTTGCCTGAGGGCAGGTGCGCTCGGGCGGAGTGCTTCAGGTCGGCGTGGACCTGCTCGATGATCGCGTGGCCGCGGTGGGTCTTGTCCGCGTCGACGGTGCCCAGGATCGCCGGGTCGGCGGTGGTGAAGAAGGCGTGGAAGCGCCAGGTGTCGAACAAGGTGGCCTGCCCGGCGGCCTTGTTCTTCTCGACGTTGAGGTCGGGGATGCGGCGCACGACCAGGCGGCCGGTCACCTGCTCGGTGAGCTTCCTCGAGCTAAAGGCGGTGAAGGGCACCTCGGCGACCTCAGCCCGCGACACCCACGTCCCGGTGGCTTCGTCGAAGACGGCGTCGGTGTACTGGATGGGGATCCACGCGCCCTGGTCGATGGTGGCGATCGCGGCCTTGACCTTGGGGTTCATGCGCACGGTGACCGACACGTCGGCCCCACCACGCAAGGCGGCGCCGACGGTGGGCGCCCCGTAGAAGGCCGAGTCCGCCCGCAGCAGCGGCTTCACGGCTGAGAGGCCGTGCAGCGTGCTGACGGTCTTGAGGGCGTCGGCGACCAGCCATTTCGCTCCGCGGGGGGACCGTGCCACCGATCTCGGTGATGATGATGTCCGGGGCGTCGGCATCGCTGACGCCCGGGGAGCCGGCCGCCTGCGCGCGCATCCGCTCCTTGAGCTCGTTGGTGATGTGCGGGATGACCTGCACGGTGTCACCGAGGTACTCGCCGCGCCGCTCGCGGGTGATCACCCGGTTGTTGACCTGCCCGGTGGTGACGTTGGCGCTGCCCTTGAGGTTGACGTCGAGGAAGCGCTCGTAGTGACCGATGCCGAGGTCGGTCTCGGCGCCGTCGTCGGTGACGAAGACCTCGCCGTGCTGGGTGGGTGGGGCTCGCGCTCGACCCGGAGTGGCGGCTCCAGGCCGGCGAGAAGCCGCTGCGCCAGATCGGGCACGTCGGCATCGACGAGGTCAACGAGGTGGGTGCCTGGCTCGCTGCGCTCGTGCGCGAGCACGACCTGCCGCCCAAGGTGCTCACCCTGCACCAGTTCCGCCCCTCGATGGTGCGCGACCGCGACCGGCTCGACACCTCGCTCTACGAGGTGCAGTGGCTGGTGCACGCCGACGGCCAGGGTGATCAGGGCGCGAAGCAGGGCACCTGGTCGGCGCTGAAGCGCGATCTGCCCGACGGCGTCTGGCTGGGCTGGAAGAACTTCGAGGACGAGGACACTCCGATGCTCACCCCCGAGCAGACGATGGCGCAGGTGCACCCCACGCCGTCGTTCGTGTC
>JBBQWX010000280.1:0-2501 GCA_038210185.1 Actinomycetales bacterium
GGCTGGGAGGCGTCGTTCGGCGACGTCGGCGCCGACCTCGACCTCGGGTGGCGCGCCCACAACGCCGGCCGCCGGGTGGTGGTCGTGCCCACGGCCCGGATGCGCACCGAGCCGGGAGTGGCCCCTGCCGGCGCCAGCACGGCGGCCCGCCGCCGCTCCGCCCGCCGGGTGGCCCTGGCCCGCTCGCCGTGGTGGGCCTCGCCCTTCCTCGTGGCCTGGATCGCCGTCACCTCCGTGGTCGCGGCCCTGGGCCTGCTGCTGCTCAAGCGCCCCCGCGCGGCCTGGGCCGAGCTGTCCGCACTGGGCTCCCTCGACCCGTTCCGCGGCACCGCGGCCCGGTGGCGCACGCGGCACCGCCGCGAGGTCAGCCGCCGTGACCTGCGCGCGCTGTTCGAGCCGCGTCGGGCCGTGCTCACCGGGTGGGGCGACGCGGTGCACGACGCCCTCGTGTCGCCACGCCCACCGATCGGA
Source organism: Actinomycetales bacterium (assembly GCA_038210185.1). Taxonomy (GTDB): domain Bacteria; phylum Actinomycetota; class Actinomycetes; order Actinomycetales; family Dermatophilaceae; genus Fodinibacter. The sequence goes on from JBBQWX010000280.1 coordinate 472, forward strand.
GACGAGGCCAGCGAGCTCAACTCGCGCTCGTGGATGCTCGGCCTGCTGCGCCACCCCGGGGTGCTCGCCACCGCCGGGGCGCTGCTCGTCTCCGCCGTCGCCGGCCGCTCCCTCGGGTTCGGCGTCGTCACCGGCGCCGGGTCGGGCCTGTCCGGCGGCGAGCTGATGGGCAACCGGGCCGACGCCACCGTGCTCTGGCACGCGTGGACCGACGGCTGGACCGGTCCCGGCCTGGGTGGCCCCGACCCGGCCGGCCCCTGGGCGCCGCTGCTCGCCCTACCCACCTGGCTGGTCGACCACGTCCCGCTCCTGCCGCCCCCCGGGTCCGCCGCCGGCCTGGTCGTCGCCATCCTGGTCATCGCCGGGATGCCGCTCGCCGCCGTCAGCGCCTACCTCGCCCTGCGCCCCGTGGTCGCCACCCGGTGGGTGCGTGGGCTGGCGGCGTTCGGATGGGCGACCACCGGCGTGGCCGCCACCTCCGTGGCCCAGGGCCGGCTCGGGGCCCTCGTCGCCCTGGTCGTGCTGCCGCCGGTCGCCTGCGGCCTGTGGCTGCTGGCGGTGCGCCGCTCCACCGCCACCAGCGCGTTCGCCACGGCGCTCGCGGCGCTGGTGCTCGGCGCGTTCGCCCCCGTGCTGCTCGCCCTCGTGACCGCGTTGGCCCTCGTCCTGGCCGTGGTCCGTTCCGGGGCGCGTCGCCACGCCCTGGTCGTCGCGGTCGTGCCCGTCGCGGTGCTGGCCCCTTGGCTGATGGGGCAGGCCGAGGCCTCCTGGCCGGTGCTTGTCGCCGGCGTCGGCCTGGCCCAGTGGGGTGGCCCGACGCCCGAGCCCTGGCAGCTGGCGCTGCTCAACCCGGGGGGTGCGGGGGCACCCCTGGTGTGGACCGCCGCCCCGCTCGTCGCGTTCGCCGTGCTCGCCCTGCAGCGCGGTCGCGGCTGGGGCAGCGCCACGACGATGCTGGCCCTGCTCGCGCCGGTGCTGCTGGCGCTCGCCCTGGTCGCACCCGGCATCCGCCTGGGCACGGTGCCCGCCGGGGTCGACGGCGCGGGGGAGCCGATCACGCTGTGGTCGGGCACCCTGCTCCTGCCGCTCGCCCTGGTGGTGGTGCTGGCGCTCGCCCGCGGTCTCGACGGCGTGCGGTTGCGGCGGCCCGCCTCGGCCGCCCGGCTGCCCGCCCTGGCGTGGCGCACCGGGGCGGCGGTCGGCGCAGCGGCCGTCGCCGTCTCCGCCGGCGGGGTCGCCTGGGCGACGCTGGGCACCGAGCTCGCACCCTGGCAGGACCCCAGGCCGGCCGTCTCGGTCGACCAGGCCGAGGGCGCCTTCGCCACCCGGGCGCTGTTCGTCGTCCCCGGCACCCGGGGGGCCGGCTACCGGTTCGTCGGGCGCGAGGCGTCCGACGTGGCGCGGCCGCTGCCGAGCGTCGACCGGGCCGACGGCTCCCTGGCCGACCGGGTCAGCGGGGCGCTCGGCGACGCCTCCACCGGGCCGTCGCTGTTCGCCGACACCGCCACCGACCTGCTCGCCGTGCGCTCGGGCCTGGTGCCCGAGGTGGCCCGTCGGCTCGATGCCACCGACGGGCTGCAGCCCATCGCCCCCCGCGACGGCTGGGACATGTGGCGGGTGAGCCCGACCGGCACCGGCGTCGACCTCGTCGCACCACCCCGGCTGCGGCTCGAGACCCCCGACGGCACCCGGCTGGTCAGCACCACGGGCCAGAGCGCGGCCACCCGCACCACCGTCGACGTGCCGCCGGGCAGCCGGCTCGTCGTGGCCGAGCCGCTCGGGTGGGCGCAGCACGCCGTGGTCTCCGTCGACGGCGTGACCGTGCGGCCCGTCCCCGGCTCGCCCACTCCGACCTACGCTCTCCCGGTCGGCACCGGCCGCCTCACCGTCGACGTCACCGACCCCTCCCGCTGGTGGCACGTCGGGCAGGCGCTGGCCGTGCTGGCGCTGGCCTTCCTCGCGGTGCCCTTCGGCCGGCGTGAGTCCCGGGTGGGGCACGCATGAGCCGGCTCAGCGGCGGCGCGGCCGGC
>JBBQWX010000281.1:0-2321 GCA_038210185.1 Actinomycetales bacterium
ATCGTGACCAGATAGCCGTGGGCCGCTTCGGCGAGCTCGCGGACAAGGTCCGCATCGGGTGCCTGTATGAGGTCAGGGTCCTGAGCGCCGCACCGGGTAGTCGACAGGAACGGGCCCTCGAGGTGGATGCCCGCGAGCTCACCAGCCTCGGCCAGCCCCGTGAGTACCCCGACGCGCTGACGCAAGGTCGCTGGTTCGGCTGTGACCAAAGACGCGACAAGCGTGGTGGTGCCGTGCCTCAGGTGTTCGCGAATCGCGATCCGCGCCTCCTCGGGCGTGCGCGCGTCAGGAAAGCTCGCGCCGCCACCGCCGTGGTTGTGCACGTCGACCAACCCGGGCAGGAGGGTGGGAGGAGTCTCCCAGGCGTCAGGCAGGTCACGCCAGCCCCTTCGTGCAGCCTCGACGGCGAGGCCCACCCAGGCGATGGTGTGGCCCTCGACAACCACGAGGCCGTCCTCGATCACCGCAGCCGGAGTCACGACGCGACCGCGGAGGTAGGTAGGAGTTGGGTGCTCCGTCATGTCTCGTTCTCCTTGGCGTCAGGATCCGTCTCGATGGTCCTGGAGGTGGCCACCCGCATACGTCCAGCTCCTTGGGTACGTGGACTCGGGTCCCATGTTGGCCCACCTGCGTCGACCTTCGAGACTGGGGCGTATCCCGCTGACGTTCGGATGACGTCCGGACCATGGCGGGTAGGGCTCTGCGTTTGCCTAACCGTGTCCGAAGACCTCCGGGCTATGGCGGGTGACGGGGGCACAGCCATTCTGCATCTACGCGCGCGACTGGACGCCCGCACAGGTCTTGGCCCCTCTTATCGGAGCCGCTCGAGTGAGGCACGCAGACCAGCGTTGGGATTGGCCCGGGGCAGAGCCTCCACGATGTCGGCCAGGGCTTCGGTCGGCGTGCGGCCGGTGAGCCGCGCGCCATACAGGGCAGCGACGGAAGGGGTTCGGGACTGCGCCTGGACGCAGTGCAGCAGGACAGTCCTGCCCTCGGCTCGCAGCGCCGCGACGGCCTCGGCGGCGTCAGCCAGGACGTAGTCGAGGTTCGGGTTCTTGTCAGGCTCGGGCTCGTCGATCAGCCAAACCTCGATGTGGTCGCCAGCAGCCACGCCGGGGGCCGGCACCTGCGCGACGCCCAGCCGGCACAGTGAAACCACGGCGTCGACCCCGTCGGGCAGCTTGCGAAGGGCGTCGACGCCGCCAAGCCACACACCGTCGTCGTGGGGGTGGCGGGCCAACACCCCTGAGCCCTTGTATGCCGAGTAGTCCACCCGGGTGCCCGTCGGCCAGCCACCGGAGTCAGGGCGGCCGTGACGTGCGGTCATCACACCAAGGGCCACGAGACCGCGGGCGCGCAGTCCCGGCCAGCCATGCAGCTGGCGGCGCCACTGCGCGGGGACCGCGGACGCTCCATAGAGGCCACCGACCAAGGCCCCCGCGATGGCCGCAACCGTGTCGGTGTCGTAGCCGCCGCGGACCGCGGCCTCCAGTGCGCGCCTGAAGTGCGCCGGCCCGGCGGTCGACGACGAGGCCGACTGCTCTGCCGAGGCGGTTCTGGTGATGGCGGACCACGCGCCCTGCAGTGCATGAACGACCCACCCGTTGTGCGGGAAGTCGGCCGGGCCGGACCTTTCGGCAACATCCAGTCGAGCGGCCCAGACGCTGGCGCGGGCATCGGGCAATCGCTCCAGCCCTCGACGAAGGTCGAGGGTCCCCTCCAGGATCGCGTGCCGAATCGCCAGGCACCACAATGCGCAGGCCTCGCCCGCGTCGGGATCGTGGTGGGTCATCGCACTGATCGCCTGGGCGACCTGCACCAGGGCATCGGGGTCGTGCAGATAGGCCAAAGCGATCGGCGCGGTCCGCATCAGCGACCCGTTGCCGCCGGAGCGGCTGGTCCGCGCATGGAGCTGGACCGCAGCCAACGCCAGGTCGCGGGCGCTTGGCGTGTCCTCACCACGGGCTCGAGCCGCCCGCACCGAAGCGGACAACACGGCGCTGGTCTGCACGCCCACGTCCTTGGCGTCGGCAGCCCAACCGACCCACCGGGCGGCAATCTTGTCGCGCGCCTCCTCTGTCCCCAGATCCGTGCCGGTCGCGCTGACCTCGGCGATTGCGATGGCCATCGAGGTGTCGTCAGTCCACTCCCCCGGCTTCCAGCCGAAGGACCCGCCGCCTGCCATGGTGACCGCGATGTCAGGGCGCAGGGGCGGGCCGAACTCGTATGGCGCACCCAGCGCGTCACCACAGGCCATGCCCAGCAGGACGCCAGCGGCGCGGTCAACCTGCGCGGTGGTGAGGTGAGCGGTCATGCGACCT
>JBBQWX010000282.1:0-2231 GCA_038210185.1 Actinomycetales bacterium
GAACTAACATTCGCGTAGTTAGTCCACGAACCTTGCCAAACGCAACGCCGTGCGTCACTCTGGCTACATGAGCACCAGTCCGCAAACGGCATGGGTCCCCCACGACTCATTCGCCAACCGGCTTGTCCTGGTCCGCCGCGAGCTCGGCCTCAACGTCAAGGAAGCAGCTGCGCGCTGCGGCCTCCACTACGCCACGTGGTCGACGTGGGAGAACGGTCGGAAGCCGGCCGACATGGTCGGCGTCGTCGACTCGATTCACCAGGGCCTTGGCGTCGAACGCTCTTGGCTCATGTGGGGGGTCGCAGAAAACCCCCGACCGGAAGGACCGGGCGGGGGATCAGTGGTGCGCCATCAGGGACTCGAACCCCGAACCCGCTGGTTCGAGGCATTCGCCCCTGACCTGCGCGTACTCCAGGCGGCATAACCGGAATGTGCACCCCACCGGGCTGCCGCGCGATAGGACTGGGACCATGCAGCCGACCTGGGAGAGCATCACCACGTGGGGGACGTACCTGCGGGCGGCCGGACGTCCGAGCACCACCATCGACCTGCGCACCTACCACCTGCGACGACTGGCCGCGGACTTCCCTCGAGGTCCGCGGTCGGTGACGTTCGTGGCGCTGGTGGAATGGCTCGCCGCGCACGACTGGGCACCCAACACGCGCCGGGCGTACCGGGCGAGCCTGCGCGCGTACTGGTCGTGGGCGATGGCCACCGGTGCGGCCCGTACGTCGCCGGCTCACGCCTTGCCGCCGGTGCGGGTGCCGCGGGGCCGGCCCCGGCCCGCCTCGGAGGAGGCGTACCGGTGGGCGCTGCGCGTGAGCGATGCCCGGGCCCGGCTCGCGATCCGGCTCGCGGCCCAGTGCGGGCTGCGGCGCGGTGAGATCGCCCGGGCGCGGCGCGAGGACGCGGAGCCGGACCTGCTCGGTTGGTCGCTGCGCGTCGCCGGCAAGGGAGGTGCGGTGCGCCTGGTGCCGCTGCCTGACGACCTGGCGGCGCTCATCCGCTCCCACGGTCCGGGGTGGCTGTTCCCGTCGTCGCACGGTGGTCACCTGACCGCGCACCATCTGGGCAAGATCGTGTCGAGGAACCTGCCGGACGGGTTGACGACGCACTCGCTGCGGCACCGTTGCGCGACGGTGGCGTACGCGCAGACCCGGGACCTTCGGGCGGTGCAGGAGCTGCTGGGGCACGCGAAGCCGGAGACGACGGCCATGTACACGGCGGTGCCGGATGGGGCTGTCCGGGCCGCGATGCAGGCCGCTGCGGCCTAACGGGTCACGGCGTCGGCGATCTACACACAGGTGGCCGACGAGACCTCGTTTCGAGCCGTGGCCGGGATTCCCGCCGCCTGACTGACCGGTAGGTGTGTCGGCGGCGTCCCTGACCTCATCGCCGGTCCTTCCGGTATGCCTTGCCGAACCGCTCGAGGAACTTGCGCACTTCCTCGGCCAGGACCAGGTCCTCAGCCTCGGCGCGCGCCTTGGCGGCGTCCCAAGTGGCGTCGTCCACGCGGATGATCCGGTTCTTCATGGGCGGGCGGGGGCTCACGGCCTCATCGTAGGTCTGCATATGCGTCATGTTACCCAACGCACATGCGTTTGCGTGCGCGACCGCATATGCGTCGTGACACAATGAGTGTAGTTATCGGACACGCGCTAGAGGAACACCCCATGAGGCGACAGACACACACCACCCGGGCACTGGTCGCCGTCGCGGCCCTGCTCCTCGCCGGGTTCGCCGCGCAGGGTCAGGCGACCGCGGAGGGTGCACCCCGTTGGGAGCGCGCGATGCTGACGGTGCACGTCGCTGACACCGCGGCGTGGGCTGGCACCGACGTGGCCGGCGCGCTCGAGCAGTGGGCCCCCGCGATGGCGATGGTCCTCACCGACAACCCGAACGCGGACGTGACCCTCGCAGGGCAGGGCCCCGAGGCTGGCGTTGAGGGTGCGACGGCGACCCGTGAGGGCCAAGGGTCGCGGATCACGTCGTGCCGGGTGACGCTGGCTGCTCGGTTCGTCGGGACGGACGAGGGCGCCGTGTTGGCTCACGAGCTGGGTCACTGCTTGGGCCTGTCGCACAACAACGGTGGCGAGTCGAGCGTCATGTACGGGATCGCGGGCGGCCCGCAGTTCTCGTCTACGGTGACCCCGGCCGACCTCGACACCGTGCGCGGCCTGTACCGGTAGCCCCACCCAACGAGAAAGCGCCCCCCACCCAGCCGTGAGGCT
>JBBQWX010000283.1:0-2221 GCA_038210185.1 Actinomycetales bacterium
GCGCCTGCCAGCCGCCTCGGTTAGCTCCCCCTGTTAGCAAGGGTGTTAGCAAAGCACCGAAGAGAGTTCTACCCCGCTCCTCGACACACGCCAACCAGGGCGCTGACCTGCGGAAATACCAGAGCCGACGGGGGGACTCGAACCCCCAACCCCCTGTTTACAAGACAGGTGCGCTGCCAATTGCGCCACGTCGGCGAACCACCCTCACCGAGATCTCATCGGCGGAAGCGGGCCTGCGAAATCGTACCCGCTCGGGACACTCGCCTCCGGAGGGGTGATCCCTCCGGGAGCGTGTCTACACAGACCTGCGTTCCCAGCGAGCGGGTGACCTCAGAATCAACGCTTGTTGAGATACGCCTGCAGCGCCGACACGGTGGCCGAGCTCAGGTGTCGCGCGCCGTCGTGGCGAGCGCCGATCCTGGTCTGCAGGGCGCGGACGGTCTGAGGGCCGATCGCACCGTCCGGCGTGACGCCGACCTTGCGCTGCAGGGCCTTGGCAGTCTTCGAGCCGAAGGCACCGTTCGGGGTAGTGCCGACCCAGAGCTGGAGCGCCCGGGTGGTCAGGGGCCCGATCACGCCATCGACCGCGAGCTTGCCGGACGCGGTGAGGTTGCCGGATGCGATGGCCGTGCGAGTCGCCGATCGCGACACGGTCATGGCCCTTGCGGGAGCAGAGGATGCCCTGCTGGCCCCGCCACCATTCGCGCCACCGTTCGCGCGGGTGAGCCCGGCCTGCTGGCTGCAGGTCGGCCAGGCGCCGGGTCCCTGTGCCGCGAGAACGCGCTGTGCTGTTGCGATCTGGGCCGATTTGCTGGCCAGGTGGGCGCGCGACGCATGGCTGGTGCCGCCGAACGCGTTCCAGGTCGAGGCAGAGAACTGCAGTCCGCCGGAATAGCCGTTGCCGGTGTTGATGGCCCAGTTGCCACCGCTCTCACAGGCTGCGACGGCGTCCCAGACGGAGCCGGCCGCCCGGGCCGGGACGCTCAGACCGACGCCGGTGACCAGGGTTGCCGAACCAGCAACGGCGATGCCCACGATGCGGTTGCGCAGCGGGCGGGGCGTTCGGGCAGCCGCGTGCTTGGGTGCGTAGTGCAAGGGGATTTCCTTCCTGACGTGCGCCGGGGAGGTTAGCTGTCGGGTTCGGGCTGTCAGTGCCCGGCCGGCGCACCGGCTTCACCCCAAGAACCGAATCGTGCCGGTTCGCAAGTGGGTTCCCCACCCTCGTCCATGCCCGGGAGTCCCGGTTCGTGTCCGCCGACGAGGTTTGGCGCTGCAGACACACTGTGGGTGTGATGGCGGTATGCAGTTGGCAGTGTTTGCGGGCCCAACCGTACGTGGGGCCCGCAATCACCTGAGTCCATCGTCGCTGACGGGCAGGGACTCCGGGTGGGACATAGGTCCCGCGAAACGAAGCAGTCAGCATACGTGACATCAACCGAACGGGTGACAAAGGCCACCACGATCCGCAGTATGCCGCGTGCGCCAGCTGGGTGCGTGCGTTACCTGGAGAGAAGCGAGCTGCCCGGGAACTGGCCCGAAACCCATGGCCACCAGTCTGGTTGGCCAAGGTGGAGCCAGGCCCACGCGCCAAGGCCGGCGCCCAGCAGGACGAACCCGGTCGCGATGACCCCGGTCGCCACCGGTCCCGGCGCCACGCCGCGAACCAGACTTCGGGAGCCGCGCCGCAGCGACGCGCCACCAGGCCCCCACCAGCTCATCATCAGACCGAGGAAGCCACCCACGACCAGCGGCAGCGACCGGTCGGGTTGCGGGTCGCCTCCGGACACGGCCACGATCGCCAGCGCAGCCGAGAAGGTCGAGGCGATCGCCACGGTCGCCGGGAGCAACAGGGCGATAACGGTGGCAACGGCCGAGATGACGAGGTGCCACGGACTGGCCAGGACCGCCAGCGGGACATCCCGGCGTCGCCGTCCGCGCTCGTGGCGCCGCAGCACCAGCGACGTGACCGAACGGTCGGCGAGGCGGGCAGACCAGGCCAGCAGGACGATCAGTCCGGCGGCGACAACGGGCCAAACCGCAACGACACCAAGGACTCCCACCATCAGGGCGAGCAGTGTCCCGACCCGGGACGGCCGGCCGATGCGCGGGTCCGGCTGACCCGGCCCGCCCTCCCACGCCCCCTGCCAGTCAGACTCCTGCAGAGGATCCGGCACCCCGTCCTCGAACTGGCCCCCCACAACGGACTCGACAGGTTGTAGGT
>JBBQWX010000284.1:0-2073 GCA_038210185.1 Actinomycetales bacterium
ATCGTCGTCACCGGACGGCACCTGACCGTCTCCGACCGCTTCCGGGCACACATCGAGGAGAAGCTCGAGAAGATCACCCAGCTCGAGCCCCGCACCCGTCGGGTCGAGGTCCTGGTGAGTCATGAGCCCAACCGCCGTCAGGCGGAGGTCTGTGACAAGGTCGAGATCACCTGCTACGCCAAGGGGCCCGTGGTGCGGGCCGAGGCGTGCGTCGAGGACAAGTACGCCGCCCTCGACCTGGCGATCGACAAGCTGATGGAGCGGCTAAGGCGTCAGAAGGACCGGCGACAGGTTCACCGCGGGCGTCGCACCCCCGAGTCGGTCGCCAGTGCGACCGCGCGCATCGTCACCCCGGCCGAGGGTGGCCCCGTCGGCGCGGCCGACGACGCCGACCCGTTCGGTGACTCCCCGGTCGAGGTCCGCGAGAAGGTGCACCGCTCCACCCCGATGACGCTCTCTGACGCCCTGAGCGAGATGGAGCTGGTCGGCCACGACTTCTACCTCTTCCACGACATCGACACCGACCGCGCGAGCGTGGTCTACCGCCGCCACGGCTGGAGCTACGGCGTCCTGCACCTCGACCTCGACGGCTCGCTGCCCGACGAGTCGGGCCGGCCCGACACCCCCGAGGTCGAGGCGGCCGCTTCCTGAGCCGCTGCTTTTCCGGCGTTCCTCTGGGCACCGAGGGCCCGGAACTGCAACGATGTGCCCGTGCCCGCTGACGACGTGATCTCGAGCGCCACCCCGGGCGCTGTGCTGCCGCCGGTGCGCGTGATGATCGCCGACGACCACGACCTCTACCGGCGGGGCCTGCGAGTGGTCGGCGAGCTCGACGGTGCCGCGGTGGTGGTCGGCGAGGCGAGCACCGGCATCGACGCCGTCGAGGTGTGCGCCCAGGTGGTGCCCGACGTCGTGCTGATGGACGTGCGGATGCCGGGCATGGGCGGCATCGAGGCCTGCCGGCGGATACGCGAGGCCGTGCCCGGTGCCCGGATCCTCATGCTGACCATGTCCGACGATGAGTCGGACCTGTTCGAGGCGATCAAGGCCGGGGCGAGCGGCTATCTGCTCAAGGACCTTCCCGGTGAGGAGGTGGCCGCCGCCGTGCGCCGGGTCTACGACGGCCAGGCGATCATCCCGCCGGGGATGGCTGCCACCCTCCTGGCCGAGTTCACCCGGCTCAGCCAGGACCCCGAGCCGGTCACCGGCACCGCGCCGCTGCTCACCGACCGCGAGGTCGAGGTGCTGCGGCTGGTGGCCCGAGGCCTGGCCAACCGCGAGATCGCCGAACGGCTCGGCATCTCCGAGAACACCGTCAAGAACCACGTCCGCAACATCCTCGAGAAGCTGCACCTGCACTCGCGGGTTGAGGCGGCCGTCTACGCGCACCGGCAGCACCTGCTCCCGACGGATGAGTGACCCGCCGGTCGCCGTACACCTCTCCACCCGTGCCGCGCGCCGCATCGCGCTGGCTGCCCAAGGGTTCGCGCGGCCCCGGCCGGCCGACCCGGGCGTGCGCGACGTGCAGCGGGTGGTCGACACCGTCGGTGTGGTGCAGATCGACAGCGTCAACGTGGTGGTGCGCAGCCAGTACCTTCCCTTCTTCTCGCGGCTGGGGCGCTACGACCGCCGGCTCGTCGACCGCGCTCGCGATGTGGCACCCCGCCGGGTGGTGGAGTACTGGGCCCACGAGGCGTCGCTGGTGCCGCCCTCGACCTGGCCCCTGCTCGACTTCCGGATGCGCCGCGCCCGCGAGGACGCCTGGGGTGGGATGCAGCGGGTGGCCCGCGACCACCCCGACCTCGTCGCCGCCGTGCTCGCCGAGGTGGCCCGGCGCGGGCCGCTCACCAGCCGCCAGGTAGAGGTCGCGCTGGCCCACGACCTGCCCCGCCAGCGCGACGAGTGGGGCTGGAACTGGTCGCTGGTCAAGAGCGCCCTGGAGCACCTCTTCTGGGCCGGTGAGGTGTCCAGCGCCGGCCGCACCGCACAGTTCGAGCGCCGGTACGCCCTCCCCGCCCGGGTGCTGCCGCCCGCGCTGCGCGACCAGGCGCTGGACCCCGACGCGAGGCCTGC
>JBBQWX010000285.1:0-2027 GCA_038210185.1 Actinomycetales bacterium
GGTGTGCCCGGAGCCCGCAGCACCAGCGATGAACGCTTCCGCGACCGGTCCGAGCGCGCAGAACTCCTTCTCCGCAACGGTTTTCGGGCGTATCGCTCGAGCAGGTGTGGCAGGTCGCGGCCCGCCGTAGTGCTCATCCAGGATCGAGGCCTCGCCCGGCGCTGTGAGCGGGTGCTCGGCGTGGGCCTCACCGGTGGACATGTCGAGGATGATCACGCGGGGCCCGTCGACCAGGACGGCCACGCTCGCGCCGCGCAGCCGGGTCGGCACCGAGTAGCGTGCCGAGCCGAGCCGGATCGTGGACAGCTTGTCGACCTTGCGGGTCACCGGCGCCGCCCCGATGCTCGGGCGCAGCGACGGCAACGCGGTGAGCACCTCCAGCTCAGCGATCAGCCGCTGGGCCGGGACCGCGCAGGTCTCACTGTGCATGTTCGCGTTGACCTGCTCGCACCACGCCACCGCGCGCGCATTCGCCGCGGGCAGATCACCCAAAACCCCTGCAGCAGCATGCCTTTGGCTGCCCTCGCCGTCGCCGTCGTCGCCACCAGTGAGCGCGAACTCGACCAACAACGGGCGCAGCAGGTCGTCCTTGCCGTACCCGACCAGGTTCTCCACGATGCCCTTGGACTGCGGGTCATACCCCTCACAGAAGTCAGGCCGAAAACGGTAGTGCGTCGCGAACCGGACATAGTCGCTCGTGGGGACCACCCGGTTGGCCACGACCCCACCCTTCAGACACGCCATCCGGTCGGCGAGCACGACCTTCGGCACCCCGCCCAGGACCTCGAAGCACTCGGCCAGCATCGCCAACGTGGTCCCCGACTTCTCGTCCGCTGCGAACCGCACGAACCGCACCCGCGACCACGCGAGCACCGCGCAGACGACGTGCACCCCGCCGATGACGCCCCAGTCGATCACCAGGTGCTCGCCCGGGGACCACACCGCAGGACGACGACCCCGACCATTCTCCCGCCGGAACTGTGCCTTCTCCTGCGCCACCAAGCGCCGGAAGTTGCGGTCCGACCCGGCATAGCCCGCGACCCGCGCCCGAGGCAGCAGCCGCTTCGCGCTGGCCCGGCCCTGCCCGGCCTTGACCGCCGCAGCGACCACCTCCCGCACATCCTCGTAGTTGCTCCAGCGAGGCGCCCGCACCGCACGCTCACCCCCAGCCTCGACGCGCTCGACCACACGCCTGACCGTCTTGTGGGTGGTGCCGCAGATCTGCGCGGCGCCCCGATACGTGCCCACCAACTGGTAGGCGGAAATGATGTCCATCTCGTCCCTCATGTTCTTCAATGGAGCTCCTGAGCGGTGGCAGTGACTGGCTAGACACCGCCACCGTCACCGCTCAGGAACTCAAGCTCACGTTCGACACGACGAGCAGAGGGTGGGGACTTCTACTTGGCCACCAGTGGGGACCGCACTTGGCCACCAGCGGGGACTTTTCCATGGCCATGGACATTCCTGGCGGTCGAGGACTTCGCGAAACCACTGCCGCCCTTCGCCATGTGACCGGCTCTCCCGGCCTCGGACTACTACGGCGGCTCCGCCCCATCCCACGGCCGGTCAGCAGACGGTGTGCTCAGCCCCAGGCACGTCGCTGGCCGCGACGGACCCGGGCAGGCCGGGGACGGTTCCCGTGTTCACTTGTTGATCGCTTGGCGAAGGAGGCACCCGACTCGACCCCTGCGACATCGCCGTGGCTACCCCGCAGCACGTCACCACGGCCTCCCCGCAGTCACGCCGACATGTTGGGGAGTTCCCCGCCTCCGTGATGAGGGAGGCGGGTGCGCGTCTCGTCCGGCCCAGATCCGCCAGGTTCGAGCCGGTGCGTCTTTAAGAGGCGTAAACGTCGGTTCCTCGCGTATGCCTTTCCGCCATGCTCGCCACACCCGCGCCGTCTGGCAGTACCGACACGTCATGGCTTTGTCAGGGCCGCTTGCCACCCGATCCCGGCACCTCCCGAGACGGGCTGCCCTCAGCTTCGCAGTCCTGCTGCGACAGAACCACGGTGCAGGTCTCTCACC
>JBBQWX010000286.1:0-1892 GCA_038210185.1 Actinomycetales bacterium
TCGACCGTACCGGCGAGCACGGCCCGCTCGGGTGGGACCCCGTCCGGAACCAGGGTCAGGGCCTCGGCCGGCACGACGTACGCGGTCTGGTGGGGGTAGAGGCAGAAGACGGTGCGCCCTCGGAGGTCCTCGCGACCTTCCTCCACGATGCCGACGTTGAGGTAGCCGTACTTCACCGGGCCCGGGAAGTCGCCCTCCTGGAACGGCGCCCGCATCACGTCGTACTGGCTCTTCGGGACACCGCCACGGAACACGAGTGATTCAGTGCCGCGGCTCACTGCGGACCGCAACGTGCGCACGAGCACCTCGTCCGGGCCTGGCTCCGGCAGCTGGACAGTCCGGATCTCGCCGTGGCCGGGTTCGCGGACCCAGAACGCGCGTGCTCCCCTCGGCACCGAACCCTCCCGTCCGCCCGGCCGAACCGGAGCGTCGCGCTTACTGTAAGGCCGTTCGACAAGAGATGCGGAGGCAGAGTGCGCCGGGTTCACAGTCCAGTGCCCAACGGGGTCCTGGCTGCGCCACTGGCTGGCTTCGGCGGACTGATCGGGCTCCTCGCCGTGCTCGCGGTCGCCACCGGCTTGGGCCTCCCGGGGTGGGCGGTCGGTGTCGCGTGCGGCGCCGGGCTGGCCGTCCTGCTGGCCCGCGCGATGGCCGGTCATGGCCGGGTCGGGCTGGGGCCGGCGGACAGGGTCACGCTCCTACGCGCGGTCCTGGTGTGCGGGGTCGCCGCACTCGCGGCAGACTCCCTCGGCAGTCACCGCGCTCCAGGGACAATGATGGCACTGTCAGTCGTGGCCCTGATGCTCGACGGGGTGGACGGGCAAGTGGCCCGGCGAACGGGATCCGCCTCCGCCTTCGGGGCGCGCTTCGACTTCGAGGTCGACGCGTTCCTGATCCTGGTCCTCAGCGCTTACGTTGCTGAGCGTTGGGGCTGGTGGGTGCTCCTGCTGGGGCTGGCCCGCTACTTGTTCGTGACCGCCAGCTGGGCGCTTCCGTGGTTGCGCGGCTCCCCGCCGCCCCGGCAGTGGTCCAAAGTGGTCGCCGTGATCGTGGCCGTGGTGCTGATGGTCGCGGCGGCCGGCATCCTGCCCGATGCCGCAACCGTCGGGATCCTCATCGCCGCGATGGGGCTGCTGGCCGAGTCGTTCGGGCGCAGCGTCTGGGAGCTGTGGCGTCTCGATGGAGGTCGGCAGTTCCCGTGGGCCGCCGTGACTGCGGCTGTCGCCCTGCTGCTGATCTGGACCGCGCTGCTGGCGCCGGACCGACTCGAGAACCTGGCCCCAAGCGCCTTCCTGCGGATCCCCATCGAGGGCGTGCTCTTCGTTGCCATCGCCCTGGTGCTACCTGCTGGGGGCGCACGGGTCCTCGCGCTGCTCTGCGGCCTCGCACTGGGCGTCTTGACGATCCTGCGGCTGCTCGACATGGGTTTCGGGGTGGCCTTCGACGCCCCGTTCCATCCCGTCTACGATGCGGCGTACGCCGGGTCGGCCTGGGGTTTGCTCAGCGACTCGTTCGGAGCCTTGGGCGCGCTGGTCGCCCTCATCGGAGCAGGAATTCTCGCCCTCTCCCTGTTGACCTTGTTGCCGATGTCCACCCTTCGCGTGGCCCGACTCGTGGCCGGGCATCGGCGGCTGTCGATCCGCGTGCTCGCCCTGCTGACCGCGACGGCAATAGTCGCGGCCAGCTTCGGCACCCAGCTGGGGCCGGCCGGACCGGTCGCCTCGACCGCAGCAGCCAGGCTCGCCGTCACTCAAGTGGCCCAGGTCCGCGACGACCTCGCCGACCGCAGGGAGTTCGTGCGCGCTGTTGAGCAGGACGACCCCTTCGCCAGCACCGCGGAGGACGACCTCCTGACCCAACTGCGCGGCAGGGATGTGCTGCTGGTCTTCATC
>JBBQWX010000287.1:0-1876 GCA_038210185.1 Actinomycetales bacterium
AGACCCCTGGTGCCTTCCTTGGCCTGCCGGTCCAGCACGACCCAGTTGCCCAGCGTGCCCTCGTTGATACCCAACTCACGCGCGGCCGCGGCAACGCTCTTGCCGGTCTCATTGACCAGCCGCACTGCGCCCTCCCGGAACTCGGGATCAAACTTCCGTCTCTTCTCTGGCATGACTCTCCATATAGTCGATGCCTCCTCGGTTCGGGGGGAGTCTCAGGGGTGGCCGCCGTTTGGGTTGCTGAAGGAGCCGGCGTCGAAGTAGGGGTTGGGACTACGGACGGCGAAGCACTAGTCGTGGTCGGTGTGGTTGGCGTGGCGGAGCGGGAGGGGGCGGCGGTCGGTGAGGTCCGGGCGGCCGCCGGCGGCTGGTCGGTCGGGTCTGCGGTGGCCCCGCCTACCGCGGTCAGCGCCAGCGCGATTCCCAATGCCCCGGCGGCCCAGGCCCGGCTGGGCAGGCGCGCCCAGGCGACGCGCCCGCGGACCAGGGCGACGACCGCCACCACGAAGACGTAGGCCCCCGCGAGGATGAACAGCCCGCTCGCCCCGCCACTGGCTGCACCCAACAACGCGGTGATGCACAGGCCAGCCCAACCGAACCAGCCGGCCGCTCCCGGATGGGGCCACCGTACGCGTGGGGCGCCTATCCCATCCGACGGCACGAGAGTCGGCTCGGATGATGCGCTGGGCTTGGCGGCGGGTGCGATGTGGGGAGTCCATCGGGTGCCATCCCAGTACCGCGGCTGGCCCTCAGGGGTGGGATACCACCACTGTGCAGCATTCATTTTGACCGCTTCCCCGGTTGTCCGCCTACTCGCAGGCCACGCCGTCCTGGTCGCGGTCCAGGTCGGTGGAATAGCCGGGGTCCCCGCGATAGATCGGGTCAGCGCCCGCCGCACGGACCGCAGTGCAGTTCTCGTAGAAGACCTCTTCTTCCTCTTCCACCGCGGCGGCTGCAGCCGCAACTGCCTTGGCCTTCGCGGCGGCAGTAGCCTTCGCCTTGGCTTTCGCCGCTGCGGCCGCCTTGGCCTTGGCTGCAGCAGCCGCTTTGGCCTTGGCTGCAGCAGCCGCCTTCGCCTTGGCTTCCGCGTCTGCCTTCGCCTTTGCTGCCACCGCTGCAGCGGCAGCATCAACCTTCGCCTTGGCAGCCGCCTCAGCGGCTGCGGCATCCGTGGTGGTCGTGGTGGGAGTCGGTAGCGCGACCGCGGCCGCCTTCTGGGCCGTCTGTGCCCCCGCGTCGTCCTGCCCCCCGCCACATCCGCTGACGCTCACGACGAGCAAAGTCGTTGCGACCGCCGTCATCAATCTCGTACCGATCTTCATGCTTTGTCCCCTCGTTGTGTCCCTCGTGCCGACGCTATGTGGGATCTCACGGGCCGTCAGGGGAACCGGCGCAATGGGGCCCGAACGGATGGTGTCGCTGGTCACGGACGCTCCCATTCGGGGCGTGCAGTCCCCGGGCAGCGGGTCGCATGTCGCATGTCGCCGACTAGAGATGATGAGTCGCTCGACAAGCGCCGCGCACATCGTCGAGTGATGGACTGTGGACCTGCTGAGCGTCTGGCCGAGAGCCGGGCCCGAGTTGCTTGGCCCCCTCAAGGTTGCGTGCTGGCCGGCATGAGGCCCCTCTTTGACTTACGCCATTCCTCAGACCACGTCGTCGCGTCCAACCCTCGCGCAGGTCGGGCGTAGCTTGCCCTGGGTGTTGCAGTGGCGCGTGCCTGCGAACCGGGTCCGGTCGTAGGTCGAGCTCACGGTTGTTGAAGACGAGGGCGAGCTCGGCGCCCGACCGTTCGAGGGTGGCGGCGTCGGCCGGTGTACCAGTCCCCGTGGAGCATCTCGTCGAGGAGGACTGGGTCCGCGGAGACGGGCGGGTC
>JBBQWX010000288.1:0-1859 GCA_038210185.1 Actinomycetales bacterium
AGCGACGCGATCGCGCTCTTCGGGTGGCCGGGGTATCAGCGGGCCCGCGAGCTGGCGCCGCTGACCGGCCGGTGGGCCCCGGACATCGTGGTGCACGAGTCCGCGGACTTTGCGGGCTGGGAGGTCGCCGCCGCCTCTTCAGCCCTGAGCGTGGCGCATGGCTACGGGCCGCATCTGCCACACACCCTGCAGCTGATCAAGGACATCTGCGCGGGCGCGGTCGACGAGCTCGGTACCCCGAACCGGTTCGAGAGCGTGCTTGAGTCCCTCTACGTGGATCCCTGGCCCGCGGCGCTGCGCGGCGACGAGCCGTCGCCCTGGTCTGACGTCGTCGCGGTGCGTCCCGAGCCGGGCGGCGTTGACGCGGGCGCAACCCTGCCCGCGGAGGTTCTGGCGATCACTGACCGCCCGATTCTCTACGTCACCTTCGGCACCGTGTTCGGCTCGAGCCAGGCCCTGACGTTGGTGCTGGAGGCGGTCCGCGACCTGCCGTGCAGCGTGGTCGCGACAACCGGCCCCGCCATTGACCCGGAAACCCTTGGCCCGGTTGCCCACAACGTCGTGGTGGCGCCGTTCCTGCCGCAGAACCTCGTGCTCGCCCGCAGCGCGGCGGTGGTGTCGCACGCCGGCTCGGGCACCGTACTGGGCGCCCTTGCCGTGCACCTTCCACACGTGTGCCTGCCGATGGCGGCTGACCAGTTCGTCAATGCCGAGCAGCTGGCCCGGCGCGGCGCGGGCATCGCCATCGCGCAGGACGACCGCGACGTCGAGTCGATCCGCACCGCCGTGAACAAGGTGCTCAACGACAGCTCCTACGCTGCGCAGGCCACCAGGCTGCAGACCGAGATCGACACGATGACACCTGCTCGCGACGTGCTCACCTACCTCGACCAACGGTCAGCCCGGCCGAAAACGAGCTGAACCAGTGGGACACAGTGCGTGTATCGGGCGCGTGAACGCCCTGCGTCGCTTCCGCCGCCTGTCGACCGCCCGGATCGCTGATGTGCGGACGTATGTGGCCAACCGGAAGCTCGCAACGGTCCGCGTCTAGCGCGGCGATGAGCGTCGCAGGGGCAGGAGCAGCGAGGTCTGCGAACCAGCTCAGCTCACGGTAGGTGGGAGCGACCGCATGGCAAACGGCCGTGAGCGTGCGCGCCATTTCGACCTTCGAATGGGTATACCTGTCGAGCAGGGCGCAGTCGCGCAGAGGTGAGGGAGGCGACGTGGGTCGACACAGTGGCGCAATCTGCCAGGCTTGCCCGCAGTGCATTCTCGTGCGTGACGCCACGTTCATCGAGCACTCGCAGCAGTCTCCAGCGCTGGGCACGTAATTGACGTGCGTCGGCTCGCATGCAAGGCAGGCGACGACTGGGCCCTCCAAGAGTGCCTGACCAGCGCAGGCAAGGCCAACGGTCGCGTCCTGTCGGATGCAGCCCGCGTGGCCCAGCGCTCTTGATCACCCGTCGACCCTCTTGGGGAGGGCCCGACGCGCGAACGCCTGGGCTGAGCCTCGGCTGACGCGTTCGGTGCGGTAAAGCGGCTTAACCGGTGGGGCTGCCAGCACCGCGCAGCCGCATTAGCGGCAAGGATCTCGAAGTCCCCGCCGACCCAGACGAGAGCGGTGCGTGCGGCACTGGAACGCCCACTCCTCATTGTGCGCTCCGTGATCCTCGGGACCATCCCCTCTGGAGGGGGGAGTCAGGAAGCTGGTTGGCTGCGTGCCGGGCCTGATGCCCGCGCCGGGTCGGCGACGCGGACATCAGGAGGATCACCTCAGGCGCGCGCAATCTCGATGGCGACGGCGACCGGGTTGGCGATCGTGTCCCGCACGGGCGAGAAGCGGGTCAGGCCGGCCAGCT
>JBBQWX010000289.1:0-1677 GCA_038210185.1 Actinomycetales bacterium
CTTCTGGGAACCGGCGGTGCTGCTCGGGCTGCTGGCGCTCCCGCTCGGCATCAAGGGCGTGCGCACCGTTGCGGCGGGCACCACCGGGCGCGACCTGGTGCCCGTGCTGGTGGCGACGGGGTTGTACGAAGTGGCCTATGCCGTGCTTGCCGCACTCGGGGTGGTCATCGGCGTCGCCCTCTCCTGACGACATCGCACCCACCTCCGGCAGGTTCTCGCTGGGTCAGGAGCACTTCGCCGGCTGCCGTGAGTGCGGACGTGGTGGCCCGGGCGACCGGTTCTGCACTCGCCGCGGTCACGGGGTGAGGCGGACGAGGCGGGCGATGCCGGCCGGGTCCTCGAGCACCACGAACGTGCCGGATGCCGTGCGCGCTGTCGATCGCACCAGCCGCGCGGGGGGCCCGGCCTGCTGCCGGATGCCGTCACCCCGGTCGCCGCTGCCGCCCGCGGTAGCGCCGCTGCCACCGGACCCGGCGCCGGTCACCGTGAGCGAGTGCAGCACGCCGCCGGACGCGAGCAGCACCGTCGCGCCACCATCGTCGAGCAGTGGCGCCGTGAGCAGGTCGTGCTCGCCGACGGCCAGGGCCGGCAGGCCGAGCACGGCTGGCGAGCCGTCAGCACGCAGCGACCAGCCGCGCAACCGCCCGTCGACCACGCCGACGACCGTGCAGCGCCCGGCATCGTCACAGGATGCCGCGTGCGCCTCGCCCAGCGCGCCGTCGCCGGGCAGGTCGGTGCGGGTCCACGGCCCAGAGGGCCCCGGCGACCGCCACACCGCGGGGCGCTGGGCGACGCTGCCGTCGCCGAGCAGGGTCACCGACCCGACCACGAGCACCCCGTCGACGTCGGCGGTCGCGCCGCGAGCCGCCACCAGCGCCGTGGGGCTGCTGGCCAGCGTGGTGTCGGCCGAGGAGGCACGCACCCAGCGATGGCCCTTCGGGTGCCACAGGGCGATGTCGAGCCCGGCACCGCCGCTCTCCCAGGAGCCCACGATCACCGGGGCGCTGGGCGTCTGCACGAGGGAGACCAGGGCACCGGCTCCCCAGCCCCCGAAGGTCGCGAACGGCTGCGGCAGCTCGCGCACGGCCGTGGTGTCGCCGCGCCAGGTGCTCCACCGGGTGTTGGAGTGGGCCCCGGCCGCAGCGCCACCCACGAGGTCGACCGCCCCACCCCGCGGCGCGGCCAGCAGCCACCTGGCCTCGAACGCCGTAGGCGACACCGGGGCGACCTCGACCTCCCGCGAGCCGCCGGCGGCCTCGAGCACGGTCAGCCGCGGCCGCGACGCAGAACCCTCCGGAGCCCGCGACCCCACCAGGAGGTCCCCGCCCCACGGTGTCACGACCACGGGCTCGTCACCCGCCGGCAGTGCCACCTCCGTCGTCGCCAGCGGGGCCGCTGACGAGGCCCGCCCGGCCGAGGGCGACGACTCGTCGCACGCCGCCGCCAGCAGCAGCACCGCGACGAGCGGCATCCCCCACCAGTGCCGGCCCCGCACCCTCACCGGCTCAGGATAGGAGCAGCCCCCGACAGCACCAGCCCGACAGGAACAGGCCCTGACGGGACCACCGTTCAGCGGAAGGTGCCCTCGTCGCCGGACACCTCGGCGTCCTCGGCCTCCTCGTCGGCCGAGCGGGTGGGCACAGCCCCCTTCTTCGCAGCCGACCGGGCCTCGATCTT
>JBBQWX010000290.1:0-1618 GCA_038210185.1 Actinomycetales bacterium
CGTCGCCGTGCTGGTCCTGGCGGCCGCCCTGCTGGTCAGCCTGGTCGGCGTCCTGCTGAACGCGCGGGTGCTGTCGCAGTCCGGTGCCCGCGCGCTGGGCCGACGCAGCCGGCACGTGCCGGTGGTGGTCGCCGGCGGGCAGGTTGACCGGCACCCGCGGGCCAGCTCGGTCGTGGCGACGGGGATGGCGCTGCTCGTCTTCTTCGGCGGCATCCTGCTCGCCTTCTTCCCGCTGCTGTCCGACGTCGACGCGCAGCAGGCCGAGGACTTCGCGACCCTGCTGGGGCCGACCGCACTGGTGGCGACCCGGTCGGTCGATGCCGGCCCTGCCGGCCCGAGCGGCGAGGTGACGGTCGACGGCACCTCGCGGGTGCTCGTGATGCAGTCGAGCGACGAGCCGCGCAGCGCATGGATCTCCTGCCCCGAGCTGGCCCGGGCGGCAGGTACGGCCGGCTGCACCAGCCCGCAGGCCGACCGGATCGTGACGCAGCTGCGCGTCAACCAGCTGCTGCCCTTCGACCTGGAGCCCTCCCGGACGTCGAGCCCGCCCCCGGCCGCGGCGCCGCAGCTGACCGTGGTCGCCCAGCCGGCCGACGGCGTCGACGTCGAGCTCGTGCGCACCCACCTGCTCGCCGCGGGCTTCTCCGACGTCCTCACCACCGACGAGCGGCGCGCGGAGCGCCAGCTCGACACCGAGACGTTCCGCCGGGCCACGCTCGTCGCCCTCGGCTGTGCGGGTCTCGTCGCCCTCGCATCCCTCCTGACGGGGCTCACCGACCACGTCACCCGGCAGCGGCACAGCCTGCAGATGCTCTTCGTGCTGGGCACCAGCCGCAGGCAGCTCGGCCGGGCCCTGCTGCTCCAGACCGCCCTGAGCGTGGCGCCCATCGTCATCGTCGCGTGGGCCGTCGGGATGGTCGCCGCCACCGTCTTCCTCCGGCTGAACGACACCAGCGAGATCGCCCCGTCGGTGCCGGCATCCCTCGCCGTGCTCGCCGGTGCGCTGCTCGCCCCTGCCCTTGCCGCGGCCTTCGCCGCTCACCACCTCCGGGCCCTCCTCGACGACAGGACGACACCATGACCTCGCGCACGACCGCCACGACCTCCGTTCTCGCCCGAGCGGCCGCCGCGCTGCTCGCCGCCGCGGCCCTCGCCGCGTGCGGCACGTCCTCGGCGCCCGGGGGCACGTCGGGCGAGGTGAGCGTCGAGCCGGTCTCGCAGCCCGGGTCCATCCAGGACCCCGGCCACCGGGCCGACGCCCAGGGCGTCGCCGAGGTGACCGCCGTGCTCGGCCCGGCACTGGCCGGGGGGAACGGGAAGCGGGCGTGCTCGCTGATGGCGGTGAGTGCGCAGGAGCGCGTGCAGAAGGCGGTGGGGCGGGCCAACTGCGTCGACGCCGTCGCCGCGCTCACCGGGCGGCTCACCGCGGACGAGCGCGAGGTGCTCGCTCACCTCCAGGCCAGCCGCGTCACCGTGACGGGCACCGGCGCGGTCGCCTCCTTGGCGAAGGGGAGCGACGGGCCGATGGTCGTCTCGGTGTTCGGTGCGGCACCCGCCTTCGCGATCAGCGAGGAGCGCTGGTCGCTGCTCTGAGCGGGCCTACTGGTACGACACGAAC
>JBBQWX010000291.1:0-1615 GCA_038210185.1 Actinomycetales bacterium
AAGCGCGCGACCGTGCGCGGTTCGGCGGTGGCGAGGATGTCCGCGGTGACGGCGAGCTCCAACGCGGTGCGCGCGCGGGCCCCCGCGCCCTCCGGGTATCCGCCACGTCCCAGGCACGCCACCTCGCGGGCAACCTGACCAGTTCGGCCGGCGATCTCCCAGAGGATCTGGCCGCGAGCGTGCTGCTCTTCGGGCAAATGGGGAGCGGAACTGCGCCAGACGGCCTGGGCGAGCGCGAGCGCGTGATCGACCACGCCGTCGAACCCCCGCCAGAGGTCCCCGTAGCGGCACCACAGGGAGTCGGCCATGTAGGTCTCGCCAGATGGGGCCGGCCGGTTCAGGACGCGGCGCAGGCCCGCCTCAGTCTGCACCGCGGACGGGTCGTCCAACATGGCGGCTGCGAATCGGGCCCACCAAGAAGCATCGAACGGCTCGGGCGCCGTCGGCGTGCCAACGCCCCGCAAGCGTCGCCAGGCGCGCCGGCCCTCGATCCCGGCCCTTCGCACGTGCCAGGCCAGACCGGCCCACTGCCATTCGCGGGGAACGGGGCGACTGGGTCGAGGGAGGGTGCGCATTGACCCCACTGTGCCCGATGGGTTAGCGGTGGCAGGGCTCATCAGAGCGGGTTGGCAGACCCGGTCGCAGCCAGGGCCTCGTCGGGGGCAGCTAGTGTCAAAGGGGCCGTGCCGCAGATCACCGGACCCGTACTGCCGTCCTTGCTGTGTCACCACTCGGCGTCTTGAGTGGAACTTCTTGGCTGGCCTGTGGGAAAAGGCCCCCTCCACCGACGGATGGTCGCGCCAAGTCGGCGAGGTGGGGACCAAGGCGCAGCGGGTCACCCCTGCCCGCCCGCTCACGGGCCACTCCGTGGTCCCGGTCCAGACTTGCCCAGCCGTCCCGGCTGGCCCTGCGCACTGCCCGCGTCGCTCGCCCTGTCGGTGTTCCACACGAGCTGCAGCCCATGGCCCTCGGGTGCTGGGGGCGCGTGCTGTCGGCCCCGGTCCGGCTTTCCCACACTTCTCCACTCAAGACGCCGAGTGGTCCTCGAGGTAGGTGAGCACGTCGCGAGCAGGTGTCATCGTGTCGATCTCGGTCTGCAGTTCGGCAGCGCGCGCAGCGTACGAGCCGTCGTTGAGCACCTGCTCCACGGCGGTGCGGATCGACTCGACGTCGCGGTCGTCCTGAGCGATGGCGATGCCAGCGCCGCACTTGGCCAGCTGCTCGGCATTGACGAACTGGTCAGCCGCCATCGGCAGGCACACGTGTGGAAGGTGCACGGCCAGGGCGCCCAGTACGGTGCCCGAACCGGCGTGCGACACCACCGCCGCGCTGCGGGCGAGCACGAGGTTCTGCGGCAGGAACGGCGCCACCACGACGTTGTGGGCAACCGGGCCAAGGGTTTCCGGGTCAATGGCGGGGCCGGTTGTCGCGACCACGCTGCACGGAAGGTCGCGGACCGCCTCCAGCACCAACGTCAGGGCCTGGCTCGACCCGAACACGGTGCCGAAGGTGACGTAGAGCCTCGGGCGGTCAGTGATCGCCAGGACCTCCGCGGGCAGGGATTCGCCGGCGTCAGTGCTGCCAGGCTAGGGACGAACCGCGACGACGTCATACC
>JBBQWX010000292.1:0-1599 GCA_038210185.1 Actinomycetales bacterium
ATCGTCGTCACCGGACGGCACCTGACCGTCTCCGACCGCTTCCGGGCACACATCGAGGAGAAGCTCGAGAAGATCACCCAGCTCGAGCCCCGCACCCGTCGGGTCGAGGTCCTGGTGAGTCATGAGCCCAACCGCCGTCAGTCGGAGGTCTGTGACAAGGTCGAGATCACCTGCTACGCCAAGGGGCCCGTGGTGCGGGCCGAGGCGTGCGTCGAGGACAAGTACGCCGCCCTCGACCTGGCGATCGACAAGCTGATGGAGCGGCTCAGGCGTCAGAAGGACCGGCGACAGGTCCACCGCGGGCGTCGCACTCCCGAGTCGGTTGCCAGTGCGACCGCGCGCATCGTCACCCCGGCCGAGGGTGGCCCCGTCGGCGCGGCCGACGACGCCGACCCGTTCGGTGACTCCCCGGTCGAGGTCCGCGAGAAGGTGCACCGCTCCGCCCCGATGACGCTCTCCGACGCCCTGAGCGAGATGGAGCTGGTCGGCCACGACTTCTACCTCTTCCACGACGTCGACACCGACCGCGCGAGCGTCGTCTACCGCCGCCACGGCTGGAGCTACGGCGTCCTGCACCTCGACCTCGATGGCTCGCTGCCCGACGCGTCGGGCCGGCCCGATGCCCCCGAGGTCGAGGCGGCCGCTTCCTGAGCCGCGGCTTTTCCGGCGTTCCTCTGGGCACCGAGGGCCCGGAACTGCAACGATGTGCCCGTGCCCGCCGCCGACGTGATCTCGAGCGCCACCCCGGGCGCCGTGCTGCCGCCGGTGCGCGTGATGATCGCCGACGACCACGACCTCTACCGGCGTGGCATGCGAGTGGTCGTCGAGCTCGACGGTGCCGCGGTGGTGGTCGGCGAGGCGAGCAACGGCTTCGACGCCGTCAAGGTGTGTGCGCAGGTGGTGCCCGACGTCGTGCTGATGGACGTGCGGATGCCGGGCATGGGCGGCATCGAGGCCTGCCGCCGGATCCGCGAGGCCGTGCCCGGTGCCCGGATCCTCATGCTGACGATGTCCGACGACGAGTCGGACCTGTTCGAGGCGATCAAGGCCGGGGCAAGCGGCTACCTGCTCAAGGACCTTCCGGGTGAGGAGGTGGCCGCCGCCGTGCGCCGGGTCTACGACGGCCAGGCGATCATCCCGCCGGGGATGGCCGCCACCCTCCTGGCCGAGTTCACCCGGCTCAGCCAGGACCCCGAGCCGGTCACCGGCACCGCGCCGCTGCTCACCGACCGCGAGGTCGAGGTCCTGCGCCTGGTGGCCCGCGGCCTGGCCAACCGCGAGATCGCCGAACGGCTCGGCATCTCCGAGAACACCGTCAAGAACCACGTCCGCAACATCCTCGAGAAGCTGCACCTGCACTCGCGGGTGGAGGCGGCCGTCTACGCGCACCGGCAGCACCTGCTCCCGACGGATGAGTGACCCGCCGGTCGCCGTACACCTCTCCACCCGTGCCGCGAGCCGCATCGCGCTGGCTGCCCAAGGGTTCGCGCGGCCCCGGCCGGCCGACCCGGGCGTGCGCGACGTGCAGCGGGTGGTCGACACCGTCGGTGTGGTGCAGATCGACAGCGTCTACGTGGTGGTGCGCAGCCAGTACCTTCC
>JBBQWX010000293.1:0-1501 GCA_038210185.1 Actinomycetales bacterium
GTGGGCGCGCTGGCGGGGTCGCGCGGCTTTCCGTGGGCATTCGCGGCGGTGGCTATCTTCCCGGTCCTGGGCGCGTGGCTGACCCCGGTGGCGGGGGAGCGAATGGCGCGCTCAGCTGCCGATCACCAGTGAGCGCGGCCCAAGCCCTCGTGGAGGAACTGTCCGAGAAGGTTGCTGCCGCCGCTCATGACCTCCGTCTTGGATCGTCGTACCCAGTCCCGGGTCAGGCGTTGGCGAGGCGGTCCAGGGCAGCCCGGACTGCTCCGGGACGTTCGAGCCAGGCGAAGTGGCCGACGCCGTGGAGCACGTGGACCGCAGCGGCGGGGCCGATCGCCTGGGCGGTCTCAGTCGACGCCGTGACCGGCATCGGACTGGCCGAGCCGTGCACGAACAGGGTTGGTACCGCAAGACCTTCGAGTCGCCCGGCCAGGGCGGGGAGCTCGGTCCGCAGCGACTCGTACGTCGCTGAGTACGCCTCAACCGAAAGTTGAAGATCGGGGCAAGGCGGCGCCGCAGCCGGGTTGGCGAAGTACGCCGGCCAAAGCAGCCTTATCGACTCCACGGCGTCGGCTTCCGTGGCCCGGCCGCCCAAGGACTGTCGGTCCAGCTCCTCCAACCGCTCGACATCCTTTGCGGGTGTACGGCGGATCAGCTCGGCTTCGAACGCGGCCTCGCCGCCGTCCTCGACCCCTCCGAGCGGGTCGAGGACCATTGCGGCGGTGACCCGCTCGGGATGCGCGGCGAGCAAGTGCAGCAGCAGGTGACCCCCCCAGGAGTGCCCGATCACGACGGCCCGCTCCCACTCCAGGCCGTCAAGCACCGCCACCACGTCTGCAACCTGGCTGGACACGTCGAAGGGGGCACCCGCGGTCGACGGTGGCAAGCCGCGCTGCTGGTATGCCGCCACCCGGTAGCCGTCCGAGACCTCGTCCGCCAACGGTTGCAGGTAGGTCCAGGGAAGGCCCGGTCCTCCATGAAGCAGCAGCACGGCGTCGCCCCGGCCAACCACAGACCCGCGCAGCAGCCCACCATCAACGCCAACCTCGAACGGGTTCACACGCATGAGTTGTCCGCACCTCCCAGATTGCGGTCAATGCTATTGGTCGGGTGGGATGACGGGGGCAATTCGAGGGCGGTGTCAACTGGCCCCTGGGGATTTCACGAGCTGAGGGGAAGAGGCTGGTGGATGCGTCCGGGTCCGGTCCGGCGAAGGCAAGGTCCCCACAGACCCACCCTCGGCTACGGGCACTACGGGCCTTCGCTGTATGCCGTTGGTCTGACAGCCGTTCTGGTCGGTGCCTGAGGTCACACAGCAGGTAGGCGCCAGAATGGGACCATGACCCGAATCGTGATTGCGCCTGACAAGTTCAAGGGTTCGCTGCCGGCTGCGGAAGTGGCACAGGCGGTACGCCGGGGGCTGCTCACCTACCGCTCGGACCTGGACATCCTGTGCCTGCCGGTCGCCGACGGCGGCGACGGCACCCTGGCGGCGGCCGAGGCG